>NZ_POTX01000307.1 GCF_003236305.1 Micromonospora endophytica | reverse complement strand
CCGCCGGTCCCGTCGCCTGCGGCCCACCGCCGGTCCCGTCGCCTGCGGCCAGTCGGCTTTGTGGGCAGGTACGTTGCCAGCGCGATGACGGACGTTGCCGGCGTTCGCCACACTGGGCGGACCACTGTGCACTGTCCGTGATTGTCGGGGGTGGGCATGAGGGAGACGACCGGCCGACCGCCGGCCCCACCGGTACGGGATCGGATCCCCGCCGGGGGGCTGGAGCTGCTCGCCCTGCTCACGCGCCTGCTGCGGCGACCTCGCCGAGGTGAGCACCGGCTGCCGGTGATCTGGCTGGTGCGTACCGCCGTCGCGGGCGACCCGATGCCGCTGCTGCGCCGCTTCCTCGGCCAGGGGCCACGGCGACGGGTGCCGCACGCGGTGCTCGACGTCGCCGCGTGCCCACCCGGGGTGGACGTACCGATGCTGCTGCGGGACCTGCACCGCCAGCTCTGCCTGGAGGCGTTCGGCACGGCACGGCTGCGATTCCGCCACTATCGGCTCGCCGACTGGCTGATGCACCAGGGATTCGACCACGATGCCGAGGACGGCCGGGCGACCCTGCTCCGCCGGCTGCGCGACCGACAGGCCCGCACCGCGGGCGGCGAGGCGACCCCCACCGGTTCGGACGTGGTGAGCCTGGCCACGCAGGTGCTGCTCTGGCTGGCCCGCCGGGTGGTGCCGGGGGTGCTCTTCCGGGTCGCCGTCTCCGGCCGGGTGCCGCTGGTCGGCCGGCCGTACCGGTGGTTCATGCGCCAGCAGTATCTCGCGCCCCGGCAGTCGGTCACCTTCCTCGGCTTCGCCGAGCGGCTCACTGCCGGCTGGCGCGACGGGGAACAACCCGACCAGGTGAACAAGCTGCTGCTGCACGCCTTCCTGGAGGACCTGCGGCAGGCGTACCGTCGTCGGCCCTGGCGGCCGTCGGACTGGCGGCGCACCGCGTACCCGGTGCTGCTGATCGACCACGTCACCGCCGGCGGCGTCGGTCACGTCCTGGTCCGGCTGCTCAACGACGTCCGTAACGAGACCGGCCGCAACGACCCGCTGCTGGTCGTGGTGGCGGCCGAGCATCCGCCGCCGGAACTGCCCGAGCCGCATTCACTCGGCGACGCCGACGAGGCGTACGACGAGTGGTCCGACGCGTTGCCCGAGATGCGGCGGCTGCGCCGCGCCGCCGCCTGGTGGGTGGTGTTCCGTCCGGACGACACCGATGCCGGCCCACCGCCACGCGGCGCGGTACGTGCCTTCGCCGCACCCGACCCGCCCTGGTGGTCGCGGCGGTTCCTGCCGGCGGCACTCTGTCTGGTCCTGGTCGCCGCCGGTGGCCTCTGGGTCGGCACGCGGTGGGCGCCGGGCTGCCATCCGTCGCTCACCGGTGACGTGGCGGTGCGGGTGGTGGAGGGGGAGTGCGTCGGCTACAGCGACAGCGCCGCCCACGTGTTCAACACCGACCCCGGGCAGGACCGGCTCCGCGCCGTGCAACGGCGGATCTTCGCCCAGAATCGCGACGCCGAGCGGGTGTGGCGGCGCAGCGACCGGCGCAAGCCGTACCTCACCCTGGTCTACCTGGGCACGCTGACCGGCAACCGGACCCGCGACGACGAGGAGTCGTACGTCTCCGAACGCGAGGAACTGGAGGGTATGGCGGCCGCCCAGCGGGCCCTGCTCCAGGAGTCGGCGGGCACCGACGGCGCGGCGTTGCTGCGCATCGTGGTGGCCAACGGCGGCCGGCAGATGCGCCACGCCGACCAGACCGTGCCGATGCTCGCCGAACTGGCCCGCGACGACCCGACGGTGCTCGGCGTGGTGGGCATGGTGGACAGCCGGACCAGCACCGCCGAGGCGTTGCGCGAACTCAACCGGGTCGGCCTGCCGGTGCTCGCACCCACCCTGTCCGCCGACCGGATGGACGCCAACTCCCGGCTCTACCTGCAGATCTCCGCACCCAACACCGATCAGGTACGGATGGTCGAGGCGTACGCCCGGCAGGTGCTCAAGGTGGACGAGGCGCACGTCTACTACACCACCGGCGAGAACAGCTCGCTCGACGACGACCTCTATGTCAACACTCTGGTCGAAGGGCTGCGGCAGCGCCTCGGCGAGCGGATCACCCGGCTGGCCGAGTGGCGCACCGGCACCCCGCTCACCACCGAATGCGGCTACCCGGGCCTGCTCTTCTACGCCGGCCGGTGGTCGGAGTTCGACGGCTTCCTGCGGGCCCTGCGCGCCTGCGGCAGCGACCCACCGAAACACCTGGTCACCGACGACTCGGTGAACCGCTACATGGCCAACCCGAGTCTGCGTACCGCCGCCCCGGCAACATCCCGGTCACCTATGTGTCGAAGGCCGCCCTGGCGACCTGCGCCGCGTTGCGCGAGGCCCAACAGCGCCGCGACGACGCCCGGGCCAGCTTCCTCGCGCTGGTGCAGGCGCCCGACCTGCTCGACCCGCCGCGCTGCCGCCCGGAAGATCCACAGCCGGTCGGCGAGCGGGTCAGCCTCGCCTACGACGCGGCGATGATGATGGTACGCGCGGTGGAGAGCCTCGCCGCCCGGCTGCACCACACCAGCCCCCGCAGCCGCTGGGAGCCTCGATCGATAAACCCGAGCGGGGTGCACGCCGAGGTGCTGCGGCAGAACACCGGCGTCGGTCAGCGCGGGGTGTCCGGGCTGATCCGCTACCAACCCGACTCCGGCGAGCCGCTGGACAAACGGATCTCGCTGATGCGGGTGGAGCGGGTGCCTGACCTGGCGGCCGAGGCGGTGGAGGTGTTCCACTGTGGCAACGCCGACGAGGCAGCCCCGGCCATTTGCGAGCCCGTACCCTGACCCACCGGTCAGCGTGGCCGACACGTGCGGTTCGCCGACTGTGCCGGTCCACGGCCGTCCGTTATGGTTTCTGCGGACCAGGCGGCGCTCGGCGGTGGGGGGCAGAGGTTGGGCAGGCTCGCGTCGGTGTACGGGCACGCGGTCGCCGCTCACCACGCCGCCCGGGCGCACCTCGACGCCGCCCGCGACGCGATGCGCGCGGCCGGCACCCCGGACACCCCGGCAACCGATCCGGAGATCGTCGCCCGGCTGGCCCGCGTCGGCGACGCGCTGGCCACCCCCGTCCCGGGCACCCCGCTGGCCCACCAACCGGTGCCGGTACGCGTCGGTGCCGCCACCACCGCCGGCGGCGGTTTCCCGGTGCTGCTGCCGCTCGGTGGCGGGCGTCACCTGGCGATCGAGGCCGACGGCCGCGACCCGGCCGTGGCCGGTCTGCTGCGGGCCCTGGTGCTGCGGCTGCTGGCCACCGCGCCGCCCGGTGGCGTACGGGTGGTCGGGCTGGACACCGCCGCTCTCGGCGCCACCTTCGGCCCGCTGCGCCCACTGCTCGACGCGGGCGTCATCGACCCGCCGGCCACCACCGAGGCGGAGGTGTCGGCCGCGCTCGACGCCGCCGAACGGCACGCCCGCACCGCCCAGCAGGCCGTACGCCCGGACCAGGACCTGCTGGTGGTGGTCAGCACCGCCGTCGGCTCGCCCCGGGAGGCGGCCCGCCTCGCCGCGCTCACCCACGCCGGGCCGGCGGCGGCGGTCTGTGTCCTGCTCGCCGGCTGGTCGCCGGGCACCCCCACCGATCCGTCGCCCCGGCTGGGCGCCACCACCACGCTGCGGCTGACCGGCGGACACGCTCACGTCGGCGATCCACCCGACGCGCCGTTCAGCACCGACGGCAGCGGCCTCGCCGCGCCGGTACGACTCGACGGGGATCCCCCGCCGGGCTCGGTCGCCGCCCTCGCCGCCCACCTGGGCGCCGCCGCCCGGCGTGGTGGTGCGGTGGACTTCGCCGACCTGCTGCCCGCCCAGCGGTGGGCCGACTCGGCCCGCGCCGGGCTGCGTACCGTGGTGGGCCGGGCCGGGCGGGACGCCTTCGCGATGGCCTTCGACGACGCCACCCCGCACTGGCTGGTCGGCGGGCGCACCGGCGCCGGCAAGACCGTCTTCCTGCTCGACGTCCTCTACGGGCTGGCCGCCCGCTACTCCCCTGCCCAGTTGCAGCTCTATCTGCTCGACTTCAAGGAGGGGGTGAGCTTCACCGAGTTCGTCCCCACCGGCCGCGATCCGTCCTGGCTGCCGCACGCCCGCGCGGTGGGCATCGAGAGCGACCGCGAGTACGGCGTGGCCGTGCTCCGTGAGCTGCGGCGCGAACTGAACCGGCGAGCCACCGCGCTCAAGCGGCACGGCGTCACCAAGCTCGCCGACCTGCCCGCCGACACCACTGTGCCGCGCATCGTCGCGGTGATCGACGAGTTCCAGGTGCTGCTCGCCGGCAACGACCCGATCGCCAGGGAAGCGGTGAACCTGCTGGAGGAGCTGGCCCGCAAGGGCCGCTCGTACGGCGTACACCTGGTGTTGGCCAGCCAGAGCACGACCGGCATCGAGGCGCTCTACGGCCGGGCCGAAGCGGTCTTCGGGCAGTTCGCGTTGCGGGTGGCGCTGCCCGGCGGCGGGGGAGTGCTCGACCAGCTCAACGACGCGGCGGCGACCCTGCCGGTCGGTTCGGCAGTGGTCAACACCGCCGCCGGCGCGCCCGGCGCGAACACCGTGATCCGCTTCCCGGACGCCTCCGCGGCCGCCGGTGAGCTGACCCGGCTGCGGCACGAGCTGTGGCAGGCCCGCCCGGCGGGCTCCCGATCCCCGTCGGTGTTCCGCGGGTTCGACACGGCCCGGGTCGAGGACGACGCCACCTTCACCGGGCTGCGCCCCGGCGGCCGGCGTCCCCTCGCCCTGGTCGGCCGGACCGTCGACGTGGACGGCACCACCGCGCTGTTCATCATGGACACCGCGCCCGGCCGGCACCTGGCCGTGGTCGGCACCGCCGCCACCGGCGCCGAGGTGCTGCGCGCCGCCACGTTGAGCCTGGCCCGGCAGCACGCCCCGGGCGAGGCGGCCTTCCTGCTCGCGCCCCTGGTCGCCGCCGCCGACACCGCCGCAGACGACACCGCCGCCGCGCTGGCCGCCGCCGGGCACCTGGTCGAGCGCCTCGACACCGTCGCCCTGCGCGCCAACATCGGCCTGCTCGCCAGCACCTCGACCGGCCGCACCGCCGCCGGTTCCGGGGCTGACGCCGGGTCGTCGGGGCGCACGTATCTGGTGGTCTTCGGGATGGACGCCGCCGCCGGACTGCTCGCCGAGAGCGACCCCAGCACGTTCCGCTCCGGCCACGACGACCTGCGTACCCTGCTGCGCCAGGGCCCCGGTCACGGGGTGCACCTGCTCGGCTGGTGGCGCGGGCTGCGCCGGCTCGCCGACGACCTCGGCGGCACGCAGAACCGCGACGACATCGCCTGCCTTGTCGCGTTGAACGTGCCCGGCGCCGACCTCGGCCTGCACCTGGGCGTGCACGACCTGGCATACACTCCCCGCGCCGACCGGGCGTTGCTCGTCGACCGGCACGACCAGCGGGTACGACTGATCGTGCCGTTCGCCCGCGACGAACACTCTTCCGACGGGCAGGAGTGAGCGTGTCCACTTTCGAGGAGTACGCCGCACTGGCCCGCCACCTGGCCAGCCAGCAGCGCGCCGGTGAACAGGGCGCCGCCGCCGAGGCCCAACGCCGCCGCGATCTGGACGCCGCCGTGGCCTCCCTGGACCACCGGCTCACCGCCCAGGGCCAGCGCCTCGACCAGCTCGGCCACACCATCGGCGTCACCCCCGGCACCCCCGGCGCGGCGGCTGCGCCGCCGGTCGGCCCGGTCCCCGGTTCCGGTCGCGCGCCGGCGTACCCGACCGGCGGACCCGACACCGGCGGGGCGACAGGTGGGGGGCCTGGTGGGGGC
>NZ_POTX01000306.1 GCF_003236305.1 Micromonospora endophytica | reverse complement strand
ACGCGGGCCAGTTCGTGGGTCGGGTGCTCTGGCTGGGCCCGGTCCCCACCCCGCAGTTGCCGGCGCACCATCGCCAGGTGCACGCCCGGCTCGCGGCGGACGGCAGCGGCCATCAAGGCGTTCGGCACCCGCATCGACAGGGTGCAGTGGGGCACCCACCGGTCCGGCTGATAGTGCTCGACAAGCGTGATGCCGGCCGCCGCGAGCCGGGCGTGCACCTGGCGATGGTGCGCCAGCAACTGCGGGGTGGGGACCGGGCCCAGCCAGAGCACCCGACCCACGAACTGGCCCGCGTACTGGAAGGACAGCCGCAGCGGCGCGGCCACCGTGGTGCCGGCCAGCGCCGCGGCGACCTGCTCCGGGTCGAGGCGGGGTGCGACCGCCAGCGACACGTGCGGGCGGTGCCGCTGCGCCAGCAACGAGCGCATGCTCTGTACGCCCTCGGCCTCCAGGGCGTCCCAGAGCACCCGGATCCGGCGGCTGGCGGCGGTGTCCAGGTAGAGCTCCAGCGCGGCGACCACATGATCACTTTACGGGCGTCGGTCAGGGCACGATGACCGCCCGACCCTCCAGCGTGCCGTCCTGCATCTGGGCGTACGCGCGCAACGCGTCGTCCAGTCCGTACGTGGTCGTCTTGGGTCGTACCAGCCCTCGGGCGCCGAGTTCGAGCACCTCGATCAGCTCCGGCCGGCTGCCCCAGTAGGTCGTCTGGATACTCAGCTCGTACGGCACCGAGAAGAAGTTGACCGGCAGGGTGCCGCCGGCGATCCCGACGATCGTCAGGTCGCCCAGGGTGCGCGCGGCGGCCGCGCCGAGCCGCATGGTGGCCTCGGCGCCGACGAAGTCCAGCACGACGTCGGCCCCGCGACCGCCGGTGGCCGCACGGATCTCCTCGGCGGTGTCCGCACCGGAGCGCAGCGTCAGGTCGGCGCCGCCCTCCTCGGCGAGGCGCAGCGCCTCGGCACGGGTGTCCACGGCGATCACCCGGGTCGCAGTGGTGGCCTTGAGGATCTGCACCGCGATGTGCCCGAGCCCGCCGACACCGATCACCACGGCGGTGCTGCCCGGCGGCAGCTTGGACCAGGACCGGCGGATGGCGTGGTACGGCGTCAGTCCCGCATCGGTGAGCGGTGCCGCCCGGACCGGGTCCAGCCCGTCGGGCAGCGGTACGACGAACCGGGCGGCCGGCACCAGTTCGTACTCGGCCATGCCGCCGTCCAGACCGAGCCCACCGCCACCGCCGGGCACCGGGGCGGCGGCGGGGTTCTCGCAGTAGTTCTCGGCACCGACCCGGCAGCGGGCGCAGACGCCGCAACCCCACGGCCCGTAGACGGCGACCGGCTGGCCCACCTCCAGCCCGGTCACGCCCGCGCCCAGCGCGTGCACCCAACCGGCGTTCTCGTGACCGAGGATGAACGGCGGATTCCACGGCACCGCACCCGCGTCGAAGTCGTGCATCAGATGCAGGTCGGAGTGACAGGCCCCGGCCCCACCGATCTTCACCACCACCTGACCCGGGCCGGGCGTCGGCTCGTCGACGTCGACAAGTTCCGGTTGCGTCTTCCAGCCTGGCAGCCGCAGCGCACGCATGCGATACCCCCTCGTCCCGCGTCGCGTTCCCGAATGCCGCCTGCCCGTCCCACGCCGAATCAAACCCGCTGGTCACGGCGCGGTGTTGGTGCAGTTTCCATCGTGGCTGGCCCGGGGGGAGGCGGCCCGGCGACGGATCGCGGAGCTGGCCACCCGCTGCCGGCCTTGGCGGGCCGCCGTCGAGTTGCGGCACGCGTCCTGCTTCGACGGCGAGGCGGTGTTCCACGGGCACAGCACCGCCTGGGCCGGACACCTCGCCGGGCTGCTCACCGTGCACACCGTCTCGTCCTGACCGGTGCCCGGGGTCAGCCTCGGGACACCCCTTCCGGTCGCATGCCTGTCGTCTCCTCCAGCGAGTTGTCCGGCAGGTCCTCGTCGGCCACGTCGTCGGGGAAGGGACGCCGGGCCGGTGCCGGGTCCGGGGGCGCGCCGGGACCGGCGGCCGGCGTGGCGGTCGGCTCCACCGAGCCGAACCCGTGCCGGCCGGTGGGCCGGTGCCCGGCCGGTGTCTCACCGGCTCGTCGCTCACCGCGCCGGCCCTCGGGTACGGCGGAATCCTCGCTGCCCTCGTTCATCGGCGAATCCTCACCGGCGCCCCACGGCGGGTCGGCGTCGAAGCCGTCCGTGGTCCCCCAGGGCCCGGCCTTCTGCGGGCCCCGGTCCTGCCTGTCCCTGCTGCCCATGACCACCTCGCTGCTGGATGCGTCCCCGCCGGTCCTCTCCGCCGCCCACTGTCGGCGGTCCGGCAGGCCCCGGCTGTCAACGGCCCGGTAGGTAGGTCAGCGACCCGACATCGCCATGTGCCGGCGGGCCGCCTTCATCGCCGCGATCCGCGCGGCACCCTTGCCGACCGTCCCCGGGGCGTGCATTCCCCGCGCGAGCATGCCGCGCAGGACCTGTCCGGGCTTCTGCTGCTCACCCATGTACGCGGTGACCACGATCAGCGCGCCGGTCAGCGCCGGGATCGCCCACTGGAGCATCTTCAGTTGACGTTGCGCGGACGCCACCTCCACCGGCGTCTGCTGGTTCGGTTCGGTGACGCCCTCGACCGAGGGCATGCCGCCCCGCTCCAGGCGCTTGCCGAGCAGCCGGCTGTAGCCGGTCACGGCCAGCGCGCCGACCGTCAGCGCGGTCTTCACCGTGCTCGCCCGCCCGACACCCCGCTGGGCGGCCATCCGAGGGCTCTCGGTGACCAGTTCACCGACCGCGCCCGCGAGATGCGCGCCGATGGCTGCCGCGTTGACCGGGGTCCACCGGGCCCAGCCGGTGGCCGCCACCGGAAGTCGTTTGGTCGAGTCGTCGATGCGGGCCGCGGCCCCGTTGACGCCGAAGGCACCCATCAGGGAACCGCCGAACCAGGCCGCCAGGCCCAGGTCGTGCATGGAGCGCAGTGTGGTGTGACTGTCAGACATCTGGTCTCCCTCCGCCGAATGCAGCGCCCCGGACTACCCAGGTGAGCAGGCGTTATTCCCCGGAAACCGCGCCGGCAGTGGGAGCACCTCAGCGGGGCGGCAGGCCGGCGGTGAAGTCGGCGATCCGGGCGGCCAGCGGCGCGGCGGCGCGTACCCAGGTGAAGTGGTCGAGCGTGGTGCCTGGCGCGTGGTAGCGCTCGCGGGCGACGTCGGCGGCGGTGAGCTTGGCGCAGAGCCGGTCCAGCGTGGGGTGCGGCGTGTACTGGTCACCCTCGACGCTGATGGCCAGCACGGGCGTGCGGATCCGGCCCACTGCCGCCTCGGTGTCGACCCCGTCGAACTCCGGGAAACGGCCGGTCCGCGCGGTGTGTGCCCAGTCGCGGATCACCCCGCGGACCTGCCGGCCGCCGAAACCCCACCCGGGCCAGACCCCGAGCAGCCGGGCCGTGGCCGCGATCCCCTGCGTGTACGGCAGCACGCCGTAGCGCCGGAGACCGGCGAAGTCACGCCAGTACGGGATGCCGACGGCCACCAGGGCCAGCCCGTCCACCTCCTGCTCGCCGTGCAGGGCCAGGTGCAGCACGGCGGCCTGCCCGCCGAGGGAGTGCCCCAGCAGCAGCGTGCGCCGCCCGTCCCAGCGGTCCTTCAGCGCGGCCCGCACCGCGCCGATGTCAGCGGCCAGTTCGGCGTAGCCGTACCGGCAGGCCCGGCTCGGCCGGGGCGTGCTCTCCCCGGTGCCGCGCAGGTCGGCGACGGCCACGGCCAGTCCGGCGTCGCGCAGCGCGGCGGCGAACGGCCGGTAGTACCGGGCCCGGACCCCCATCGCCGGCGCGATCAGCACCACCGGCGCGTCGGGGCGGCCCGGCGGCTCCGGGTAGACCTGGAGGCCGAGGCGCGCCCCGTCGACCTGGACGAACTCCTGCACGTATTCCACAGTCGCGCTCACCAGGCCAGGTTACTCACCGGTAGGGGTTGGCTGATGTCACCCCGCCCGCCGGGTCAGCTCCGCTCGTCGCGGAGCATCCCCGGACCGAACACCTCGTAGGCGATGCGCTCCACCGGTACGCCCCGGCGCAGCAGCCCACCCCGCACGATGTTCATGAACGGCAACGGCCCGCAGAGGTGCACGTGGGCGTCGGGGGAGAGCGGGATCAACTCGGGATCGACCCGACCGCCGGTCACCTCGGCGGGAACGCCCGGCAGCGCGGCGTCGTCGCCCTCCTCGTACCACAACCTGGTGCGTAGGTTCGGCAGCGCGGCATGCAGACGCGGCAGGTCACCGCGGAGCGCATGGGCCGTACCGGCCCGGTCGGCGTGCACCAGCACCACCGACCGCCGGGGCGCGGTGGCCGCCAGATGCTCCAGCGCGGACATCGCCGGGGTCAACCCGATGCCGGCGCTGATCAGCAGCAGTGGCCCGTCACCGGCGACGGCACTGACCTCGCCGAAGGCAGGGCTGAGCCGCAGCGTGTCACCGACCGCCACGTGTTCGTGCAGGAACGTGGAGACCAGGCCGTCGGGCGCGCCGCCGGTGCCGCGTATCCGCTTGACGGCGATCCGCCAGTGGTCGGCACCCGGGCGGCCGGCCAGGCTGTACTGGCGGATCTGCTGGCCGCGACCACCGTCGAGGTCGACCGCGACCGAGGTGTACTGGCCCGGTACGAAGCGGGGAACCTCGCCCCCGTCGTCGGGCGTCAGGGTGAACGAGACCACGTCGCAGGTCTCCTGCCGGCGGTCGGTCACCCGCCACGGGCGCCAGACCGACGCGCCCTCGGGCAGTCCGGCAGCGGCGTAGAGCCGGGCCTCCCGGGCGACCAGCTCGCAGGCCAGCAGCCAGTAGACCTCGTCCCAGGCGGCGGCGACGGGTGCGGTGACCGCGTCGCCGAGCACCTCACCGACGGCGGCGAGCAGGTGCCGGCCCACGATCGTGTACTGGCCCGGGGTGATCCCCAGGGAGGCGTGCTTGTGCGCGATCCGGTCCAGCACCGGGCCCCAGGTCGCCGGGTCCGGGTCGGTCAGGTGCCCGGCGTACGCGACCACGGCGGCGGCCAGGGCCGCCTGCTGGGCGCCGCTGGCCTGGTTGCCCCGGTTGAACAGGTTCAGCAGCTCGGGATGCGCGGCGAACATGCGCTGGTAGAACCGGCGCGTGATGGCCTCGCCGTGTGCCCGCACGGCGGGCAGGGTCGCCGACACCACCGCTGCTGAGGACTGGGTGAGCACGATGTTCTCCTTCGATCGACCGTCCTACCCGCTCACAAAAACAGGTATTCGCGATACCTATTTAGGGCCGAAGGTCCTGGATCGCCGGTCATGAAGTTCACAGCGCTGGCCCGGCCGAGGTGGGCCGACCTAGGGTCGGAAACGTGAAGCTCAACCGGTCCACCGACATGGCGTTGCGGATCGCCATGCTGACCGCCGCCGACGGCCGGCGGACGACAGTGGACGAGTTGGCCGATCGGCTGGCGCTGCCCCGCAACCACGTGGCCAAGGTGGTGCAGCGGTTGCAGCACCTCGGGGTGCTGGTGACCATCCGAGGCCGCTCCGGTGGGGTGGCGCTCGCCGCGAACGGCACGGCGTACACCGTCGGGGCGGTGGTCCGGGCATTCGAGGGCGACGGCGAGGTGGTCGACTGCGAGACGCCCGCCTGTCCACTGCGCGCAGCCTGCCGGCTGCGGCGCGAACTGCGCCGGGCCCAGGACGCCTTCCTCGCCACCCTCGACCAGACCACCCTCGCCGACCTGATCGAACCCCCCACCCTCCTCCTCACCCTGACCAGCTCCGTTGATCATGAGGTTGGCGGCACTAGTTGATCTTCAGAGTGCCGTCAACCTCATGATCAACGGAGCTGGTCAGGGTGAGGA
>NZ_POTX01000305.1 GCF_003236305.1 Micromonospora endophytica | reverse complement strand
GGGCTTCGGCGAAGGAGGGGAGCAGGAGGGTGATCTGCCATTCGCGGGCGTTGAAGCCGCGTAGCACCTCGGCCACCGTGCTCTCGGTGATCTCCTCAGGGGGCTGCCAGGCGATCCGGCGGACCGTGTCGGGGGTGATCAGGTTCTCCGGTGGGAGACGGTGCTCGCCGGCGATCCGCAACACCACCTCACGGCAGCGCGCCAGCCGGGCGGCAGCCGCCGGATCCCGCTCGGCCCACCGGTGCGGTGGGGGCGGACCCTCCACCGTCGGCGTCACCGGCAGCGCGTCGTCGGGCAACTGTCGGGCGTCGTCGAGCGCGGCCAACCAGGTCCGGGCCAGCCGGCGCACCGACCGGCCACCGAAACCGGGCAGGGTGAGCAGCGCCTTCTCGTCCTTCGGGTCCAGCTCGGCCGCTGCCACTATGGCCGAGTCGGGCAGCACCCGGCCCGGTGCCGAGTCACGGCGCGCGGCGATCTGGTCGCGGGCGTACCACAGCGAGCGGACCCGGGCCTGCGCCCGCGGCCCGCGTACCCGGTGAATGCCGGAGGTGCGCCGCCACGGCTCGGCGCGTACCCGCGGCGGCCGGGCCCCGGTGCGCACCAACGCGGCGAACTCCTCCGCGGCCCACGCGGACTTGTCCTGCCGGGTCAGCTCCGCGTCGAGCGCGTCGCGCAGGTCGACAAGCAGCTCCACGTCCAGCGCCGCGTAGGTCAGCCACGACTGCGGCAGCGGTCGGCTGGACCAGTCCGCTGCGGAGTGGTGCTTCTCCAGGCTGAAGCCGAGCAGATGTTCGGTGAGCGCGGCCAGGCCGACCCGTTCGAACCCGGCGAGCCGGGCGGCCAACTCGGTGTCGAAGAGCCGGCGCGGCCGCAGCCCCACCTCGGCCAGGCAGGGCAGGTCCTGGTTTGCCGCGTGCAGCACCCACTCCGCATCGGCGATCGCGGCGTCGAGGGTGCTCAGGTCGGGCAGGGGTAACGGGTCGATCAGCGCGGTGCCGGCGCCGGCGCGACGCAGCTGCACGAGGTACGCCCGCTGGCTGTAGCGGTAGCCGGAGGCGCGTTCGGCGTCCAGGGCCACCGGCCCGGTGCCGGCGGCGAAACGTGCCACCACCTCGGCGAGATGCTCAGGGAGGGCGATCGGCTCAGGGGTGCCCTCACGGGGTGCGGTCAGCGGCACGGACTCGCTGCCGGTGGGTTCGGTCCCCGCGTCCGACGGCTCCGGCCGCGCCGACGGCGGGTGGTGCGTGTCGTTTCCCGTACGGCTTGCGGCGGCCCGACGGCGCAGGGGTGGTTCGTCGGTCACCTGACAACCCTAGTGTGCGACCGGATCGCGCGGCGCGCAGCCGCCCCGTCGCGTGTCGGCTGATCTTCAAACCGGTGATGGCGGGTGGCCGCGTGCGGCTTCGCGGCGTGGCTGAACCGGTGCTTGTGGTGGGGGCTGCTGGGTCAACCGGTGGTGGCGGCGCGGCGTTCCGGCAGGACGGTGACACCGGGCGGCGGCAGGCCGGCGGTGGAGGCGAGCAGGGTGCACCAGGCGTACAGGTGCGAGGTGAGGTCGTTGCCGGTCGGGGTCCACGAGGCGCGGATCTCGATGTCGCTCGCGGTGGCCGGCCCTGCCAGCTCGCCGAAGCGTGTCGACGTGGTCTGCGTGATCGTGCCGCCGATGGCCCGGTGTCCCGCGTCCTGAGCGTCGAGGGCGTCGGTGAGCCAGGTCCAGCCCACCCCGGGCAGCAGCGGGTCGGCGGCAAGGTCGACCTCCAGCTCGGCGGTCACGTACGTGACCAGCCGCAGGGTGCCCTGCCACGCCTCGTGCCCGGCCGGGTCGTGCAGCAGGATCAACCGCCCGGTGGCCACCTCGTCGCCGTCACGCAGCACCGAGGCGGAGAGCGCGAAGGCGTACGGTGCCAGTCGCTGCGGCGCGGCCATCTCCTCCAGCAGGATCTCCGGCCGGGGTGTCGCCGACCGGAGCCCGGCCACCGCGCGGGCGAAGGTGTCCGGAAGCGCGATCGGGGCGGCCATGCCCGCAGCCTATGCCGCCACCTGCCGCCCGGCCCGGACGGCGCGCCGACGATCAACCGGTGAAGATCGTCCGGGCTGGCCTGGCCTTGTGTTAAAAGGGGGCCCCTGCTCTACCTGAGGCGTTAATAAGGGGCCCTTCCTTTCAGCGGGGTGGGGCGTGGCACGATGGCCGCGATGAGCACGGACAGCACGGGCACCGCCGCCCGAGACGATGAATCCCGCCCTGGCGGGCCCGCCGACTCACCCTTCGTGCGGGCGTGTCGGCGTCGAGAGGTGCCACACACCCCGGTCTGGTTTATGCGGCAGGCCGGCCGGTCGCTGCCGGAGTACCGCGAGATCCGGGCGAACGTGGCGATGCTGGAGTCCTGCCGCCGGCCGGACCTGGTCACCGAGATCACGCTCCAGCCGGTCCGCCGGCACGGGGTGGACGCGGCGATCCTGTTCAGCGACATCGTGGTGCCGGTCGCCGCCGCCGGGGTCGACCTGGACATCGTGCCGGGGACCGGGCCGGTGGTGGCCGAGCCGGTACGCACCGCCGCCGACGTGCAGCGGATCCGGCCGATCAGCCGCGACGACGTCCCGTACGTGGACGAGGCGGTCCGGCTGCTGGTCAAGGAGCTGGGCGACATCCCGCTGATCGGTTTCGCCGGGGCACCGTTCACCCTGGCCAGCTACCTGGTCGAGGGTGGGCCGTCGCGGACCCACGCGAAGACCAAGGCACTGATGTACGGCGAGCCGGAGCTGTGGCACGCCCTGGCCGGCCGGCTGGCCGAGATGACCCTTGCCTTCCTGCGGGTGCAGGTCGAGGCGGGCGTCAGCGCGGTGCAGCTCTTCGACTCCTGGGCCGGCGCGCTCTCCGAGGCCGACTACCGTCGGTTCGTGCTGCCTCACTCCACGAAGGTGCTGGCCGGGCTCGCCGACGCCGGGGTGCCCCGGATCCACTTCGGGGTGGGCACCGCCGAGTTGCTCGGCGCGATGGGCGAGGCCGGGGCCGACGTGGTCGGCGTGGACTGGCGTACGCCACTGGACGTCGCGACCCGCCGGATCGGACCGGAGCGGGCCGTGCAGGGCAACCTCGACCCGTGCGTACTGCTGGCCCCCTGGCCGGTGGTGGAGACCGAGGTACGCCGGATCGTCGAGCAGGGTCGGGCCGCACCCGGGCACGTGTTCAACCTCGGCCACGGCGTGCTGCCGGAGACCGACCCGGAGGTGTTGACCCGGGTGGTCGCGCTGGTGCACGAACTCTCCACCGGCGGCTGAGCGCCATGACGACGCGCTGGCGGGTGGCGGTGGTCGGCGGCGGCATCGCCGGCCTGGCCGCCGCCCTCCGGTTGCGTGACCGCGCCCCCGCCGACACCGAGATCACCGTGTACGAGCAGTCCGGCGCCCTCGGCGGCAAGCTGCGCACCGGTGAGCTGGCCGGTGGCCCGGTGGAGTTCGGCGCGGAGTCGTTCCTGATGCGCGACCCGGCCGGTGGCCCCTCCGCCGCCGTGGCCCTGGTGCACCGGCTCGGGCTGGCCGGGCGGATCAGGCACCCGAGCGTCGGGCAGGCGGCGCTCGCCGTCGACGGTCAGCTGCGCCCGATTCCCGGCGGCACACTGGTGGGCGTACCCGGTGATCTGGAGAAGGTGGCGACGGTGGCCCGGCCGACGCCGGAGGCCGACCGCGACGGCGGCGGGCCGCTGCTCGGGCCGGGGCAGGACGTTCCGGTCGGCGCGCTGGTGCGGTCCCGCTTCGGTGACGAGGTGGTGGACCGGCTGGTCGACCCGATGCTCGGCGGGGTGTACGCCGGCCGCGCCGACGACCTCTCCCTGGCCACCACCATGCCGGCCCTGGCCCGGGCGGCCCGCACGGAACACACTCTGCTCGGCGCGGTACGCGCGGCGCAGGCCGCCGCTCCACGCGCCCCCGGCGAGCCGGTCTTCGGCACCCTCGACGGCGGGCTCAGCACCCTGGTCGAGGCCGCCGCCACGGCCAGCGGGGCGACCATCCGCCGCAACGCGGCGGTGCGGGAACTCACCGCCATCGGCACCGGTTGGCGGCTCACCGTCGGGCCGACCCGTGATCCCGAGCACGTCGACGTGGACGCGGTGGTGCTGGCCGTGCCGGCCCGCCCGGCGGCCCGGCTCCTCGCCGACCTCGACGACCTCGTCGCCGAGGCGGCGGAGCGGATCGGCGGGCTGGACTACGCAAGCGTCGCGCTTGTCACCCTGGCCCTGCCCGAGCCGACCTTGCCGCAGCTCTCCGGCTTTCTGGTGCCCGGCACCGAGGGGTTGCTGATCAAGGCGTCGACGTTCTTCACCACCAAGTGGGGGCACCTGCGCCGGCCGGACGGGGTGGCGCTGGTCCGCGCCTCGGTGGGGCGCTACGGCGAGGAGAGCCAGCTGCAACGCCCCGACGAGGATCTCGCCGCCACCGTGCACCGGGAGTTGTCGGCGGTGCTGGACACCCCGCTGCCGGCCCCGGTCGACGGGCACGTGCAACGCTGGGGCGGCGCGTTGCCGCAGTACACCCCGGGGCACCTGGACCGGGTGGCCGCCGCACGAGCCGCCCTGGCGGCGGCGCATCCGACGCTGCGGTTGGCCGGCGCCGGCTACGACGGGGTGGGCATCCCGGTCTGCGTCCGCTCCGGCGAGACGGCGGCCGAGGAGATCATCACGGCACTGGAAGGATCGGGGAGATGACGGACCAGAGCAACGCGGCCCGGCTGCGGGAGTTGAACGACACCATCCGCTACACCATGTGGTCGGTGTTCCGGGCCAGCGCGCCGCTGCCGACACTGCGGGAGAACGTCACCGGCGAGGTCGAGTCGCTGATCGAGGAGCTGGCCGGCAAGGACGTGGTGGTCCGGGGCACGTACGACGTGTCCGGCCTGCGCGCCGACGCGGACCTGATGATCTGGTGGCACTCCTCGTCGAGCGACGCTCTGCAGGACGCGTACCTACGCTTGCGGCGGACCACGCTGGGGCGGGCGATGACCCCGGTCTGGTCCCAGATGGCGCTGCACCGGCCGGCCGAGTTCAACAAGAGCCACATCCCGGCCTTCCTGGCCGGCGAGGAGGCCCGCGCCTACCTCTGCGTCTACCCGTTCGTCCGCTCCTACGAGTGGTATCTGCTGCCCGACGCCGAGCGGCGGGAACTGCTCGCCGAGCACGGCAAGATGGCCCGGGGCTACCCCGACGTCCGCGCCAACACGGTCGCCTCGTTCGCCCTCGGCGACTACGAGTGGATGCTCGCCTTCGAGGCCGACGAGCTGCACCGGATCGTGGACCTGATGCGTGACCTGCGCGCCTCGCGGGCCCGGCTGCACGTGCGCGAAGAGGTCCCGTTCTACACCGGCCGCCGCCGCCCCATCGCCGACATCATCGCGAATTTGGTGTAGGTGTAAGGAGGGGCCCCCTGCTAACGCCTCGTGCATAGCAGGGGGCCCCTTTTAACAGTTCGCAGAGCGCACCAGCGCAGTGCCGCCGATCGGTGCGCCGGTCGGGGCCGCGCCGGCGGGAGTCGGCGCGGCCCCGCCAGGGTCAGGCGGTCGCCGTACAGGTGAGTGTGGGTGTGTTGTTCGTGCCGCTGCTCGATGCCAGGAAGCCGAAGGTGGCGCTGGCACCGGCACCGAGGCTGCCGTTGTAGCTGACGTTCGTGGCGGTCACCGTGGAGCCACTGGAGCTGACCGTGGCGTTCCATGCCTGGCTGACCTGTTGGCCGTTGGCGTACGTCCAGGTCACCCGCCAGCCGCGGATCGGCGCGCTACCGGCGGTCACCTGCACCTCGCCCTGGAAGCCGCCGGACCAGGTCGAGGTGACCCGGTAGGTGGCCGCGCAAGCCCCCGCCGCCGGCGGGTTGGACGTGGGTGGGGTGGGC
>NZ_POTX01000304.1 GCF_003236305.1 Micromonospora endophytica | reverse complement strand
CGTCGGTGGGGGTGGGTCGGATGTCGGAGGACCGCAGCAGCAGCCGAATCGTGCCGGCCGGGCCACCCCTGCTGGCGTCCCGGCTGACGCCCGCCGCACCGCCCGAGCCGATCGTTAGGCGAACTCGGCTGGCCCGGCTGCTGGACGACGGGGTGGCCGCCCCGGTCACCCTGCTGCGTGCGCCGGCCGGCTGGGGCAAGACGACACTGCTCGCCTCGTGGCGTCGTGGCGTCGTCGAAGCCGCCCCGGACACTCCGGCGCCCGCCTGGGTGTCCGTGGAGGTCGGCGACGACAGCGACCGGCTCTGGACGTACGTCGCGGCGGCGCTGCGTACGGTCACCGATCCCGGCGGCGACCCCGCTGCCGCGCCGCCGGTGCCCGACCGGACGCCGCGACCGGACGAGTTGGAGGTGCTGGCGGCGGCCCTGGCTGCCCGGGAACGACCGGCCGTGCTGATCCTGGACGACCTGCACCGGATCACCGATCCGGCGGCCCTGGCCGGCCTGGAGTTTCTCATGCGCCACACCGAGCGACGGTTGCGCCTGGTGGCGGCCGGGCGGTCCGGGTTGCCGCTGGCGGTGCAGCGGCTGCGATTGGCCGGGGAGCTTGTCGAACTCGGTCCGGACGACCTGGCCTTCACCGCTGACGAGATCGCCGACCTGCTGACCGCGCACGGGGTGGTGGTGCCGGCGCGCGGGGTACGGCGGCTACGGCAACGTACCGAAGGGTGGGCGGCGGCGTTGCGGATCGCCGTGCTCGCGTTGCGGGAGCAGCCGGATCCGGAGCGCTGGGCCGCCGAACTCGGCGCGGACCAACCGGAGATCGCCGGCTACCTGCGCGAGGAGGTACTGGCCGGCCTGGAGCCGCCGGATCGTGAGCTGCTGCGCCGGTCGGCGGTGGCGGACGTGGTGTGCGCGGGACTCGCCGAGGCGCTCACCGGCGGCACCGACGCGCAGACCCGGCTGAGCGGTCTGGCGGAGAACGCGGGCCTGCTGCGTCACGACGGTGGCCGCCCGGCGTGGTACCGGTGCCCGCCGCTCCTGGCCGACCTGCTGCGCCGCGAGCTGGGCCGGCTACCGGCCGAGGAGCTGCGTGACCTGCACCTGCGGGCGGCGGGCTGGTACGACGGCAACGGCCGGCCGGTCGACGCGTTGCGGCACGCCTTCGCCGGTGCTGACTGGACGCGGGCCACTGACCTGTTCGTGAGCCGATGGCCGGAACTCGTGCCGTACGACCGGATCGTCCGCTCCGGCACGTCACCCCCGCTGCCTCCGGCCCAGGCGGTGGCGGACGACCCGGAACTCGCGCTGGCCGCCGCCGTGCAACGGGCACACGACGGCGACGCCGACACCGCCGGGGAACAGCTGCGCCTGGCCGGGTCGTACGCGCCTGCCCTGCCGCAACCACGCCGGGACCGCTTCGTTCGGCTGGTCGCCGTGGTCGAACTCGTGGTGGCCCGGCTGGCCGGTGACCCCGAGGCGGTACGCGCCGCCGCCGTCCGCCTGCTCGCCACCCGGCCCGCTGCACCGGCGGTCGCGGCTGCGGTCGCGCGCACCGACGATGACGCCGATGTGCGGGCGGTGGCCGGCACCGCGCTGGCCCTGCTGGCGCTGGACGCCGGCGACCTGAGTGCGGCGGCGGACGGGTTCGCCGCGGCGCTGGCGGCGGCGCGGGAAGCGGGACGGGTGCGGACCGAGCTGGTCTGTGCCAGTCGGTGGGCCCTGCTGGCGGCGGTACGCGGTGACCTGCGGGCGGCCGAGCAGACGGCCCGCGCGGCCCTGGCCCTGCCGCCCTGTCAGGTCTGGTCGACGCCGGTCGACTGCGGTTACGCCCAGTTGGCGCTGGCCGTGGTGGCGCTGCACCGGGACCAACCGGCGGAGGCGGTGGCGAACCTGGCGTTGGCCGAGGCCGCCACCGCCCCGGCCGCCACGCCGAACCCGGCCGCCACGCCGAACCCAGCCGCCGCAGAGCCAGCGGCCGGGGCGGTGGCGGCCTGGTGCCGCGCGTACCTGTGCCACGACGAGGGCGACCTGAGCACCGCCCACCGGATGCTGGTGGCGGCCCGTGCCCAGTGCCCGGAGCGCGACAGCGAACTGGCGGCGTGGCTGCTCGCCGCCGAGCTGGACATGCACAGCGCCCACCGCGACGCGCAGGCCGCCCGCGACCTGGTCGCGGCCCACCCGCCCGGACCGGGCCGGCCCGTTGTGCTGGCCGTCGCGGCGGCCCGGGTGGAGTGGCGGGCCGGCGACCCCCGCGCCGCCGCCCGTCTGCTGCCGGAGTGGGCGTCCGCGTCGGCGGCGGACTGGCCCCTGCCGGTACGCCTCGACGCCGCGTTGCTGGACGCGCTCTTCGCCGCGTACGACGGTGACGAACGTCGGGCCGGTCGTAGCCTCGAACGGGCGCTAGACCTGGCCGCCCCCGACGGTCACCGCCGGCCGTTCACCCGCGGCGAGCCGGGGTTGCGGGACCTGCTGACCGCCCGCCTCGACGCCGGTACGGCACACTGGTCGCTGGTCAGCGACCTGGTCCGGGCCGTCGAGGTGCCGGCCGAGCGGACCCCGGCCAACTCGTCGGTGGCGCCGCTGGGCGAGCCGCTGACCGAACGGGAGCTGATCATCCTGCGCTACCTGCAGAGCATCCTGTCCAACGTGGAGATCGCGGCGGAGTTGTCCGTCTCGGTGAACACGGTCAAGACCCACGTCCGCAACATCTACCGCAAGCTCGACGCCACCCGACGTCGCGACGCCGTCCACCGGGCCCGCGCCCTGCACCTCATCTGACTGGGCGCGGTTCAGGCCATCCGCTCGGTGCCGGCCGGCCACACCGCAGGCCGGACACTGATGCCGTTGCTCACCCCGCGTACCCCGGCCAACTGGCCGACCGCCTGCGCGGCGGCGCGGCGCTGATACTCCCACTCGACCTCGCCGCGCAGGGTCACCCAACCCCGCGAGACGCTGACGTCGAGCTGTTCGACAGGCACGAACGCCTGCCACTGCAACGCGTGGTCGACGGCCGCCGCGATCTCCGGGTCGGCCCGGTCCGCGTCGGTCACCCACCGCACGGCCACGTCGTTGGCGACCGCCCGGACCGGCGTGACCCGGTGCGCGGCCTGCTCCGCCGCCCACCTCTTGGCGTAGCTGTCCACCCGTCCGGTAAGGGTCACCACCGCCCGGCTGACGGCCACCTCGATCTCGTGCGGTCGGGTCCGGGGGTCGGTGTCGAGTTCGGCCTGAACCGCGGATCGGATCTGCTGGTCGGTGCGGTCGATCGTCGAGATGTCGGCCATCGTCTCGCTCCTTCCTCGCCGGCGACCACCATCCTGCCGCTGGCCCGGGTGAGGTCGGCTCACCCGGGCCGGACGAGGTCATGGGAGCGCTTCCAATGCGGCTGGGAACGGGCTATGGTAAGCCCATTCCTCGGTTGCGGGAGCCGTCGCACCGGTAGCGGAGTCAGGGCACACTCCGCCGGTCGTTCGCGTCGTCCGCGCAGCCCCAGGTCGGGGCGGCGGGTCTCCCGAGAGGAAACACAATGCGCAGAGCTCTCGTCAGCGCGGTGGTGTCCGTGCTGGCTGCCACGGCTGTGGTGGCGGCGCCGCTCACCGCCAACTCGGCACCCGCCACGTCGCTCGCCGCTGAGGCGTACACCTGGCGCAACGTCCGGATCGACGGCGGCGGCTTCGTCCCGGGCATCGTCTTCAACCCCACCGAGCGGAACCTGATCTACGCCCGGACCGACATCGGCGGCGCGTACCGGTGGCAGCAGAGCAGCCAGTCCTGGATCCCCCTGCTGGACTGGGTCGGCGCGGACCGGTGGGGCTGGAACGGCGTGCTCAGCCTGGCCACCGACCCGGTGCAGACCAACCGGGTGTACGCGGCCGTGGGGATGTACACCAACGACTGGGACCCGAACAACGGGGCGATCCTGCGCTCCGCCGACAAGGGCGAGACCTGGCAGGCGTTCGAGTTGCCGTTCAAGGTCGGCGGCAACATGCCCGGCCGGGGCATGGGGGAGCGGCTGGCCGTCGACCCGAACCGCAACAGCGTCGTCTACTACGCCGCCGAGGGCGGCAACGGGCTGTGGCGCAGCACCGACCACGGCGCGACCTGGGCGAAGGTGACGAACTTTCCCAACGTCGGCAACTACGTCGTGGACCCTTCGGACAGCACCGGCTACCAGAGCCAGAACCAGGGCCTGACCTGGGTGAGTTTCGACAAGTCCACGGGCACGGCGGGCAACACCACGCAGACCATCTACGTGGGCGTGGCGGACAAGCAGAACCCGGTCTACCGCAGCACCAACGGGGGCAGCACCTGGGAGCGCATCCCCGGTCAGCCCACCGGGTATCTCGCGCACAAGGGCGTGGTGGATCACGTCGGTGGTCACCTCTACATCGCCACCAGCGACACCGGCGGCCCGTACGACGGCGGCAAGGGTGACGTCTGGAAGTTCACCAGGTCCACCGGCACCTGGACGCGGATCAGTCCGATCCCGTCGAGCAGCTCCGACGCGTCCTTCGGCTACAGCGGCCTGACCATCGACCGGCAGCGGCCGAACACCCTGATGGTGGCCACCCAGATCTCCTGGTGGCCGGACGCGATCTTCTGGCGCAGCACCGACGGCGGCGCCACCTGGAGCCGGATCTGGGACTGGGGCAGCTACCCGGAGCGGGTCAAGAAATACCAGCTGGACATCAGTTCGGTGCCGTGGCTGACCTTCGGCGCCAACCCGCAGCCCCCGGAGGAGACGCCGAAGCTGGGCTGGATGAACGAGTCGGTCGAGATCGACCCGCACGACTCCAACCGGTTCATGTACGGCACCGGCGCGACCATCTACGGCAGCACCGACCTGACTCGGTGGGACAGCGGCGGCACGATCACCATCCGGCCCATGGTCAAGGGGCTGGAGGAGACCGCGGTGCTCGATCTGATCAGCCCGCCCTCGGGTGCCCCGCTGGTCAGCGCGCTCGGCGACATCGGCGGCTTCCGTCACACGGACCTCGACGCGGTACCGCCGAAGTTGTTCACCCAGCCCGTCTTCACCAGCACCACCAGCCTCGACTACGCCGAGGCCAACCCGTCGGTGATGGTCCGGGCCGGCAACTTCACCGACGCCGACCGACCCAACGACAGCCACGTCGCCTTCTCCACCGACGGCGGAGCGAACTGGTTCCAGGGCACCGAACCCGGCGGGATCAACAACGGCGGTACGGTCGCCGCCGCTGCCGACGGCAGCCGCTTCGTCTGGGCACCGGGCGACGCCGGCCAGCAGGTGGTGCGCTCGGTCGGCTTCGGCAACTCGTGGACCGCGTCGACAGGCATCCCGGCCAACGCGATCGTCGAGTCCGACCGGGTCAACCCGAACCGGTTCTACGGCTTCAGCGGCGGCCGGTTCTACCGCAGCACCGATGGCGGGGCCAGCTTCACCGCGTCCGCCGCGACCGGCCTGCCCAGCACCGGGGAGGTGCGGTTCAAGGCGCTGCCCGGCCGGGAGGGGGAGATCTGGCTGGCCGGCGAGGGCGGGCTGTGGCGCTCCACCGACGCCGGCACCACCTTCACCAGGTCGGCAGGCGTCAGCACTGCCGGCAACATCGGCTTCGGTCGGGCCGCGCCGGGGCAGACGTACCCGGCGCTCTTCCTGTACGGCACGGTGGGTGGCCAACATGGGGTTCACCGGTCGGACGACGTCGGCGCGAGCTGGGTCCGCATCAACGACGACCAGCATCAGTACGGCAACGCCGGTGACGCGCTCACCGGTGACCCGAGGGTCTACGGCCGGGTCTACCTCGGCACCAACGGCCGGGGCATCCTGGTGGCGGACCGGGTCGGCGGCACCCCGTCACCCACGCCGACCTCCTCACCCACCGGCCCGTCGCCAAGCCCTACGGCGCCGTCCCCATCCCCGAGCCCTACCGCGC
>NZ_POTX01000303.1 GCF_003236305.1 Micromonospora endophytica | reverse complement strand
GGCTTGGGCACGGGGGTGGTCGGGGTCGGTGCCGCCGACGGCGAGCGGGCTGGCGCGGAGACCTGGCCGGGGCGCACCGGCCGGGTGGACGAGACCCCGCCGACCGACGATCCGGCCTCCGGCACCGACGGCGACACTCCGGGGACGGTGACCTCCGCCGCCGGCGTCAGGCCGACAGGCGAACGGCCGGTCCAGCCGGGTGGGCCGTCGGCGTCGACGACCGGCGGTTGGGCCGTCGGCCAGAGCATGGTGAGCATGAGACCGAGTACGGCTGCGGCCACGCCGGCCAGCATGAGCCGGTGCGACAGGCGGCCATCGCCGTGATGTGCCGGCTCGGCGGGGATGACCGCAGGTGGGCGTACGGCAGCCGGTTGCTTCTCGCGGAGGTACGGGACCGCGGGTAGCGCTGGTTGTGCCGGGGCTGCCGGCAGAGCCAGTCGTCTCGGCTGCGGGACGGTGGCGTGCGGGTGGTACAGCCACGGACCGATCCGGAGTTCTGGTTCGGGTCGGGGCTTGTGCGGGGGTGAGTGCTCCATGACCTCGATCCGGCGAGGGATGCCGTTCTGCCGACGGCACAGGACGTCGATTATGCGTGCCGCGTGTCGTCTTGCGCCATGCCTGGTGGGGTGCGAAGTCAGCCGGTTACGCATAGCAGATCAACAGGCGTCGCGGGCGTTTTCCACAACCGCCTCGGTTATCCACAGATCGGTGATGTGGGGCGGCGTCGGAGGCGGTCGCGGCGGCAGGGTTCGGCTCAGCGAACCCGTGCCGACCGTTGGAGGCCGCGATGCCGTCCCGTACCTCCCTTCCGCCGCACCGGCGACCACCCCTGGTCGTCACGGCGGACGGTGACCTGCTCGACGATCTGCTCCGGCTCGCCGCCGCCGGTGGGGTCGAAGTGGAGGTCGCCGCCGACTCGGCCGCCGCCCGGACCCGCTGGCAGCCCGCCCCGCTGGTGCTTGTCGGCAGCGACCAGGCCCAGGCCTGCCTGCGGGCGCGGTTGCCCCGGCGGTCCCGACTGGTTCTGGTGGGCAGGGCCAGCGACATGGAGCCCGGCTGGCAGGTCGCCGACCTGCTCGGTGCCGAACACGTAGCCGTCCTGCCGGCGGCCGAACCCTGGCTGGTCGACCAGTTCGCCGAGTGCGGAGTCGACGGGGCGATGCCGGCCCGGGTCGTCGCCGTGGTGGGTGGTCGGGGCGGGGCAGGAGCGAGCATCCTGGCCGGCGGGCTGGCAGTCACCGCCGCCCGCGCCCGGCTGCGTACCCTCCTGCTCGACGCCGATCCGCTCGGCGGCGGCCTCGATCTGGTGCTCGGCTGGGAGCAGTTGGAGGGGCTGCGCTGGCCGGCACTCACCGGCGCCGATGGCCGGGTCGACGCGCCGGCGCTGGTCCGGGCGCTGCCCAGCCGAGGCGACCTGGTGGTCCTCTCCTGGGACCGGGGTGACGTGCTCGCCGTCCCGGCCGAGGCGATGGCGGCCACTCTCGACGCCGCCCGGCGGGGTCGCGAGTTCGTGGTGGTCGACCTGCCCCGGCAGTTGGACGACGCGGCCGTGACCGCCCTCCAGTCGGCCGACCGGGCGTTCGTGGTGGTGCCGGCCGAGCTGCGGGCGACCGCCGCGGCGGCCCGGGTGGCGGCGGTCGCCGCACCACACTGCCACGACCTCTCGGTCATCGTGCGCGGCCCGGCGCCTGGGCGGCTGCGGGCGGCCGAGGTGGCTCGGGCGCTGGGTCTGCCGCTGGCCGGCACGCTGCGCCCGGAGCCGGGACTCTGCCGTGGGTTGGAGCGGGGCGAAGCGCCGGCCGCCGGTGGGCGGGGTCCACTCGCCGACCTCTGCCAGCGGATCGTCACCGAGCTGACCGGCCAGGCTCCGGCCGGTGCGGCATGACCGAGGAGAACCTCGCCGCCCGGGTACGGCAGCGGATCGCCGCCGCCACCACGCCTGTCACTCCGGCCGCGATCGTCTCGGCGGTACGCGCCGAGCCGACCGCCGCCGTCCTCGGCGACACCGCGCTGCTGCGCATGGCCGATCAGGTACGCGACGACCTGGTGGGGGCCGGACCGCTCGCCCCGCTGCTTGCCGACGCCGAGGTGACCGATGTGCTGGTCAACGGAAACCGGGTGTGGGTCGACCGCGGCCAGGGGCTGCATCAGGTGCCGATCCCACTGGGCACAGTGGACGACGTCCGCCGGCTTGCGCAGCGACTCACCGCCGGTGCTGGTCGCCGCCTGGACGACGGATCACCGTACGCGGACGCGCGACTGGCCGACGGCACACGACTGCACGCCGTCCTGCCGCCGGTGGCGACCGACGGGCCGTACCTGTCGTTGCGTACCTTCCGGCAGCGCCCCTTCACCCTCGACGAGATGGTCACCCAGGGCACGGTGGCCCGGCCGGTCGCGCCGGTGCTCGCTGCGGTGGTGGCGGCCCGGCTGGCGTACCTGGTGATCGGCGGCACCGGTTCCGGCAAGACGACCCTGTTGAACACGCTGCTCGGGCTGGTGCCGGCCACCGAACGGATCGTGCTGGTCGAGGACGCCGCCGAGCTGCGCCCGGTGCATCCGCACGTGGTCGGGTTGCAGGCGCGGACGGTGAACGTCGAGGGTTCCGGCGCGGTCGGCCTCAGTGACCTGGTCCGGCAGGCGTTGCGAATGCGCCCGGACCGGCTGGTGGTGGGCGAGTGCCGAGGCGGGGAGGTGGTCGATCTCCTCGCCGCGCTCAACACCGGGCACGACGGTGGTGCCGGGACGCTGCACGCCAACGCCCCGTCGGACGTACCGGCCCGGCTGGAAGCGCTCGGCATGCTCGGCGGGCTGCCGCGTCCGGCGCTGCACGCCCAACTGGCCTCGGCGCTCCAGGTGGTGTTCCACATTCGCCGTACGCCCCAGGGGCGGATGTTGGAGTCGATCTGCCTGCTGCTGCCCGAGGGGCCGGACCGGCTGATCACCACCGTCCCGGCCTGGATCCGGGGGCGCGGGATCGGCCTCGCGGCGCGGGCCCTCGGCACGCTGATCAGCAGCCGGGACGTGCCGGTGCCACCGATCCTCTGCGAGCCCTGGCCCGGATCGCCGGGCCCGTCATGAGCGGCGGCTACTGGTGGCTGCCGGCACTGCTGGGGCTGGCAGTCGTCGCCGCGTGGATGGTCCACAGGTGGCGGGCGAGGTCGAGTCGGCGGGACGGGGAAGACCCCCTGGTCGACTGGGTCGTCGCGTTACGCGAGGCGGACGTCACCCCGGACGCCACCCCGGACGTCGCCTTGGATGCCACGCCGGAGGCGCCCGGACCGCGCGGGCCGTTCTGCGTCGTCCAGCGCCGGTTCGAACCAGGTAGGTCGGCGATCGACGCCGGGCCGGCGGGCACCTCCCGGCCACCGGGTGCCGGTGGCAGCCGCCGCCCGCCGGTCCCCCTTCTCGCCGGATCGCCCATGGGCACGGGTACGTCAGCCGCCGGGAGACCCGGACCGGACCAGCGGGCGGCAGGGCTGGCGGGCGACCTGCGGCCCCCTCGGCCACCGGTCTCCGGTGTGCCGGTGCCCGTGCCCGTGTCGAGTGGACCCGTGTCGACGGGGAGCGGCCTGGTGTCGACGTTGAGCGGGCCGGCATTGACATCGAGCGGCTTGGTGTCGACATCGAGCGGCCCGGCATTGACATCGAGCGGCTTGGTGTCGACATCGAGCGGGCCGGCATTGACATCGAGCGGCTTGGTGTCGAGGGCGGGCGGGCTGGTGACGTGGTCGATGCCGCCGCGACGCGCCCTGCTGTTGACCGTGCTGCTCGGCGCGGGACTGGGCGGACTGCTCGCCGGCGCGGTGGCGGCGGTCGCGCTCGGCGGGTACGGCGCGCTGGGGGCTCGGGCACTGCTGCGGCACGGTGCGGCAGCGCGGTCGACCCAGGCCCGTCGCGACCGGTTGGACCAGCTCTGCGCCCTGGCCGCGGACCTGCGGGCCGGGCTGCCGGTCCCGGTGGCCGCCGAACGTCTCGGGCTCACCCACTCGGCCGCGCCGGCCTCCGCCGAGCCTGCCAGGGCATCCGCGGCGGTGCTCCCCGCGGGGCTTGCCAGGGCATCCACTGCGCCGGTCCCCGCGGAGCCTGCCAGCGCATCCGCTGTGGCGGCAGCCCGGCCTCCCGGATCCGGCGATAACGGTCGGCCCGGTCACAGCACCGGCGACGTGCTACCGGACCGGCCTGGACGGCTGGCCCAGGCCGCGGTACGACTGGCCGACAGCACCGGCGCACCCCTGGCCGAGTTGGTCGAGCGGATCGAGGCCGACGCCCGGTCGACGGACCGGGGACTGGCTGCGGCGGCGGCTCAGGCGGCCGGGGCACGAGCCACCGCGTGGTTGCTGGCCGCCCTGCCGCTGGGCGGCATCGGCCTCGGCTACGGCATCGGCGTGGACCCGCTTGAGGTGCTGCTGCACACCCCGATCGGCGGCAGCTGCGCGATCGTCGCCGTCGCACTCCAGGTGGTCGGGTTGCTCTGGGCGGATCGCCTCGGCGCGGTGCCGGCCGGTGTGGGCTGATGTCCATCCTGATCCTGGCTGCCGGTGTCGTTTCCGGTGCCGTCCTGCTCGCGGTGCTGGGGATGCACCGGTACCGCCCGCTACGCCGGTTACGCCGGCTGGCCCGTACGCCGTCGAGCGGCCCGGTGCACCGCCGGCTCGACACCGTCCGACTGGTCGCCGGGCTGGCCGGGGTGGCAGTGGTGGTGCTGGTCGAGGGCTGGGCCGGCCTGGTGGTAGCGCTGCCCACAGTGGTGCTGCTGGATCGGTTGCTCCGGCGGATCGAGCATCCGGCCGTACGGGCCCGTCGGCTGCGGGCCACCGCCGACCTTCCGCTCGCCGCTGACCTGCTGGCGGCGGCGCTGCGCGCCGGTGCGCCGGTGGAACGTTCGGTGCTCGCGGTTGCCGACGCGCTCGGCGGGCCGCTCGCCGAGCAGCTCAGCCGGGTCGGCCGGACGTTGCAACTCGGCGGTGTGCCGCAGGAAGCCTGGGCGCATTTGGCCCCGGTGCCAGGTGGGCAGCGCGTCGCGACCGCCGCCATCCGCTCGGCAAGCAGCGGGGCCGCTCTGGCGGGGGCCCTGACCCGACTCGCCGACGACCTGCGGGCAGACCGGGCCATCGCGATCGAGGCGGCGGCCCGTCGGGCCGGTGTGCTGATCGTGCTGCCGCTGGGCCTGTGTTTCCTGCCCGCCTTCATTCTCGCCGGTCTGGTGCCGGTGATCGTCGCCGTGCTCGGCGACGTGTGGTGACCCATCGAGAAAGGACGAACACGTGCGCAGAATCCTCGCCCGCCTTCGCGGAGACGCCGGCATGAACACCGCGGAGTACGCCGTCGGGACGCTCGCGGCAGTTGCCTTCGGCGGCATCCTGCTCAAGGTGCTGACCTCCGACAGCGTGCAGTCGGCACTTGCCGCAGTCATCGACCGGGCGCTGAAGTGACCGGGCGCCGGCCGGCCGGTCGCCGGACGAGCCGGTCGGGGAAGCCGACCGGCCGCGACCGGGGTTCCTTCACCGCCGAGATGGCGGCCGGTCTGCCGGCGCTGCTGCTGCTCCTGCTCGCCGGTCTGACCGCCGTCAACGCGGTGAGCACCAGAGCGGCCTGCCTGGACGCGGCCCGGGAGGCGGCGCTGGCCGCCTCCCGGGGCGACGACGGCGCGTCGGCTGGCAGCCGGTACGCACCGGCGGACGCGGAGGTGACAGTCGTACGCGAGGGCGACCGGGTCCGCGCCACAGTTCGCGCCCCGGTCCGGGTGCTCGGCGGCGACCTGCCGGCGATCACCGTGCTGGGCGTGGCCGTGGCGGTGGCCGAACCCGGCCCACCGGAGCCGCAGCCGTCGCGCGATGAGTCGTAGCCGGCGGTGTAGGAACCGGAGGGCGACCACGGGCTGGGCGCGGGGAGAGCGCGACATGGGCGGGGAAGACGC
>NZ_POTX01000302.1 GCF_003236305.1 Micromonospora endophytica | reverse complement strand
GCCCCCCGCCCTGCGTCTGCCCACCGCCGCCGAGCCCGTGGTCAGCGGCTTCGGCCTGGGCGTCGCCCGGGCGGCGGCCGCCGCCGCGCTTGTCGGCATCGCCGCCACGGCCCGGGTCTGCCGGTCCGCCGGACGACCGCACCGGTTGACCCTGCTGCTCGCCGCCGCCGGCACCCACCGACACGAGCCGGCTGGCAGCGGGGTCGTCCACCACCTGGACCACCACCCGGCCCCGGACGCCGCGATCGTGGCCAAGAGCGGTCCGCCCACCGTGCTCGTCGCCGAACCGGGCGCGATGTTCCTGCGGATCCGGCTGACCAGCCGCTTCCACCCCGTGCTGTCCCGCCGCTCCGCCGTCCCGCCCGGTGGCCTGATCGCCCACGCCGGCGTGGTGATCGACGCGCTGGAGACATTCCGCCGCGCCCACCTGGCGTCCCGGGCCGACCGCACCGACCAGGTCGGCGCCGAGCTGGGCATCGGCGCGGTACGGGCCGGCCAGCCGGACAAGCCCGACCTGCTGCCCGGCGTGCTGGAGTTCGACGGCTACCTGGTGACAGTGCCCGGCGACGACCCGGCGCTGATCACCGAGACGCTGCGGGCGACCCTCACCGACGCGCTGCGGCACACCCCGCTGCGGGACTGCGGATTGACGGTGACCGGCCGGGCGGTCCATCCGGCGGCGGCCACCCCGGTCGACGCGCCGATCTGCCACCACGCGCACGCGGCCTGGCAGGCCACCCACGGGCAGCCGCCACCACAGGTACGCGGCTGGACCGGGTCGACCGACGGGGTGGTGTTGCGCGGCAGGGGGGTGCCGACCGTACGCCTCGGTCCACCGCCGCTCGCGCCGGACCCCACCGACCCGCGACGTGACAGCTACGCGGTGGCGGATCTGCTGCGGTTCGCCCGCCTGTACGCGGACATCGCACTCCGGCACCAGCACTCATCGACAGAGTGATGGACCGCATGCCATGATACTGTCTCACTTAGTGCTCGAAGGAATCCAGATGGCGGACGACAGTCTCGGGTCGGCACGGAGCGCGGAACAAGGCTCGCCGGCAATCCAGACCGTGCAACGCGCGGCGGTCATCCTCAACGCGTTCACGGCGGCACGGCCCCGCCTCAGCCTCAACGAGCTGACCGCGAGCCTCGGCACCAGCAAGGCCACCGCCCACCGCTACACCAAGGCGCTGCGCGAGAGCAACCTGCTGCGCTACGACGAACGCGAGGGGCTGTATTCCCTCGGCCCGCAGATCCTGACCCTCTCCGCCGCCGCGCGCGCCGCGATGCCTGTCATCAGCATCGCCGGCCCGCACATGCAGCACCTGGTGCGCGAGATCGACGAGACCGTGGTGCTCAGCGTCTGGGACGGCGACACCGCCGTGGTGGTCCGCGCCGACGACAACACCGACCGGGTCATCCGGGTCAGCGTCCGCACCGGTTCCCGGCTGTCGCGCACCGAGTCGGCGCAGGGCCGGGTCTTCTGCGCCTTCCTGCCCCCCGACGACGTGCCCGGACTGGCCGAGGACCTGGCCGGCTCCGCCGAGTTGCGCCACGAGGTGGACAAGATCAGGCGCACCGGCATCTCGGCGAACACGCCCTCGGTCAACGGGGTCCGCAGCCTGGCCGCACCCATCTTCCGGGGCAGCACCCTGATCGCCGCGATGGCCATCGTCGGCACCACCAGCTCGGTCCCGGAGGGCACCGACAGTCCGCTGGCGGTCGCGCTGCAACGCACCGCGGCCGTGGTCACCGCCGAGTTGGGCACCGCCACCGGCGAGAACGGTCACCCCACGGCGAACGGCAACGGCGCCCGCACCCGCGCCCGCTGACCGTCGCGACCCCGTCCGCGCAGGCTCAGCCCGCGCCGAGTTCCTCGGACAGCTCCCTGGCCACCTCACGCAGGGTCTGCGCCGCCGTGGCCTGCGCCACGCCGGCCAACGCCGCGCTGGTGCCCAGCACGGCCAGGGCGGCCACCACCCGGCGGCGTTCGAACACCGGCGCGGCGAGCACCCGTACCCCGAAGTCCTCGGGCGAGTTCACCGCGAAGCCGTCCCGGCGCACCTGCTCGGCCACCTTCCGCAGCTGTGCGGAGAGACGGAGCTGGCGCGCCACCACGGGCACCTCGTCGGTGGGCAGGAACGCGCAGAGCACCCGCCCCTGCGCCGAGCGGGTCAGGTCGAGCAGCGAACCGGTACGCACGCTCAACCGCACGTCACCTGTGGTGTCGTCCATGCAACGCACCACCGTCGGCGCCTCGCCGTTCCAGATGCTCAACACCGAGGTCAGGTTGGTGAGCCGGGTCAACCGCGCCAGATGGGGCTCGGCGGCGGTGACGATGGGCAGCGCCGCCCGCGCCGCGGCCTCCATCGCCAGCACCTGCGGGCCCAGCGTGTAGGTGGCCGTACCCACGTCGAAGCGCAGCAGGTTGGCCGCGCGCAACGCACGCGCGTACCGGTGGGCGGTGGCGCGGCTGATCGACAGATCGGCGGTCAGCTCGTTCAGGGTCAGCCGGGGGCGCTCCACCGAGAACGCCTGGAGGATGGTGGCCGCCCGCTGGACGGTCTGGATCGCCGGCGCGTCGCCGACCGGCTCCTCGCTCGCCTCCGCCACCACGCCACCTCGTACTCGTCGCCGGCCCGCCGGATGCGAACTCTACCGAGCACCACGGGTACGACGCGAGCACCGGACGGGCGGGCCGACCGGCGAAAGGGACCTCACCCGGTCCGGGCGGCCCGATCCGGGTGGTCCGGGTCGGCGGCGTTGAGCTGCCGGTGCACCTCGGCGCTGTCCCAGTAGTCCACCCGGTGCGCGACGCGACCGTCGGCGTCGACCCGGAACCGGAACACGCCCCGTACCCGCACCGGCACCCGCCCGGCGGACACCAGCCGGAACGACAGCCGGTACGCCAACGCCGCGCGGTCGCCGTCGACGAGCAACTCCTCGACCTCGTAGTGCAGGTCGGCGAACTCGGCGAAGAAGGCGTCGAGCCGCCGCCGGTAGCCGCTGCGGCCGACCACACCCCGCCCCAGGGCGGTGGTGTGCTCGTTGACGAAGTCGACGCTCACGCAGTCGGCGACGGCATCCGCGTCGTGGGCGTTCAACGCCTCCAGGTAGCGCAGCACCGCCACCCGGGTACGCCCGGCGGTCAGTTGCCCCACTTGCGCCGTACGGTGTCGAAGACCTGCTGGTCGTGGGAGATCTCGATGACGTTGCCGTCCGGGTCCTTCAGCGCGCAGATGTAACCCACCGGCGGCGGCATGTCCCGCGGTTCCCAGTGCAGGCAGCCCAGCTCGCGGGCCCGCTCGGCGATCTCGTCCACGTCGGCCCGCCGGGGCACCTCGATGCCGATGTGGGCGAACGGGTGCAGCAGGCCGAGCTGGCCGCCGCGGTCCTTGTTGAAGGAGACGAGCACCAGCACGAACGGAGTGTCGGCCTGCTTGTCGTTGGAGAGCCACACGCTCTCCCCGTCGGCGTCGGCGAACCGCTCCACCACCACCAGCGGGGTGAGTGAGGTGTAGAAGGCGATGGCCTTGTCCAGATCGCCGGTGGGTAGCGCCACGTGTGTCCAACGGGCTTGTGTCAGACCGGTCGCCATGTTGTGCCTCCACCGTACGGAAATTGGTTCCTTGTCACGCTGTGACCAGGCTATTCCCCCCTCGGGCGAGCGGCGATGTGCCGGGGACACAAAGCCGGGCGGGGTGATTCGGCGCGGCGGGACGGTGCCGGTGGCGAGGTGACGTGCCAGCGTGAGCGGCGAAGCGTAGCCGCCCGGGAGAGCCGGTCGGCGCCGGCAGGAGGTCGCGCATGCAGTACCGCAGGCTCGGCGGGACGGGCGTCGAGGTGAGCACGCTCTGCCTGGGGACGATGATGTTCGGGGCCTGGGGCAACCGCGACGAGCAGGAGTGTCACCGCATCGTCGGTGCGGCGCTCGACGCCGGGGTCAATCTCGTCGACACCGCCGACGTGTACGCCCACGGCGAGTCCGAGGAGATCCTCGGCCGGGCACTGCGGGGTCGACGCGACGACGTCGTACTGGCCACGAAGTTCCACGAGCCGATGGGTGACGACCGCAACCGGCGGGGCAACTCGCGACGCTGGATCCGGCGGGCGGTGGAGGAGAGCCTGCGTCGGCTCGGCACCGACCGGATCGACATCTACCAGGTGCACCGCCCGGACCCGCGTACCGACCTCGACGAGACCCTTGGCGCGTTGACCGACCTGGTGCGGCAGGGGAAGGTGGTGAGCATCGGCACCTCGGCCTTCCCGGCCGAGGAGATCGTCACGGCGCAGTGGGTGGCCGAGCGCCGCCACCGCGAACGGTTCACCACCGAGCAGCTGGCGTACTCGATCCTGACCCGGGGTGCGGAGGCCGCCGCCCTGCCGACCTGTGCCCGGCACCGGCTCGGGGTGCTGGTGTTCAGCCCGCTCAACGGCGGATGGTTGACCGGCAAGTACCGCTCGGCGCAGGTTCCGGCGGACTCCCGGGCCGGACGCAACGGCGACCACTTCGACTTCCGCGACGCCGCCGCCCGCGCCCGCAAGCTCGATCTGGTCGGCGAGCTGGCGGCGGTGGCCCGGGAGGCGGGCCTGACCCTGATCGAGCTGGCGTTGGGTTTCGTGTTGAGCCACCCGGCGGTGACCAGCGCCATCATCGGACCGCGCACGCTCGAACAGCTACGCAGCCAACTCTCCGCCGGGGAGTTGGGCGCGCTCCCCGCCGACCTGCTGGACCGGGTGGATGCGCTGGTGCCGCCGGGTCACGACGTCAACCCGGCCGACGCCGGCTACCGGCCGCCCGCGCTCACCGACCCGGCACTGCGCCGCCGCAGATAGCACCGCAAACGGCCGCGCCGTCGCGGACAACAGACCGGCCGCGCCACCCGAGACACCTCGGGCGGCACGGCCGGTCGCGGTGCGCAAGCTCAGGCGACGCCGCGTTGGAACGGCTGGGCCAGGGCCCGGGGTTCGCGGTGCCCGGTGGCGAAGACGAGCATCGCCAGCAGTGCCAGCAGGTACGGCGCGGCGATCAGCAACTGCGAGTTCATGGTCACCCCGAGGGCCGGCAACGCCAGCCGCATCGCGTCGGCCAACCCGAACACCACGCAGCCCACCAGGGTGCGGCGCAGCCGCCAGGCACCGAAGATCACCGCGGCGATGACCAGGTAACCACGCCCGGCGGTCATGTTCTGGTTGAACGAACCCACCTCGCCGACCGCCAGGTACGCGCCGCCGAGCCCGGCGAGCAGCCCGCACCAGAGCAGGGCCTGCCGGCGGCGCCGGTTGACGTCGATCCCGCTGACGTCGGCGGCCTGCGGGTTCTCCCCCACCGCCCGCAACTCCAGCCCCCACCTGCTGCGCTCCACCAGCCACCAGGTCAGCGGTATGACAAGCAGCAGCAGGTAGACCGGCCAGCGTTGGACGAACAGCAGTGGCCCGAGGATCGGGATGTCGCGCAGCACCGGGACGTCGACCAGCCACACCTGATGGCCGGTGAAGCTGCTCACCGTGATCAGGTAGCTGGTCAGTCCCAGCACGAGGGCGTTGAGCACCAGGCCGATCACGAAGGTGTTGATCTGCAGGCGGTGCGACAGGTTGGCGTGCACGAAGGCCACCGCCACGCCGACCAGGGCGCCGGCCGCCAGCCCGACGGTGGCGCTGCCGGTGGCGCTGGCCACCGCGATCGAGCCGAACGCGGCCCCGAGCAGCATCGCCTCCACCGAGATGTTGAGGGTGCCGGCGCGCTGCGCCAGGTACTCGCCGCAGGCGGCGAAGGCCAGCGGCACGGTGAGCCGGGCCCCGCTGGAGAGGATGGTGGCGATGTTGTCCGCGGCGCTCATGACATACCTCCCCCGCTCCCGATCTCGCCACGGGACATGTCCGCACCCAGCGGCGACCTTCGCTCGCCCGGTTCGCTCATGCCGGCCTGCCTTCCCTGAGGTGCTACGTGGTTGGTTGCGGTGGTGCCGGTGGTGGCCGGCTCCGGGTCGGCGGGCGCCGTGGGAACGGGCGGGGTCGGCTGCGGCGTGGCCGGGGTGGC
>NZ_POTX01000301.1 GCF_003236305.1 Micromonospora endophytica | reverse complement strand
CCCGCGGCGGACCGCGCCCTCGCCCGGCCGCGCCGGCGCCCGCTCGCCGCGTTGGCGGCGCTGACGGCTCTCGTCGCCCTCGGGGCGGGTGTGCTCGTCGAGCTGCGCCCGCCGGCCCCCCGCCCGGCCGACGCGCCGGCCGACGAGTTCAGCGCCGAACGCGCGTACGCACACGTGCAGCAGATCGCGGGGCGGAGTCACGCCGCAGGCAGCCCCGCCAACGACGCGGTCCGCGCCCACCTGGAGGCCGTACTGCGGGGTCTCGGCCTCGCGCCCGAGGTGCAGGACACCGTCGCCAAGGAGGCCGGGCAGCTCAGTGGTGCGGCCGGCGGCACCACCCTGGCCCGGGTCCGCAACCTGGTGACCCGGGTGCCAGGCACCGACCCGACCGGCACGGTGTTCCTGGTCGCCCACTACGACTCCGTGCAGAGCGGGCCCGGCGGCAACGACGACGGCGCCGGGGTGGGCACCATCCTGGAGGTGGCCCGCGCGCTGACCACCGGCCCCCAACTCCGCAACGACGTGGTCCTGGTGCTCACCGACGCCGAGGAGGCGTGCCTGTGCGGCGCGTCGGCGTTCGCCACCGACCATCCGCTGGCCACGGGGAAGGGTGTGGTGCTCAACCTGGAGGCGCGGGGGCGCACCGGGCCGGTGATCATGTTCGAGACGTCACCGCAGAACGCCGCGCTCGTCGATGTCTTCGGCCGGGCCGCGCCACACCCGGTGGGCACCTCGTTCGCGGTGGAGGTCTACCGCGCGCTGCCCAACGACACCGACTTCACCGCGTTCCTGGACGCCGGGTTCGTCGGGATGAACTCGGCGTACCTCGACGGCGGCGCGATCTACCACACCCCGCTGGACACCCCGGAGTCGATGGACCGGGCCAGCCTCCAGCACCACGGCGACAACGCGCTCGGTCTGGCCCGTGAGTTCGGCCGGGTCGACCTGGACGACCTGCGGGCCGGGCACGACGCCACCTACTTCCCGGTCCTCGGTGGTCTGGCCCGCTACCCCGGCCCACTGGTGCTGCCGTTGGCGCTGCTGGCGCTGGCCGGCGTGATCGCCCTGGGTTGGCTGGCCCGTCGCCGGGGTCGGGCCGGTGGCGGTCAACTGGTCGGCGGGTTCGCGCTCTCCCTGGTGCCGATCGTGGTGGCACCGCTGGGCGCGCAGCTGCTCTGGGCGGGGATCACCGCACTCCGGCCGGGCCACGCCGAGCTGCTCGACCCGTACCGGCCCACCTGGTACCGGCTGTCGGTGCTGGCGCTGGCCGCCACGGTGCTCTGCACCTGGTACGCGCTGACCCGTCGCCGGGTCGGTCCGGCCGCGCTGGCCATCGGGGCGCTGGGCTGGTTGGCGCTGCTCGGCGTGGTGCTCGCGATCCTGGTGCCCGGCGGGGCGTACCTGGCGACCCTGCCGGCCCTGGCCGGTGCGCTCGCGGGGCTGGTGGCGGTGACCACCCGTCTCGACGGCCCGGCACCGGTGATCGCTGTCACCGCCGCCGCGGCGGCGGTGATGATCGTGTTGTTGCCGACAGTGGTGCTGCTCTTCCCGGCGCTGGGCATGGCCATGGGCGGCGTCGCGGCACTCTTCGCGGTGCTGCTCGGCCTGGCCGCGCTGCCCGTGCTCGACCTGCTGCACCCGCAGGCGGGCGGCCAGCGGGGCATCCCGGCGCTGCGGGCGCGCCGGCTCGGCGCGCTGCCCGCCGGCGCCGCCGCACTGGCGGCGGCGGTCTGCGCCGGGGTCGGCCTCGCCGTCGACCGGTTCGACGCCGACCATCCCGCCCCCACCCACCTGATGTACGCGCTGGACGCCGGCACCGGCCAGGCCCGCTGGCTCAGCCACGAGGCCACGCCACAACCCTGGACCGACGGGTACGTGGACGGTTCCGTCTCCGTCGCCGACGACTTCCCCGGTATCGGCTCCACCGAGCTGCTCGGCGGCCCGGCACCAGCCGCCGACCTGCCCGCGCCCCGGCTGGACATGCTGGCCGACACCACCACGGCCGGCGAGCGCACCCTGCGGCTCCGGCTCACCCCGCAACGGCAGGTACGCCTGGTCACTCTGCATGTCGACACGTCCACCGCCGAGGTGCGTCGGGCCGAGGTCGCCAGTCGTTCCGTCCCGGTGGAGGCCCGGCCTGGACGCTGGGGGTTCGGTGTGGTCTTCCACGCCCCGCCCGTCGAAGGTGTCGAGATCACGCTTACCCTCGCCCCGAAGACGGAGCAGATCGCGCTACGCGTCATGGACGCCAGCGACGGCCTCGATGACCTGCCCGGCTTCCGCACCCGCCCGCCGGAGGTCGGCGTCGCCGGCTCCCACAGCTCCGAGATGCTCGCCGTGGCCCAGACCCATTCGCTCTGACCCTCCACCGCGCCCTTGCGGCAGCGGGTGTGGCTACTTCCAGCGGAAGTGCACGAAGAGGCGGCCGAAGTTCTTGGAGTCCTTCTCGACGCGGTGGTAGAGCTGTTTGACGTCCTTCTGGTCGAGGAAGCGCAGGACACGCTTCTTGAGCTGGCCGGAGCCCTTGCCGGGGATGATCTCGACGAGGGTGGCCTTCTTGGCCACCGCCTCGTCCATGATGCCGCGCAGCGCCCGGTCGATGTCGTGGCCCTTGTTGAAGATGTCGTGCAGGTCCAGTTTCAGCTTCATGCCACGTCCACCGTCCGGTCGGCTGCCATGCGGCAATGGTAGGCAGGCCGCCCGCCGACCCCGAGGACGACGAAGGGGCGGCCCGGGTAGGCCGCCCCTTCGTCTCGTGCCGATCGGCCGCCGGACCCGTCGACTCGACGAATCCACCGGTCAGCGGTCATCGACCCACCCGGCTCGCCGCCTCAGCGGCGGCTGCCGACACGGGTCTCGACCCGCCGCAACGCGGTCGTGTAGTCGTCGTTCGTGGCGTGCATGGCCGCCGCGATGCGCAGGTGCCGCAGGGCGTCGCTGTGCCGGTTCAACCGCTCCAGCGTCCGGCCCAGCACGTGGTGGGCGTAGTGGTCGCTGGGGTTGCGGTCGACCAGCTCCCGCAGGTGCTCCTCGGCCCGGCTGAGCTGGGCCGACTGGAAGTACGCGCGAGCCAGCAGCTGCCGTACGGCGGCGTTGTCGGGCTCCGCCTCGACGATCGGTTCGAGCAGTCGGGCCGCGCCGCTCGGGTCACCGGACTCGAAGAAAAGGGTCGCCCGCCGGTACTCGGCCAGAAGATCCATTCCGCCCACCCCCTCCTATCGCACCACTGTCCCGACGCTGGCACAACACCGGCCGTACCGCGACTGTTCCCGCGCGCTTCTCCGGCCAGCCGCGGCTCCCGGGTGCCCGGCTGTTAACAGGGGGCCCTTCCTATACACCAGGCGTTAGCAGGGGACCCCTCCTTACACGGAAGCGAGGTCCCAGGCGCGGACGCCGCCTACTATTCCGGCGCTGTTGGGGACGACCACGACGTCGTCGCCCATCCGGGCGAGCTGCTCCGGGCGGATCAGACGGGAGTTGCCGCCGCCGAGATAGAGCCGGTCCCAGCGGAACACCGGGCGGAGCCCCTCCACCACCTGACGGATCCGGCGGGACCAGAACGCGTCGCCCAGCCGGCGGCGCTCCGGCTCGCCGACGTAGGTGTCGTAGGTGGTGCCCCAGCGCACCGGGGCGTGGGACAGCTCCAGGTGCGGGGCGAGCACGCCGCCGTCGAAAAGCGCGCTGCCCAGCCCGGTGCCCAGCGTCAGCACCAGCTCACAGCCGGTGCCGGCGACCACACCCGCGCCGTGCACCTCGGCGTCGTTGAGCACCAGCGTGGGCAGACCGAACGCGGCGGCGAGGGCGGTGCGGGCGTCGTAGCCCGACCACTGGGCGAACAGCGCCGGATCCACCCGGCTACGCGGGCCGGAGCGGGTCACGTAGTGCGGGGTGGCCACCACCACGCCGTGCCGGATCATGCCCGGCATCCCCACCGTCACCCGGTCCGCCGCCGGCAGCCGACCGCCCAGCTCCAGGAGGGTCTTGACGAACAGCTCCGGCGGCAGGGGGTACGGCGTGGGCACCCGCAACGGCTGGGCCCGCATGGTGCCAGCCCCGTCGAGGACCGACGCCTTGATCCCGCCGCCCCCACAGTCGATCGCCAGAGTGGTCTGCACGAAGGTGAGTCTGCCTCGTGATGCGCCGGCAGGCGCGGCGGGTCACCGCAACCACTCCGGCAGGGCGGGTAGGCTCGACTGCTTGTGAGCGCCACGCTGATCGCCAAGGACCTCGCCGCGGGGCACGGGGACCGGAGCCTGTTCACCGGGCTGGACCTGGTGATCGCGCCCGGTGACGTGGTCGGTCTGGTCGGGCCGAACGGCGCGGGCAAGTCCACGCTGCTGCGTACCCTCGCCGGGTTGCTTCCGGTGGAGGCCGGCAGCGTCGCGGTGAGCCCGCCCGGCGCGAGCGTCGGACACCTGCCGCAGGAACCGGACCGGCGCCCGGGCGAGACGGTGCGGCAGTTTCTGGCCCGGCGCACCGGGGTGGCGGCGGCGGAGGCGACGCTGACCGCGGCGACCGAGGCGCTGACCGTCGGGACGCCCGGCGCGGACGACGCGTACGCCGGCGCGTTGGAGAGCTGGCTCGGCCTGGGCGGTCCGGATCTGGACGAGCGGGCCGAGGAGGTGGCCGCCGAGCTGGGTCTCGCCGTCGACCTCGACCAGGAGATGACCGGGCTCTCCGGCGGGCAGGCCGCCCGCGCCGGGCTGGCGTCGTTGCTGCTCAGCCGGTACGACATCTTCCTGCTCGACGAGCCCACGAACGACCTGGACCTGGCCGGACTGGAGCGGCTGGAACGCTTCGTCACCGGGCTACGCGCCGGCACCGTGGTGGTCAGCCACGATCGCGAGTTCCTGACCCGCACGGTGACCAGGGTGCTGGAACTGGACCTGCACCAGCAGCAGATCAACCACTTCGGTGGCGGCTACGGCGCGTACCTGGAGGAGCGGGAGGTGGCCCGCCGCCAGGCACGCGCCGAGTACGAGGAGTACGCCGACACGAAAGCCGGCCTGGAGGCCCGCGCCCGCAGCCAGCGCGCCTGGATGGAGAAGGGGGTACGCAACGCCCGGCGCAAGGCCACCGACAACGACAAGATCGGCCGCAAGTTCCGCACCGAGGCGACCGAGAAGCAGGCGGCGAAGGCCCGGCAGACGGAGCGGCTGATCGAACGACTGGACGTGGTCGAGGAGCCGCGCAAGGAATGGGAGCTGCGGATGGAGATCGCCGCCGCGCCCCGCGCCGGAGCCGTCGTGGCCACCCTCCGCGACGCGGTGGTACGCCGGGGAGCTTTCACGCTCGGGCCGGTGAACCTGCAGATCGACTGGGCTGACCGGGTGGCGGTGACCGGGGCGAACGGGTCCGGTAAGTCGACCTTGCTGGCCGCCCTGCTCGGCCGGCTGCCGCTGGACGCCGGCCAGGCCGCGCTCGGTCCCGGTGTGGTGGTCGGTGAGGTGGACCAGGCGCGGGGACTCTTCTTCGCGGAGGTGCCGCTACTCGACGCCTTCCGGGCCGCCGTACCGGAGCTGTCACCGGCGGACGCGCGTACCGTGCTGGCCAAGTTCGGGCTGCGCGCCCAGCACGTGCTGCGACCGGCGGCGACGCTCTCCCCGGGCGAGCGCACCCGGGCCGCGCTGGCGCTGTTGCAGGGACGCGGGGTCAACCTGCTGGTGCTTGACGAACCGACGAACCATCTCGACCTGCCGGCCATCGAGCAGTTGGAGTCGGCGCTGGCCGGGTATCCGGGCACGCTGCTGCTGGTGACCCACGACCGGCGGATGTTGGACGCGGTGCCCGTCAACCGCCGGCTTCAGGTCACGGCCGGGCACGTCACCGAGGGCTGACGCCGAGCAGACGCCCAGCGGACGTCGGGCGGACGTCGGGCGGACACCCCAGCGCACGTCGGGCGGACACCCCAGCGGACGTCGGGCGGACACCCCAGCGCACGTCGGGCGGACACCAAGCTGTTAGAAGGGGGCCCCTCCTCTACACGAGGCGTTAAAAGGGGGCCCCTCCTTACCCGCATACCGGGGGCTGTAGGGGGTATGGG
>NZ_POTX01000300.1 GCF_003236305.1 Micromonospora endophytica | reverse complement strand
CGGCCACCCTGCACCCCGTCGTGGCCGGCTGACCGCCGACCATCGACCCCGCCGCCACCGAGCCGAGCGCCGAGCGCCAAACGCCGAGCGCCGCACCGAGCGCCGCACCGCGGCTGACCGGGAATTCTTACCGAACCCGAACATCGCCTGACCCAGTCACACCCCGCCGATCGGCAATCATGGCCCGGTGACCGTCGACAACCCGCAACGTGGACTGGTCCTCGTCGTGGAGGACGAGCCGAGCATCGCCGACCTGGTCCGGCTCTACCTGAGCCGGGACGGTTTCGGCGTACACGTCGAACGCGACGGCGAGGCCGGGCTGGCGGCGGCCCGCCGGCTGCGTCCGGTCGCCTGCGTGCTCGACATCGCGCTGCCCGGACTGGCCGGCACCGAGGTCTGCCGGCGGCTGCGGGCAGCCGGTGACTGGACACCTGTTCTCTTCCTCACCGCCCGTGACGACGAGGTCGACCGGGTGGTCGGTCTCGAACTGGGCGCCGACGACTACATCACCAAGCCGTTCAGCCCACGCGAACTCGTCGCCCGGGTCCGGGCCGTGCTGCGGCGGACCGCCGGGCCGGTGGACCCGGCGGGACGGCCGGTGGTGCTCGGCCGGGTGACGGTCGATCCTGGCCGCCGGTCGGTCACCGTCGACGGTGACCCGGTGCAGTTGACCTCCACCGAGTTCGACCTGCTGGCGTACCTGATGAATCGACCGGGCCGGGTCTTCACCCGGGAGGAGCTGCTGGCCGGAGTCTGGGGGTACGCCGCGCACGCGGGCACCCGTACCGTCGACGTGCACGTGGCGCAGGTCCGGGCGAAGCTCGGCGCGGCAAGTGTGATCCGGACCCACCGGGGCGTCGGGTACGCCGCCGATGGCTGAGCGTCCCGGCCGTACGCTCACCGCCCGCGCGGTGCTGGTGACCTGCGCGGTGGCCCTGGTGTCGGTGCTCGTCACCGCGACCGTGGCGGTGCCGGTGGCGGTCCGGGCCGCCGAGCGGCGTGATCAGCAGGCGCTCGCCGTGCAGGCCCAGCTCGCTGCCGACCTGCTGCGGGCCCGGCCGGGTCGGATCCGGGATTTGACCGGTGGCCGGCTGGTCCGCCAGATCGGCAACCAGGACATCACCATCTACCTCATCTCCGCCGGTACGGTCGACCGGCCGGGGCTGCCCGACCCACTGGTGAACAGGGTGGCGAACGGGCGGGACGTCTCCGGTCGGCGGCTGGTCGCCGGGGAACGATCCCTGGTCGAGGGGCGCGCCCTGCCCGGCGGCGACGGTGTGGTGCTGACCAGGCCGGCCGGGGTGGGTGTCTGGCGTCAGGTGCTGCGTGGTCTCTGGCTGCCGCTGCTGGCCGGGTTGGCTGCCGGAGCGGTCGCCGGGGTGCTGCTGGCCCGGCGACTGGCCCGACCGATCCGGCGCGCGGCCACCGCCGCCGCCCGGCTGCGGGCCGGCGACCGGACCGTCCGGGTGCCGATCGAGCCGCCGGCCGAGGTGGCCGACCTGGCCTACGCACTCAACGGCCTGGCCACGGCGCTGGCCACCAGCGAGGGTCGGCAGCGGGAGTTCCTGCTCTCCGTCTCGCACGAACTGCGTACCCCACTCACCGCCATCCGGGGTTACGCCGAGGCGCTCGCCGACGGGGTCGTCGCGCCGGAGTCGGCGGCCGACACCGGCCGGACCATGCTGGCCGAGGCGGAGCACCTGGACCGGCTGGTCGCCGACCTGCTGGCACTGGCCCGGCTGGAGGCGGTCGACTTCCCCCTGGAACCGGTGCCGGTCGACCTGTCCCGGCTGGCCACCGACGCCGCCCGGAGCTGGGCCGACAGGTGTGCCCGGGTCGGTGTGGTGTTCCGGGTCGAGGTGCCCGAGCGGCAGGTGCCTGCGTACACCGATCCGGTGCGGATCCGGCAGGTGATCGACGGGTTGCTGGAGAACGCGCTGCGGGTCGTACCGCCGGGCGCGCCGGTGGTGCTGGCGGTCCGGCCGGTCGGCGCGGACCCGGCCGCCGGGGCGGTGGTGGAGATCCGGGACGGCGGACCCGGCCTCACCGACGACGACCTGGCCGTGGCCTTCGACCGTGGCGAACTGCACCGGCGCTACCAGGGCGTGCGCAAGGTGGGCAGCGGACTGGGGCTGGCGCTCGCCGCCGGACTGGTCCGGCGGCTGGGCGGGACGATCATCGCCGGGCACGCGCCGGAGGGCGGAGCGGCGTTCACCGTCCGGCTGCCGCCGGATCCTTACCCGGCTCGAACATCGACCTGATCACCCGCTCACCCGCCTCGGCGACGCTGTTCGCACACCACGGATGAGAGGACGAGACATGACACGCAGGGGATCTGTCACCGCCGCACTGCTGATGGTTGTCGCGTTGGGCGCCACCGGTTGTGGGGCCGCCCAGACCGGTCGGGAGAGCGCGCCGGAGACCGGCGTCGAGGTGGTAGCGGCGATGGGCGCGGAGGGACTGGCGCTTGCCGCACTCGGGCTCGACCCCGCCGAGCTGGACCCCGAACCGGCGGCCGTCGACCCGGCCGCTGCGGCTACCTCGACGGCCGCGTCGGGCGAGGCATCGGCCGAGGGGAAGACCCGCCGGGAGCGGGCCGAGGAGTGGCGCAAGCGCCGCACCGCCCGGGTGCTGCTGCGCGACAACCGGCTGCACGGCGAGGCCGTGGTGCGGACCAAGGACGGCGGTACGAAGACCGTCGCCGCGCAGCGTGGCGAGGTGACAGCCCTCGACGGCGACCGGATCACCGTCAGGTCGACCGACGGGTTCACCCAGACCTGGACCTTCGGCGAGGAACTGCGTGTGATCGAGCGTCGCCGGACGATCCGCTCCACCGACATCGCGGTCGGTACGAAGGTCGGGGTGGCCGGCGCGAAGACCGGCGACACCGCCACCGCCCGCCTGATCGTCATCCCCGCCAAGCAGGACTGACCGGCGGTGTCACGGTCCGGGCGGTAGGGCGTAACCGACGTACTCGCGGAACTCGAACCGCCAGCCGGGCGGCACGAGATCGGCGCAGAGTTCGCGGCTGTTGACGCAGACGATCGCGTCCACGGAAGCCGGGTCGGCCGGCGGCCGGTCATCCAGGACCGACTGGAGCGCCAGCAACTCTGGTGGCCGGCCGTCGGCGTCCCGCAACAGCAGCCACCAGGGATATTCCCAGTCGTCGTTGCGCTGCGACAGGCCGATCCGGCGGGCGTCGGCGGCCCGTACCGCGTCGGCGGCCCACCGGTATTCCTCCGCCCACTGGGGACGACGCAGGAACCGGGTGTCCCACTCCGAGGTGGTGAAGACCGAGCCTGCGCCGACCAGCCGGCGCGGGAAACCGTACGACACCGCGAGCACGCCAGCCAGCGCGCAGGTGGCCAGCACCGTCACCGCCAGCGTCACGGCGACCGGCCGCCGGCCCTTGTTCGTGGCGGCCGGCTCCAGGACCCGGTCGCTGTTCGCGGCGGAGCGGCGGGAGTTGCGGAAGAGGGCGTCGAGCCAGAGGCCGGCCAGCGGCACCGAGGCCGCCAGCGCGTAGAGCACCAGCCGGTTGCCCCACGGCTGCCACTTGATCATCGCGGTGTGCAGGGCCACCGCGATGACCATCACCACTGCGTACGCGCGCAGCGCCCCGGCCGTTTCCGGGCTGATCCGGGCCGGCCGGCGCAGCGCCGCCACGGCACCGATGAGCACCAGCATTCCGGCCAGCGGGAAGGCCACCCGATCCTCGTCCGGATACCAGGACGGCACCGGGAAGATCTCCCGGCCGAAGGTGATGGCCCGGTCCTGCGGATCGACCCCGATCAGCCCGGCCAGGCCGATGATCGCGTCGGCGGTCACCTCGCGCAGTGGCGCCAGCGGGGTGTCCAGCGCGGTGTGCCCGATCCGCAGCGCGTTCACCAGGACTGAGGGTGGGTCGTACCGTTCCATCGGGATGGACTCGCGGAGCCGCTCCGGTCCGAGCGGGTGGCCGAACTCGGCGTACACCCGGCCGAGGAACGGGCCGACCACAGTGGCGGCCACGATCATGATCAACAGCGATGCGCCGACGGTACGGGCGATCCCGCCGGTGGGGGTCCGGCGGCGGTCGGCTGGCCGGTCGGCGTACGCCAGTCGTAGCTGGCCCAATCCCCAGAGCACCAGCAGCGGTCCCACCGCGACCAACCCGCTGGTCTTGGTCACCGCGGTCAGCCCGGTGGCCGCACCGAGGGCCAGCAGCTCACCCAGGCCGGCCCGCCGACGCAGCCCGTCCAGGGCCAGCGTCGCCGCGCACGCCACCCAGGCGGCGCAGACCAGGTCGGTCTGGGTGCTCGTCGCCTGGAGGGTCACCATCGGCGTGGTGGCCAACACGAACGCGGTGAGCAACTGGGCCCGCCGCCCGCCACCGAGCTGTGCCGTCACCCGGGCCACCGCCAGCAGCACGCCCACCCCGGCGGCCCACTGGACCAGGTGGTAGAGCGCGTCCCCGCCGGTGAACAACCGCAGATGCAGCAGCAGGTACTCCGCGCCCGGCGGGATGGTCACCTGCCGGTGGATCTGGGTGGCCCAGAATTCCAGGTCGCCCTGGGCCACCCAACGCTCCACCTTCGGCAGGTGGTACGTCTGCGAGTCGAAGTTGTTCGGCTCGGCCAGCAGCGCGATCAGCAGCTCGACCAGGAGCAGGCCGCCGATGGTGCCGGCGAGCAGCCGTTCACCCCGGCTCGCCGTACGCCAGAAGCCACCCAGCGCACCCCACCACTCGCCGAGCAGGCCCCGCCAGCCGGCGGCCGATCCGCCCCCGGTGGTGTCCGCGCCGACGGTCGACGCCGGACGATCCAGCCCGACGGTCGCCGTGCGGCTCGCCCCCACCGCCGACGCACCACCCGTCCCGCCGACGCCGGCGCTCGTCCCGGCCGCGGCGCTCGTCCCGGCTGCGGCGATGCCGGCGGATGCGTAACCGGCGGGCGTGGCGTCGCTTGATGCCGTGGTCGCGCCGCTCGCGGGCTGTTGGTGCGCCACGTCGCGCCGACGGCGTCGGGCCGCTGCCACCGCGCAGCCGGTTACGAAGAGCAGCCAGGTCACCGCGAACGCGAGCGGCGTCAGCAGGCGCAGCACGCCGAGCAACTCGACGGCCAGCACCGCGAAAGTGCCGGTGACCAGCGCCGCCCGGATCACCGCGAGCCGCCGGGGCGCGACGGTCTCCGCGATCCGCGGCCGTAGCGCCACGGTAAGCAGCACGACAGCGGCGACAGGGGCGAGGACGAGCGGGAAGCCGGCAGCCGACATGGCCGGAAGTAAACACCATCAGCCTGGATGCCCGAATGCGGATCCCCGACGGCGGTGGCCCGCATCCTGCTCAGCCGCCAGGCTAGGCTATGGCCGATACACTGCCGCCCTCGTGGAGATTCCCGTGAAGCTGTCGATCCTCATGCCGGTCTACAACGAGGAAGAACGCATCGCGGATGCCCTGAAGCAGGCGTTGGCTGTCGACTATCCGTGCGAGATCGAGCTGCTGGTGGTCGACGACGGCAGCCGCGACGGCACCGGCGAGGTCCTCGGCCGGGTCGACGACAGCCGGCTGCGGGTCATCACCCATCAGCGCAACGCGGGCAAGGGCGCGGCGATCAAGACGGCGGTCGCCCACGCCGAGGGTGAATACATGGTCATCCTCGACGCCGACCTGGAGTACGACCCGCAGGACATCCCCACCCTGCTCGCCCCGGTGCTCGACGGGCGGGCCACCGTGGTCTACGGCAACCGCACCTTCGGCAGCCACAGCGCCTACAGCTTCTGGTACGTGATGGGCAACAAGGGCGTCACGATGGCGGCAAACGTGCTGTTCAACTCCTACATCGGTGACCTGGAGACCTGCTTCAAGCTGATGCCGGTGGCGCTCTACCGCTCGCTGGACATCCGCTCCCGCGGCTTCGGCATGGAGGCCGAGGTGACCGGCAAGCTGCTGCGCCGCCGGATCCGGCCGTTCGAGGTGCCGATCAGCTACCGGGCCCGGGGCCGGGAGGAAGGCAAGAAGATCACCTGGCGGGACGGCGTCGAGGCGATCTGGATCCTCGGTCGCGAACGCGCCCGCCGCCGCCCCACCGGGTAGCCC
>NZ_POTX01000002.1 GCF_003236305.1 Micromonospora endophytica | reverse complement strand
GTGGTGGAGGTGTCCCGGCCGACCACCCGCCCACCCAGGCCGAGACTGAACACGATCTCGGCGATCGAACCGTACAGGTTCACCGGCAGCACCCGGCTGGCGTCGGTCACGGTGACGCTGGTGCCGTCGGCCGAGGTGACAGTGACCGGCAGAGCGCTGCCCGGGTCGGCACCGATCGGCTCGACGTCGGTGTCGGCGACCACGGCGGTGGCGGGTCCGCAGCCGGTCGCCGGGGTCGCGGCCGGCGTGGTCGTGGTGTCGCAGGCGGTCAGGCCGAGCAACGCGGGCAGTACCAGCAGCGTGACGAGGCGCCTCATGGCTTCACCCGGCGCCACCGCCGGGCCCGCAACACCACGAGAACGATCAGCATCGCCGCGAGTCCGGCCAGCACGGCGTTGAACCAACGCCCAGCCGGGCTGCTGTCGCTGACCTGGGTGGTGAGCAGCGGTTGGTCACTGGCGGCGGCACTCGCCCCGGTGCCGGTCGCGGCGTCAGGGTTGTTCGCGGCGGTGGCCGAGGACGCCGGCGGGGCCGAGGTCGGCCCACCGCCGGCCGAGACGCTCGGGGGAGCGGCTGAGCGCGTGGCGGTCGTCGCCGGGGCGGCGGTGGCGCGAGCGGTCGGGCTGGCCGGGGCGGTGGCGAAGCTGACCGGCACCCGGACGTCCTGGGACCGGTCCGCGCCACGGGTGTGGTCGTTGCGGGTGGACACCACGCAGCGGCGGGTGGTGCAGTCCACGTCGCCGAAGCGCGGGGTGATCTTGAGCTGGACAGTGAACGATCCACCGGGGCCGTACGGCACGGCGAGTCCCTCGCCGTAGGACGGCGGGTTCGAGGAGATCCAGTGCGAGGCGCCGCTGGAGCCGTCGGTGTCGATGCCGCCGCCGCAGGGGGAGGGGGCGGCGGCAGCGCCGTTGTCGAGGCAGAACGCGACGTAGATGCCCTTGGTGACGTCGTAGCCGGATCCGGTGACGGTGACGGTGCTGCCGTCGAGCGGAATCCCGCTGGTGGCGGAGACGGAGAGCCGCTGGCCGTTCGGTCCCTTGCCGACGGTGCCGGCGCTGGCGGGACTCACCGGCAGGGTGCCGATGCTCAGCAACACCCCGCTGACCAGGGCGGTGGCGATGCGGGCTTTCATGATCAACCTCCGGATATATGGTTAGGCTAACCTAAGTAGATCTTGGTCGGCGCGCAAGAGGGTGTTCGGAGGATTCTCCAAAAAGTTAGGTGAGGCTAACCTAATGCTCCCTCCCCTCTCTGGAAGGAAGACGCATGTCCGTACCCAGACCCGGCGGCATCCGCCGACGCTCGTGGCAGTGGGCGACAGCCGCCGTACTCGGCGCTGCCGCGTCACTTGCCGCGGTGGCACCCGCCACCGCGGCACCCACCGACGTCACCGGGGGAAGCCTCAGCTGGGGCTTCAAGAGTTCGTTCCGCACCTACGTCTCGAACGGTGACGGCAACCCGCCGATCGCCGTCACCGGCGGCGCGACCCGCAACTCCGACGGCACCTTCACGTTCCCGGCCACCGGCGGCTCGTACGACAGCGCCACCGGTGCCACCACCGTCAACTACGGCGGCACCGTCGTGTTCTCCTACCCCGGGCACTTCTTCACCATCACCCTGGCCAACCCCACAGTGGTGGTGGACGCCGTCGGCGGCTCGCTGCTCGCCGACGTCGACCTGGCGACCAGTGGCGGTGGCTTCGAACCGGTGCAGGTCGCGCAGGCCACCATCGCCACCCTCGGCACCGGCACGAGCACCCCGACCAGCTCGGGCGAGACGGTGAGCTGGAACAACCTCACCACCACCCTCACCGAGGCCGGGGCCAGCGCGTTCGCCGGCTTCTTCACCGCCGGCACGGTGCTCGACCCGGCGTCGTTCACCCTCACCACCGGGGCCGGTGGAGGTCCCGCCACCCCGGCGGTGACGGTGAACCCGTCCGCCGCCCTCGATCCTGAGGGAGCCACTGTCACGGTCAGCGGCACCGGGTTCGACCCGGACGCCAACGGAGGTGTCGGTTTCTACGTCGCCTTCGGCCCCAAGGGCGAGAACTACTGGACGAACTCGCGCCCGTACAAGCCGGTGAAGTGGGTGCACCGCAACGCCTCGTCCTCTGCCGCCCAGGTGCAGTTGGCCACCGACGGCACCTTCTCCACCACCCTGGACCTGGTGCCGAGCTACACCGACGGCAACGGCGACACAGTGGACTGCACCGCCGTCCAGTGCTACGTGCTGACCTTCGCGGCGCACGCCTCCAGCGACCGCAGCCAGGACACCTTCACCCCGATCACCTTCGGTGGCGCGGGTGCACCGGGCGACGCCGAGCAGGAGATCACCGCCCAGGTGCTCCAGTCCGGTCCGCTGACGCTGACCTCCGCCGGCAGCGCAGTGGCGTTGTCCGCGGTGCACCCCGGCGCGACCGCCGACGGCGCGCTGCACGCGGTGACGGTCAGCGACCTGCGCGGCACCAACGCCGGCTGGAACGTGGTCGGCCAGGTGGAGAACTTCACCAGCCCGCTGGGCGGCACCATCGCCGCCGACAACCTCGGCTGGACGCCCGACGCGTCGGTGCTGAGCGACGGGCTGGTGGGCACGTCCGGGGTGGTCACCCCGGGCGGGCAGACCAACCCCGGTGACGGCACCGGTCTGGGCAGCGCCCGTACGCTCTGCGGCGCCGCCGCCGGAACCAGCGCCGGTAGCTTCCGGTGCGGTGCGGACCTCGCCCTCGGCGTGCCGGCCGCCACCACCCCGGGTGACTACACCGCCACCCTGACCCTCACCCTCTCCTGACCCGTGGAAGGGCACCTTGTTGTGCGTACGTTGATGACGAGGTGCCCTTCCGCGCACCTGGTCGCCGTGACAGCGGTCCTCGCCGTGCTGGCCACCGGCCCGGCCGTCGCCCACGCCGGCGCGCCGGCACCCTCGCCCACCGGCACCGAGGCCGATCCCGCCGGTGCGGAGGCCGGTTTCACCTGGGCGGTCCAGCCCTCCGGCCCGGACGGCCCCACCGGGCGCAGCTACTTCGTCCACGACGCCGAACCCGGCCAGCGCATCGAGGACCGGGTCGCCATCACCAACCTGAGCAAGGAGCCGATGAGCTTCGCGGTGTACGGTGCCGACGCGTTCACCACCGCCGACGGTGGCTTCGCCCTGCAACCGGCGAGCCAGGCACCCACCGACGTGGGCGCCTGGACCTCGTTCGCCCACCGGACCTACCGGGTGCCGGCCGGCAAGCAGGTGATCGTGCCGTTCCAACTCACCGTGCCGGCCAACGCCAGTCCGGGCGACCACGCCGGCGGTGTGGTCGCCTCGATCGCGCAGCTCGGTTCCACCGGCGGCCAGCGGATCAACCTCGACCGCCGGGTCGCCGCCCGGATCTACCTGCGGGTGGCCGGCCCGGTCCGTCCCGGACTTCAGGTCGAGGCGATGCGGGTCGGTTACGACAATCCGATCAACCCCTTCGGCACCGGTCCGGTGGTGGTCAGTTACCGGCTCCGCAACACCGGCAACGTCCGCCTGACCGGCACCGCCCAGGTTCGCCTGCACGCGCCCTTCGGCCTCCCGCTCGCCCGGACCGTACCCGTGCCCGTGCCCGAACTTCTGCCGGGCGCGGCAATCACCGTCACCGAGCAGATCAACAACGTGGTGCCGGCCGTCCGGCTCTCCGCCGACGTCGTCGTCGATCCGGCCAGCGCCGATCGGATGCTGCCGACGGTGACCCGTACCGCCGGGGTCTGGGCCGTGCCCTGGGTCTGGACCGTCGTGTTGCTCGCCGCGCTCGGCGCGCTGCTGGCCACCCGGTTGCCCGCCGCCCGGCGACGCCGCGCTCAGTCGACCACCGGCCCGGTCGACCAGGCCCAGCCCACCGCCGGCCCGGCTGACCAGCCTGAGTCCACCGGCCAGGTCGAGCCCAGCGGTGCGGCCGAAGGCGGCGAGCGGACGAGGTCCACCGGCGGATGAGGCTGGCGGCGTACGGCCTCGCCCTGATCGCCGGGCTGGCGGTGACCGGTGCGCCGAACCCGGCGCCGCAGGTGACGTTGGACCGGGCCGAGGCGGCGCCGGGTGAACAGGTGCAGGTGCGCCTGACCGGCTGGCCCACCGGCACTGTCGTGATCGAACTCTGCGGGTCGGGCGGACCGGCACGGTGCGCGCGGGACACCTCGGCCCAGATTCACGTGCCCGGTGGCGGTGCCGGTGGCGCGCCGCTCACCGTGTCGGTCCCGCCCGGCGGTTGCCCGTGCCAGCTGCGGGTGAGCACCCTGGACACCCGCTTCTCCGTCGACGTGCCGCTGCTGGTCAGCGGTGCGGCCCCGCCGGACAGCGGCACCGTGCGGCAGGCGGCGACAGGTCCTCCGGTCGTCGTCGGGGCGTCCGTCGAGCGGGACCGTGGCTGGCCGGCCCGCTTCGGCGCGCCCGCCCGGCGTACTGTCGTGTTGCGACTGCGTAACGAGCAGGCCGCGCCCGCCGCCGTGGCCCTGTCGTTCCGCGTCGGCCGCGCCCCGAGTCCGACCGGGTTCGTCGCGCCGCCCGCAGTGCCGGATCTCGCGCCCGGCGAGGAGCGGGTGATCCGGATCCCGGTCACCCTGCCGGCCCTGGCCCTCGGCAGCTACGAGATCCACGGTGAGATCGTCACCGCCGGCACGGCCCACCTGGTGGTGGTGACGACCGACCACCACCCGTGGGGGCTCGCTGGCCTGCTCGCGCTTGCGGCGCTCACGTTGCTGCCGACCCGGCGGCCTCGCCGTTCCATCGGCCGGCGGTGACCCGAGGCTCGTCCGGATCGCCGGCTCGGCCGAGCTGGAGAATATGTAACCCACCGGTTACGCTTCCGTGCGTGGACGAGGTAGCTGCGGCGATCGCGGATCCGGTGCGCCGACGCATCCTCGAACTGCTGCGGGATCGCCAGCTCACCGCCGGCCGGATCGCCGAGCACTTCGAGATCAGCCGGCCGGCGATCAGCCGCCATCTGCGCGTACTTCGAGAAAGCGGGCTGGTGCGCGACGCCGTGGTCGGCCGCGAGCGCCACTACCAACTCGACCCCGCCCACTTCGGCGACCTGATCCGCTGGCTGTCGCAGTTCGACCAGTCCGAGCGCTGGGAGCGCCGGTTCGACGCGCTGGAAACCGAGGTGCACCGCACCCGTCGCGAGCGCCGCACCGGCGGCTCGCCGTACCCGAAGGAGCGCACCGCATGACACCCATCCCCACCGGCCGGCTCTTCGGCACCGACACCGGAACCGACCTGGTCCTCACCCGCGAGTTCCGGGCCCCGATCGAGGACGTCTGGGCCAGCCTGACCGAACCGGACCGCACCGCCCGGTGGTACGGCCGCTGGGAAGGGAAGGCAGCGCCGGGTAGCCGCATCCGGGTGCAGATGGCGTACGAAGCGGAAGCGCCCTGGTCCGAGCTGCGAATCGACGCCTGTGAGCCGCCTCGGCGGCTAGCGCTGTCCGCGCGTGACGAGTCCGGCAGTTGGCGGCTGGAACTGCTGCTCACGTCGCACGGTGGGCGGACCGGGTTGCGCTTCGTGCAGCACCTGGACACGGTCGAGGGCCTGGGGGAGATCGGGCCCGGTTGGGAGTACTACCTGGACCGCCTGGTGGCCAGCCGCGACGGCACGGCGATGCCATCGTTCGACGACTATTACCCGGCGCAGCGGGACTACTTCGCACACCTGCGGCCTACGCCCGTCTGATCCGCGGCGGCCGCCGGGTCGGTCCGGTGCGGGCTTGTGGGTGAACGTGTCCTGTGACATTCGCTCCGTTTTGCTCGCTCTGTCCCGGGTACCGCCGATGGAGTCTGCTCGTTGTGCTCCAGGGAGGTACCTGTAGAAATGGAATCGCGTAACCCCGCCAAGGTGGTCAAGGACGTGGTGGAGTCCGCCGCCGAGAAGGTCACCGAGGTGCTGACCCCGCAGGTGCCCGGCGCGCCGGGCAGCGCCCCACCGAGCCTGGCGGAGCCGACCACGCCGCACGACCCGCTGCCGCCGAAGCCGGATCAGGGCACTCCGCAGACCCGTACGCCCACCGGCGTGAAAACCGGTGTCCCGTCGACGGCAAAGGGCCAGCAGGGCGCCTTCCTCACCACCGCGAACGGTGCGCGGTTGCGCGACACCGACCACTCGCTCAAGGCGGGGCCGCGTGGCCCGGTCCTGCTCCAGGACCACCACTTCCGCGAGAAGATCATGCACTTCGATCACGAGCGGATCCCGGAGCGGGTGGTGCACGCCCGAGGTGCCGGCGCGCACGGCATCTTCACCGCGTACGGCACCGCCGAGAACGTCACCCAGGCCGGCTTCCTGAAGAAGGGCCGCGAAACGGAGGTCTTCGTCCGCTTCTCCACGGTGCTGGGCTCGCGCGGATCGGCCGACACGGTCCGCGACACCCGGGGCTTCGCCACCAAGTTCTACACCGACGAGGGCACCTTCGACCTGGTCGGCAACAACATGCCGGTTTTCTTCATCCAGGACGCCATCAAGTTCCCGGACATCATCCACGCCGCCAAGCCGCACCCGGACCGGGAGATCCCGCAGGCGCAGAGCGCACACGACACCTTCTGGGACTTCGTCTCGCTGCACACCGAGGCGCAGCACCACACCATCTGGAACATGTCCGACCGGGGCATCCCGCGGTCGTACCGCACGATGGAGGGCTTCGGCGTCCACACCTTCCGCCTGATCAACGCGGCCGGCGAGACGGTGTTGGCGAAGTTCCACTGGAAGCCGAAGCTGGGTGTGCACTCCCTGGTGTGGGAGGAAGCCCAGACGATCAACGGCATCGACCCCGACTTCCACCGACGGGACCTCTACGACGCCATCGAGTCAGGGGCGTTCCCCGAGTGGGAGCTGGGCATCCAGATCTTCCCCGACACCCCGGAGGAGACGTTCGCCGGCATCGACCTGCTCGACCCGACGAAGATCGTGCCGGAGGAACTCGCCCCGGTGCAGCCGGTCGGCAAGCTGACGCTGAACCGTACGCCCACCAACTTCTTCGCCGAGACCGAACAGGTCGCCTTCCACCTCGGCCACCTGCCGCCGGGCATCGACGTCACCAACGACCCGCTGTTGCAGGGCCGGCTCTTCTCGTACCTCGACACCCAGTTGACCCGGCTGGCCGGGCCGAACTTCCCGCAGATCCCGATCAACCGGCCGCACGCCCCGGTCAACGACATGCTCCGCGACGGCTTCCATCAGCAGGCCATCCACGCCGGGGTGGCACCCTACCGGCCGAACTCCCTCGACGGGGGCAACCCGTTCCCGGCCGGCGACGACGACCACCCGTTCATCGACGTGCCGGTGCAGGTGGCCCAGGCGCCGAAGGTACGCGCAAGCCCGGCCTCCTTCGACGACCACTTCAGCCAGACCCGGCTGTTCTGGCTGAGCATGTCGCCGGTCGAGCAGGAACACATCATCCGCGCCTACACCTTCGAGTTGGGCAAGTGCTACCACCAGGCGATCAAGGAACGTCAGCTCCAGTGCCTGGCCAACATCGACCCGGTGCTCTGCGCCCAGGTCGCCGCCGGTCTCGGCCTGCCTGCGCCGCAGCCCACGGCCCCGTTGGCCGACGTCGCGCCCAGCCCCGCGCTGTCGCAGGTCGGCCGGGAGTGGCCGGCCGACGGGCGGATGATCGGCATTGTCGTGGACCCCGACGCTGACCTGGACGCCGTCCGGGAGGTACGCGACGCGGTTTTCGCCGCCGACATGGTGCCGCTGCTCATCGCCCCGCACGGCGGCATGATCGGTGACCTGCCCGCCCAGCGCAGCTTCGCCACCGGCCGCTCGGTCGAATTCGACGCGGTGCTGCTCGCCGCGGCTCCGCCGCCGGCACCGGACGCCCTGCCGGCCCGTGACGCCAAGGCCGGTGCGGCCGGTCCGGCGTCGGCGCCGATCGACCCGCGGGTGCTGCTGCTGGTCGAGGAGTGCTGGCGGCACGCCAAGGCGATCGGTGCCTGGGGCCCGGGTGTCGCCGTCCTGGAGCAGGCCGGCATCACCGGCAGCCCCGGCGTCGTCACCGGCGACTCCGCCGGCGACGTCTTCACCAGTCTCCAGCAGCTCCTCGCCACCCACCGAGTCTGGAACCGCTTCCCCGCCTCGATCTCCTGAGTAGACCTTGGTGCGAAAGCGCCCCCCGGAAGGGCAGCCCACGGGCGGGCGCTTTCGCGCCAGGACTCACTGTTCGAGACGGGCAAGGAGGGCGGCTTGGCTGTCGCGTTCGGAGGCGATGGGGCTGCGGACCAGGCGGGCAACCTCGTGCAGGCCGGTTGCGGCGAGGTGAGCGGCGACCTGGTCCACCGGGTGGCGGTGCCGCTGAAGTCGGATCTCGTGGCCGAAGCGGCGGTACGCCTCGGCGAGGTCGCGGACACCCTCGCCGGCCTGGAACGCGACGAGCAGGTGGCCGCCGGGGCGGAGCACCCGGGCCGCCTCCGCGAAGATCCGGGCCAGGCCGGCAGGCGGCGTGTGGATGATCGAATACCAGAGCACCACGCCGCCGAAACGGTCGTCCGGACAGGGCAGTGCGGTCAACGAGCCGACGGCGAACGCCAGGTCGGGATGGTCGCGTCGGGCCATCGCGAGCATGCCCGGCGACAGGTCGACCCCGTGCACGTGACAGCCACGCTCGGCGAGATAGCGGCTCATCCGGCCGGCGCCGCACCCGGCGTCGAGCACCGGCCCGTCCGCATCGGACCGTACCGCCTCGGCGAAGGCGTCGAGCATGGCCAGGTCGAGCGGCGACTCGGCCCGGGTGTCCGGCAGATAGGCGGCGTAGTCCTCCGCCACCGTGTCGTAGGCACGACGCACACCACGGAAATCGAGCCGATCCGGCGTGAGGGAAGGCATGGCTCGCATTGTTCCACCGCGCCGTGGGCCCGACTCGGGTCGCGCCGGGCCCACGCCGTCCGGAGGTCACCCGACGCGCAGCGTGCGGTGCAGGCGGCGGGCCTCGGTGACCAGGCGGCTCGACCCGCCCCGCCCGGCCACCTCGGCCAGGCCCGGCACCTCGATGCGTACGCCGGTGGTGGTGGCCGTCTCGGTGGCCAGGGTGAGCAGGTCGGGCAGGCCGCGTGGCGTGGTGGACGCGGCGAGCGCCACCGGCAGCGCGGCGGCCAGCAGCCGCCACACGGTGAGCGGCGCGCCGGCCTGTGCCGCGTCGCGCAGCGGCTCGACCACCCGGGACAGTTTCAGCACCTGCGTGGCCGCCAACTGGCCGACCCGTTGCCCGCAGAACGTCGCGTCGAAGTCTCCCTGAGCGGCGAGGGCGAGCAGGGCGTCCAGGGCGGCGACCCGGTCGGCGGCGTGTCGGGCGCCGAGACCGTACGCCACAGCCAGGTCCAGCGCCATCCCACCCGGGCCGGTGCCCTCGGCGAGCAGCGGCAACAGCGCGGCACCGCCGGCCTGGTCCCGGTCGGCGGTGGCAGCCACCATCGGCAACGTGTACGCCGCCACCACGCCCCGGTGTCCGGGCAGGATCGCCGGCCACAGGTGGGCCCACTCGTGGTGCCCCGCCCAGAGCGTCCCCGGCTCGGTGGTGAGCAGCCCGTACCGGTCGTGGTAACCCTCGGGTGGGCGCAGCCCGGCCAGCATCCGCTCCGGCGGCATCAGGTAGAACTCCCAGTCGTGGCGGCCCTGGCTCGGTCGCCGGTGCACGGTCTCGACCCACATCACCGGCTGCGGCAGGCCACCGCCGCGCAGCCAGGCGGCGAGCCGCTGCCCGGCCGGGGTGCCCAGCGCCGCCGCCTTCTCCGCCACCGCCTCCTCGACGGTGGCCGGCAGCCGCAGCAGCGCCTGGGTGAGATCCCAGTGCCCGGCTGCCCGGTCGCCGAGCAGGGCCAGCCGCTCCACCAGCGCCAGCGGGTCGAGCAGGCCGTTTGCCGAGGTCGGGGTGGCCAGCAGACCGGGATGACCGGGCTCGTTGAGGTGCACACCGATCTCGGTCAGGCGGGCGCGTAGCAGTCGGTGCGCCGGCGGCACCCGCGGGTCGATGGCGACCAGCTCCGGTGCCGAAGGCGTGGCATCACTGCGGCGTACGGCCGCCAGCAGCGCCTCCCACCGGCTGCGCCGCTGGGGCTTCGGTCTCGCCCCAGCGGTCTGGAACAGGTCGACAACCAACGCCCGCAGGCAGCACGGATCGTGCCGCTGCTCCGCCCAGGACCAGTGCCGACGCTCGACGACCGGGGTGAGCGCGGCGTGCACCCGGGGCCCGTCGGCGGCGGTGAGCCGGACCAGCCCGTCCAGGACCCGGTCGAGGCCGGTGCCGGGCGCCGGCCGGCCGAGCAGGACGGCGACCTCCTCGGCCAGTTCGTCCACGTCGGTGATGGGCGCAGGCGCCGCTGCCGGCGGAGGCGGTACGGGCAGGTCGTCGCCGCGCGGCTCGGCGACCGCCGGACCGGCCTCGGCCGGGGCGACGCCGTGCCGAGCGGCCAACGCGATCGCCCGGTCCCGCAGCTCGACGGCGGGATGCGCGGCGGCGACGGCGATCACCTCGGCTATCGCGGCGGCCTGGCCCGGGTGCTGGCGGGCCAGCCGGTCGAGCCAGGTCAGTTGGGCCCGGACCACTGCCTTCTCGGCTCGGCCCAGCACTTGCCCGGACGCGTCGAGAACCGACTCCAGCGCCAGGTCGGGCAACTCCCGCAGCGCCTGCTGCGCCATGGTGGCGGCCGGCGCCGGTGCGTCGGTGAGCAGTCGCAGGTAGTCGACGCGGCGGGCGGTGATCTCGGTGTCGGACGGCGCGAGCAGGCCGAGCAGGGTGGTGAAGGCGCGCAGCGCGGCGGGCCGGTCTCCGCGCAGCAGCCGGCCGATCGCGCCGTCGATGAGCGTCGCCCGGTCGACCACCTGCTCGGCGGCGAGCTGGGCCAGCGCGGTCGGCAGCGCGTGCCGCTCCCGGTCCTCCCAGCTGCGGTGGACGACCGCGAACATCATCTGCGTGCCGATGCCGTCCACCTCGAACAGCCGCGGCAGCATGTGCGGCAGGAACGGGTCGCCGCGCAGCCGGTCCGCCACCGGCACCGGCCGCCCCCGGTGCCGATCAGCGGGGAACTCGACCGCGCGCAGCCACAACTGCACCGACCGGTCGTCGGTGGGTGGCGCGGCACCCTCGGCGCGCAGCAGCGCGGCGACGAACTGCCATCGACCGGTCCAGGACTGCTGCGTGAACCGGGCCGCCAGCCGGTGGGCCAGGTCACCGAGCCAGTCCACCCCGCGTTCCTCGGCGACAGCGCGAACCAGGTCCGCCGCCCGCGCGTGCAGCGTGACCGCGTCCCGACCGAGAATCGCGGCGGCCTGGGCGGCGGTGGGCAGGCAGCCGACCACGAGCACCGCCAGGGCGCTGCCGGGCTGCTCCGCCCACCACGCGTTGCGGTCGCGCTTCTTGAACCAGGTGGTCAGTTCCCTGCCGATCTCCCGGCGGCGCTGCTCGGGCAGGCCGGCCAGGGCCGCCGCGATTGCCTCGGCGTGCCCCTTGATCACCAGGTCGAACAGGTCGCCGGTGCCGCCGGCCGCCAACTCCCGCTGCCGCCGCGCGGTGCCCTCGATGATCCCGGTGCGCGTCACACCCGCTCCTCGACCTGGTTGCTGGTCACCATCCGGGCGGCCAGGGCGTGCCGGCAGGGCCCCCGCTGCCCCTGGTGCTTGGCCCACCAGTGGCAGGTGCAGGTGAGCGCACCGTCGGGCAGCTCGCGGACCCGGTAGACCTGGCCGTCGCTGCGGACCGTCACGACTGGGCCGTCGCGGTGCACCGCCCCCGCGTCGAGCAGGGCCCGCGCCCCGACCAGCCGGGGGTTGTCCCGCTCGGCCCGACCCGCGTCGTACGGCATCACCCGGTGGAAGTACGCCGCCTCGGACACGTCGTAGCCGACTCGTCCGGCCGTGCCCAACTGCGCCAACGCTCCCCGGACCCGGTCCGCGTCGAGGTCGGACTGGACGGCCAACCGGTCCACGTCGATCGTCGGATCCCAGGACAGCAGCGCCGAGACCAGGTCGGCGTCGTCGACGACGTCGTCACCGGCCAGCGCGGTGAGCGCCGCGCCCTCGCCGGAGAAGCCCCGGTACGGCTCGGGGGAGAGGGTGAGCGACAGGCGCAGCGCGCCGGTGTCCAACTCCCAGACGCTCGGCACGGGGGCGGAACCGGCGGCCACCGTGGGCCCGTACACCCGGAGGGTCTTCGCGAAGCGCAGCATCGGGCGCAGCGCGACCAGCCGGCTCGCCCCGGCCAGGCAGACCGCCCCGGCTGTCGGCCGGGAGGTCAGCCGCAGGCTTCGCCCGGCCGGCACCACCCAGAGCACCGAGCGGTCGTTGCCGGTCGGCAGCCGGCGCAGGAACGCCGCCGCTTCGGTGGCCGCCAGCTCCGCCCGGGGCTCGAAGCGGGCCGCGAGGACCTGCACCTCGGCGAAGCCGCGTAGCCAGCGCACCGGCAGCGGCACCTTCTTCTCCACCACCGCGCCGTCCATGGTGGACACTGTGAGGTCGTCCGGGCCGACCGACAGGTGCAGCGGATCCAGACCGCCGACCCGCGACAGGGCCTCCCGCAGCGGGGTGTTGACGTCGACGTTGGTGGTGCCGTGCTCGACCACGTCGCCGTCGAGGCCCTCGGGCAACGCGTCGAGCCGGGCGTACACCCCGCAGCAGCCGGAGAACGACTCGAAACGCAGCCGGTCCCGGCTGCCGGTGACCACCGGGTCGAGGCTGGCCGGGCTGACCGGCCGGTGGTAGCGGGTGCGGGCGACCTCGGCCACGGCCAGCAGCCCGACCGCCGCCGCCTGGGGGGTGGTGAGGAAACCGGTGAAGAAGCGGGGGTTGGGCGCCGGCCCGCCGCTGGTCTGCAAGGCGAGGGCGCCGTGGCCGAGCGTGGAGGAGGCGAGATAGCGGTACGTCTGCACTGCGTTCACGCCGTCGGACGGTAGAGCAGCCCACCGACACTTCGGGCTCAGTGGACGGCGACGGCCACCGGATCCAGCTCCACCATCGCCAGCCGGTCGGGGCGCACCACGAGCAGCAGCACGACGAGCGCGGCGAGCAGGCCACCGGCGATCACCAGGCCCATCGCCGCGGCGCCGTTGCCCAGCACGCCCACCAGGGGCGCGGTCAGCGCGCCGACGCCGAACTGCACCGCGCCGAGCAGGGCGGAGGCCGTGCCGGCCGCCTCACCGTGCCGGCTCAGCGCCAGCGCGGGCGCGTTCGGCATGGCCAGGCCGGTCGCGGCGAGCACCAGCCACAGGGACGCGAGCAGGGCGGGCAGCCCACCGAAACCGGTCACCGCGACACCGAGCAGCACCAGGGCGGCCACTGCGCCGATGAGCAGCGCGGCCATCAGGATCCGTTGCGGTGGGTAGCGTCGCAGCAGCCGTACGTTGCCCTGGGTGGCACCGATCAGGCCGATCGCACCCGCGCCGAACGCGAACCCGAACTGCTGCTCGCTGAGTCCGTACTGGCCCTGTAGCACGAACGACGATCCGGCCACGTAGGCGAAGATCGCCGCCATGGCCAGCGCCGCCACCAGCACCAGCCCGACGAAGGCCCGGTCACGAAGGAGCGAGCGGTAGAGCCGGGCGGTGGAGAGCACGCCGCCGCGTTGCCGACGCCCGGGTGGCAGCGTCTCCGGCAGCCCGAGCGCGGCGATCAGCATCAGCAGTACGCCGAAGACCACGAGCGCCGCGAAGATGCCCCGCCACTGCGTCCAGCGCAGCAGTTCGCTGCCGAGGGTCGGCGCCAGCACCGGTGCGGCCCCCATCACCAGCAGCAGGCGGGACAACACCCGGGCGAAGGACGTGCCGCTGAACAGGTCGCGTACCACCGCCATGGCGATCACCGCGGCGGCCGCCGCGCCCAGCCCCTGGACGACCCGCAGCGCGCCGAGCACCGTGATGTTCGGGGCGAGCGCGCAGCCCACCGAGGCGACGACGTGCAGCGCGGTGCCCGCGATCAGCGGCGCCCGGCGGCCGAGCGCGTCGGAGAGTGGGCCGATCACCAACTGGCCGACGGCGAGGCCGACGAGCGTGCCGGTGAGGGTCAGCTGCACCGTCGCCGAGTTGATGGCGAAGTCGTCGACGATGGCCGGCAACGCGGGAAGATACATGTCGATGGTGAGCGGTCCCACCGCGATCAGCGAGCCGAGCACCAGGATGAGCCGCAGGCGTTGCCCACGGCTCATCAGGTCGCCGGGCATCTGCGCGGGCGGTGGGGACGCGGCGGTGTCGACGGCGGTCATCGGGACGTCACCGCCCGACCCGGAGACAGGGCCGGCTGTGGTGCGAAGGTCATGTCTGGTTCCAACTCGCCGCCGGTGCCCCTATTCCCGTGCCGGACTGTGTCCGTTCTCGCAGCTGGACCATGGTCCGGCCGGCTCGCCTGATCACGTGGTGAGGGAGACCGTCGCGGTGTATTGGACCTGCCCGAAGCTGGTGATTCGGGCCAGCGCCCACCACTGCCCGCCGGGTCGGGCGCCGGCCGGCGTACGCACCGTGAAGTCGACAGTGCCGGTGCCCCCGGCCGGCAGCACGAACCCCTGGATCCAGGGGCCGGTGGACAGCTCGTCATCCGGTTCGCCCCAGGTGCCGTACGGGCTGAGTAGTTGGGCTTCGCCCCGGACCGTCGACGCGGCACGGTTGTGCAGCCGCAGGGTGAGAGTCGTGCCGGCGCCGGCCACCATGGTCACTTCGGCCGGTTCCAGTGTCGCGTCGATGTCACCCGGTGGCTCCGCCTCGTCCGCGGGACCGGTGCCCACGGTGACGGTCATGACGTCCTCAAGCTCCTGGCCGAGCTCATCGCGGATCCGCGCGGCGAGGAAGTACCGCCCGGGCGCGGCGTCGGCCGCGCGCACAGAGAGATCGAAGTGCTGAAATTCCCCGGTGTCGAGGGCATAGCGGTGCGGGCCGGCCGGGCTCACGGTAAGCCCGGCGGGCACGTCGAGGTCGACCGTACCGGCGGTGGCTGCCGTCGCGGAGCCCACGGTGACCCGCAGCGCGGCCGACGTGGCGGAGCCGGACAGCGCGGCGGTGGTGGGGTGCAGGTGCACGCTGACCGGTAGGTTGCCCATCGGCGCGGGTCCCTTGTTGTGCAGCCAGTAGCGGGTGAACACCGGCTGCACCGGCTCGGTGCCCGGCCCGCGCCGCTGCGGCCCGAGCGGATCCGACGCGAGCGGGCCCGACGCGAGCGGGCCCGACGCGAGCGGGCCCGGCTGCGCCGGCCGGGCGGTGACGGTGACCACGTCGGCGGGGCTCAGTTCGATGGTCAGGTCTTCGCCGTCGGTGTCGGCCGGTGGCTGCGCCGCCGATATCGCGGGGCCCTGCTCGATCACGTTGGTGACGGCCGGCGTACGCAGCCCGCCGTGCAGCCGGATCCGAGCTCGGGTCTGCGCGCCGGCCGACTCGTAGAGCCGCACGGTGAGCCCGTCGGCCGGGTCGACGGTGCCGGGCTGGCCGGCCGCGACCGGGTTGCCGCTCGGCTTGAGCGCGGAGAGGAGCACGTTGGCGGGTTCGACCGACCCCAGGCTCGCGACTCGGGGTAGCGTGCCGGGTCCGGAGGGGACGGGCTCGGCCCGTAGCCGGTGGTTCAGTTCCTGCGCGGCGCGGACGAAACCGGCCTGCCGCCAGTCGCCGGGGCCGGCGAGCAGGCTGTACCGGAAGGTGTGGCTCCAGTGTTGCAGGGCGAACCCGGCCCCGTCGGGGGTGCCCCGACGGGGCCCGTCGATCCAGACTCCGCTGGGCCAGCCGGTGCAGGAGCGCATCAGGGACAGCCAGAGTGTGCCGTCGTGCTGGGCCACGTAGCTGGGCGTGCCGTGGTTGACCACCGCCACGGAGTAGTCGGTCAGCGGGTCGTCGAAGCCGGCCAGCCGGGTCGGTTGGCGTACCTCGATCGTCGCGTCGTCGAGATCACCGATGAGCGGGTCGGCTGCGGTGACGATGAGCACCGGCAGGTCGCGCGGGTCGCGCAGGTCGGCGTCCGGTACCCAGACCTGCGGGCGTGGCCGGGCGGCCGGCACGAACACCCGTCCGGTGGCGGCCAGCACGGCCCGGTAGGCGTCGTCGGCGGCATTGAGCACGGCCTCGGCGAAGGAGTTGTCCGCGCCGAGCACGATGCGTACGTCGGGCAGGTTCGAGTCGGCGTCGAGCGCGCCGTAGCGCGGCCCGTCCGGGACGGTACGGGTGGCGGTGACCCCCTGCCGGGCCAGCGCGACGAGCACCGCCCGCACCTGATCGTCGAGCCCGGGATCGTCGTCGGCGACGAGTTCGGCAACGCCGATGGCGTGCTGGTGCACGTCGCCGTCCTCGCCGCGCAACCGGATCCGGGCGGTCGAGGAGAGCCCGGCCCAGGTGTGTGCGGGGTTGTCCAGGGCCCAGAGATGTTCGGCCGAGTCGGACTCGGGGAACCCGAAGGGGCGGCCGATGGCGGCGAAGCCCACCTCCGCGACCGGCAGGGTGCCGGGCAGCGCGAGGTCGAAGCGGACCCGCAGCAGCCGGTCCTGGCCGATGGACCCGTCGACGTGGGTCCGGAAGTCGATCCGGTCGGTGCCGTGCCAGAGGATGACCTCGCGGGTGACCTGCAACTCGTCGAGGACGGTGCGGCTGATCAGCCGGCTGCCGGCGGCGCTCTGCTCGACGCGTACCTCGGCGGGGTTGTCGCCGAAACCGCGACCCGGCCCCTTCGGCAGCAGATGCCAGGGGCCCTCCCCATATCTGGGGTGGTCGACGTACTCGTCCTGGACGATCAGTTCGTCGCCGAGCCCGTCCGGGCGCAGCAGGTCACGGCCGGTGCGGCGGTCCACGATGCGGCACAGGGCACCGCCTCGGCGCGGGTCGGCATCCACCTGGAAGGTCGCGTTGCTGATCGACGGGGGGCCGCTCGTGGCGGACCAGCCGGTGACCGGCCGGGCGGGCACCGCGTCGGCCCGCGCCGCCTCGACCGTGGCCCGCTGGTCGTCGGTGGCCACCCGCAGCACCCGGTAGCCCAGCGCCGGGACGGCGCTGGCCGGCACCGACAGGTCGACCTCGGCGATGCTGCCGTCGTCGTGACGGGTCAGCCCTTCGGCCACCGCAGGCAGGTCGGCGCCGGTCTCGTCGCGTACGACGACACCGGCCGGGCCGGGCGCGGGATAGCGCAGCCGAATCCGGGCGATGCCGTCGCGGGCCCAGGACAGCGAGTTGACCAGCAGCACCGCCTGCCCGCCGCCCTCGGTGTCCACGTGTGCGGCGAGCCCGGCGGCAGCATCGCGCCAGGCGGTGCCGGCCAACTCGTGAGCTTCCCGCCAGCCGGCCAACAGGTCGAGGTACACCTGGTCGGATTCGGTTCCGGTGACGGCGTCGTGGTGCGCGCCGTAGGAAAGCAGCCGCCACGCCTTGTCCAGCGCCTCACTCGGGTAGCGGTCGCCGAGCAGCATGGCCAGGGTGGCGAGCCGTTCGGCGTCCAGCAGCAGCGTCTCGGTGGCGCGTTGGGCCTGCTTGGTGTCGATGTAGGAGACGTCCTTGCCGGTGTAGACCGGGTTCATGTCGCGGGTCTGCGGCGATGGCCGCCGGGCGGCCGGGGCTAGGCCGGCAGTACCGGCACCGTCCGCGGCGCCGGTGAGTTCGGCGCGGACGGCGGCGAAGAAATCGCGAGGCACGCCCATCCGGAATCGGGGCCACTGGTAGCGCTGCGGCCAGGCGCGGTGGATCTCGGTGCACCAGCGGGACGGAATGTTGTGGTCGTGGCCGACCGGCAGCAGCACGTTGCGGGTGGCGGCGACCTTACGCAGCTCGCGGTACTGCGCGTACGCCTCGGCCATCGCCTCGTCGAGGGTCTCCTTGCGTTCCATGCCCCAGCCGGCCACGTAGTGGTCGGCCAGATAGGCGGTGAGCAGGCCACGGCCGGTGGGCGAGAGCCACTCGAACTCGCTGGGGAACTGCATTCGGGTGATGTCGCCGGTGTGCCGTTTGGCACCGACCTGGTGGAACGGGCCGCGCGCCCACGCGCTGGAGGTGAGCCCGGCGTCGGCCATCAACCCGGGGAAGGCCGGGTCGTGACCGAACACGTCGAGCATCCAGGCGGTACGCGGATCGCCGCCGAGCACGTCACGCTGGTAGCCGATGCCCTGCACCGCGTTGCGGATGGTCGACTCGGGGTGCGTCAGGTTGGTGTTGGGCTCGTTGTACATGCCGCCGACCAGTTCGACGCGACCCTCGCGGAGCAGCCGGCGCAGGTCCGCGCGGTCGTCGACGAATACGTTCCAGTACGGCTGGAGGTAGTCGATCTCGGCGAGGACGAACCGGTAGTCGTCGTCGTGGCGGGCCGCGTCGAGGTGGGCGCGGACCAGGTCGAAGGCGGTCCGGACGAACGGTGGGCGCAGCCGGTCGGCGCCGGGTACGTCGGGCAGTTGCTGCCACAGCTCGGTGAAGCCGCGCTGGGTGTTCCACCAGACCGGGTCGTAGTGGAAGTGCGACACCATCCACACGGTCCAGCCGGTCGCCGCGGCGCGCAGCTCACCGTCGGCGGTGACCCGCGCGGCGGGGGTTTGCGCCACGACGGTGATCCGATGCCAGGAGCCCTCCGGGGCCGGCGCGGCGACCTGCACGCCCACCTCGACCGTCACCGACTCCCCGGCGGCGAGCGCCGCGGTGACCACCGGTTCCGGGGTACGCACGGTGGGACCGTCGATGCGGACCGACACCGGTGGGGTCGGCTGCTCGACGGTGAGGGTGACCCGGACCACCTGCCGGGGTGCGCCCTCGGGGCCGAGGAACAGGTCGGTGGTCTCGATCTGGCTGATGTGCATGTGTCGTCGTCCTTCGTCGTCGCCGATCAGTGCCTCACCCGGTCGGCGGGTGCGACGGTGGGGTCCATCGGTACGCCGCGGCGCGCGCCCAGTCGGCGCCGAGCTCACGGTAGAGCCGGCCGGTGGTGGCGGCCCGGCGGGTCAGGGCAGGCAGGTCGGTCAGGGACCGCTGGGCGACCTCGACCGGTGCCGGGCTGCGGTGCACCGCCTCGGCGACCTGGGTGAAGGACAGCGTCTGCGACAGCGGCACCAGCAGCGGCACGCCCGGGTCGGCGATCTGGTCGAGGAGGTTCTCCACCAGATCGGTACGGCGGTGCACGCTGTCCCCGGCGGGGGTGCGCAACCGGTCCTGCGTGTAGTGCAGCACGGCGGTGCCGGCGCTGCCGAACACCTCGATGAACGGCTCGACGGGCTGCTGCGCGCAGAGCGTGACGGCGATCGTGACCGGGGTGCCCCGGGCGGTACGCAGGCGGACGCTGGCCGTGTCGTGGGCCGTCACGGCGCGGGTGCGGTAGGTGTCCAGTTCGATCTGGCGGATCGACCGGTCGCCGCCGGAGCCGTCGAGCCGCACCGCCAGCGCGACCGCGTGCGCGAACGCGTTCGTCAGGGCGCCGTCGTTGACGGGCCGGCCGTGCAGCCACCGCCGTCCGGCCCACGCCGACCGGGACCAGTAGTCGTCGTCGCGCCACCAGAGTCCGGTCGCTGCGATGCCGCGTACCTCGCCGAGCACGCCGGCCCGGATCTGCCGGGTCAGTTCGTCGACGGCACCGGAGCCGAACGCCTGGAAGCCGATCTGGCAGGCCCGTCCGGTCTCGCGTTGGGCCGCGAGCAACTGGCCGAGGCCGTCGAGGGTGGGCGCTGGCGGCTTCTCCAACAGCACGTGCGCGCCGGCCCGCAGGGCCAACACGGCGAGGTCGACGTGGGTGTGCACCGGGGTGGCGAGGATGACCAGATCCGGCTCGACGGCGGCGATCAGCTCGGCCGCGTCGGGCCGGTGCGCGGCGGCGCCGGCCAGGGAGCGCTGCTCGGCGTCGAGCGGTCGCGGGTCGGCCACCCCGACCAGGCGCAACCGCCCGGCGGCCTGTAGGCGGGCCAACCGGTGCAGGTGTTCGCGGCCGTAGCCGTGCGCGCCGACCAGCACAACGCTGGGCTGGCCGGCGCGTCCGGAGGTCATCGTCATGTCCGAGCAGATCCGCCTCAGCCGCGCCGCAGCCGGACGAGCACCGCGTTGGCGGTGTAGATCGGCTCGGCCCGGTATCCCGGGACCACGATGCTGGCGAAACGACCCGTCAACCGGCGGGCCCGCAGAACCGTGACGAGCTGCGCGCCGGGTTCGACGGTCAGCTCCAGGGCGCTGCCCCGGCCCAGCTCGGCCGTGCCGTTGACGGTCAACGCGGCGTGCCCACCCTGGCGGGCGGTAGCGGCGAGCAGCCCGTTGTGCTGGCGGTAGCCGCCGCCGACCGTGCTCGCCTGGGTCAGCCGCAGCGCGGCGTCGCGGACCTGCACGTCGCCGGTGCCGAGGGCGTTCGTCGCGCCGGCGACCAGGGTGCCGCCGAGCACCCGCACCCCACCCCGGAACCGGTTCGCGCCGGTCAGGCCGAGGGTGCCGGTGCCGCGCAGGGTGAGCCCGCCCGGGCCGCTGATGTCGTTGCGCCAGGTGTCGGCGCCGTGGAAGCCGCCGGCAGCCGCGTCGAGGGTGACCTCGACGTCGTCGTCGAAGGCGCCGTAGCCGTCGGCGGCGGCGAACAGGTTGATCCGGCCCCACTGCTCGGGCCCGTCGAGCAGCGCGTAGCCGGCCGGCAGCGCGGTGCTGCGCAGCACCGCCCGCCGCTGCGCGGCGGTCAGGTAGGGCAGGCGGGTCTCCAACAGAACCTCGGCGCCCTTCGGTACGGTCAGCGGCTTGTCGCGGCCGGTCCGGGGCAGGATGTAGGTCAGCTTCGGGGTCACCAGCCGCTGGTTGGCCGCCCGGTCGGCGTACGGGTCGACGCTGCTCGCGCCGCTGTGCGCGTACGCGTAGAGGGTGTCGGCGGTGGTGCCGGTCTGCGCCTGCAGGTACGCGGCGGCCTGTTGTCGGGCGGCGGCCTTGAGCCCGGCGTTGGCCGGGTCGTTGAGGATCGCGGCGGCCAGCGCGGTGGCCAGGATCCGACCGCTGACCACGTCCAGCGGCGAGTGCATGCCGGCCGTGATGCGGGTGTCGGAGATGTCGAAGGCGCAGGTGACGAGCTCCTGGAAGCGCTCCGGTATGGCGTAGGCGAAGGCGAGGGCGGCCAGGTGCAGGGCGTTGGTGTGCCCGCTGGGGAATCCGCCGTCCTCGGCCGGGGTGCGGCTGCGTTGGCGCAGCAGTTGGGGCGCGACCACCACGTCGGAGCGGTAGATCGGGAAGCCCAGCTCGTCGACCTCGCCGGTGTCGACGACCTCGCTGTTCTCGGTCATCCGCCAGGGGCGCGGGTACTGCACGGCGAACTTGCTGGGGTTGCTGGAGGAGAAGCCGCCGCGCACGGTGTCCACAAGCGTCACCACAGCGCCAAGGGCCGAGCTGGGCGAACCGGCCCCGATCGCGGAACCGGCCGGTGCACCCGGCGGTACCGCGTCGCTGATCGTGGTCGGGGGAGTGCCGGTCGGCGCGGTGGTGATGCTGGTGACCGCGAGCGCCCCGGCCTTGTAGATGTCGGCGAGCACACCGAGACCGGAGATCACAGCGTAGCTCTGATGCTGGCGGTCGTGGATGAATGCCCGGGCGGCCTGCGCGTCGGTGCGGGCGGCGGTCACCGCCGCACAGTGCCGCATGTTCGCGCGCAGCACCGTGCGGTCCAGCGGCACACCGGTGTCCCAGGTGGGGCCGGTCTGCCACAGCGTCTGCACCCCGGAGAGGATGCGTACCGCGGCGTTGGTGTCGACTGTCAGGTTGGCGGTGATGTTGCTCTGGTAATCGTCGACGAACGCCTTCGCTGCGGCGGCCAGGGCGGGCACAGAGAGCCAGGACAGGGCCGGCCCGCCGACCAGTCCGGCGGAGATGGCGGCGGTGCCACGCAACAGGTTGCGCCGGCTCAAAGCGCGGGGGTGAGCGGCGAAGAGGGGGTGGGGCATCGATTCACTCCAACTGTTCGGGGGACGCGGTGTACGTGCGGGCCGATGCCGGTCGGCATGGGGGAAGCGCCGGCCGGTGTGGGCCCGCACCGGTCACGGTTGGTAGAGCGCGGGACGGTTGGGCAGCTCGATCGCGACCGGGCCGCCGGTCTCGAACGCCTGGACGCAGGCCTGCGCCAGGTAGGTGGCGACGTAGCCGTCCCAGGCCGTCGCGGCGGGTGAGGGCGCCGGTGGGTTCGCTCGTCGTGCGCCGTCCACCCAGTGCTGCAACTCGGCCCGGTACGCCTCGGCGAACCGGGGCCGCCAGTCCATCGGCAGGCTCCTGGTGGTGCCGCCACCGCGCCGCGCGACGGTGGCCGACGGCGTGTCGAGCTGCACCGTGCCCGTCTCGCCGACCAGCTCGCAGCGCACTTCGTAGCCGTACCCGGCGTTGACGAAGACCTCGACGTCGATCAGGGTGCCGGAGGCGGTTCGCAGGATCAGCAACTGCGGGTCGGCGGTGCCGCCCGCCGCCCTTGCCGGGCGGGGGGTGTGCACGGTCGCCTCGACGATCTCCTCGCCGAGCAACCACCGGCTGACGTCCAGCTCGTGCACCGCCGAGTTGGTGATCACGTTGCTGCTCGGCTGGCCCGGGTTGTTTGTCGGGTTGCGGTGCACGCAGTGCAGCACCAGCGGCGCGCCGATGTCGCCGTCGTCGAGGGCTCGTTTCAGCTCCAGATACCCGGGGTCGTGGCGGCGCATGAAGCCCACCGTCACCAGCCGGCGTCCGTACGCCGTCTCGGCGTCGAGGATCCGCTGGCAGCCGGCTACGGTCGGGGCGAGCGGTTTCTCGCAGAGCACCGGCTTGCCGGCGGCGATGGCGGCCAGCACGTACTCCTCGTGGGTCGGGTCCGACGAGGCGATCAGGACGGCGTCGATGCTCTCGTCCGCGATCAGCTTCAACGGATCGATCAGCGGGCGGGCGCCGCTGTCCTGCGCGACCCGACGGGCCCGTGCCTCGTCGACGTCGTAGATCCCGCCGACCCGGGCACCGGCGACCGCGCCGCTGAGCAGTCGGGCGTGGTCGGCGCCCATCACGCCGGCACCGATCAACCCGACCGTGACCTCTCGGTTCACCGCACCGCCTCGGGCTGGCCGCTGCTCAGCGTGGCCAGGAAGTCCAGGCTGCGCCGCACGTCGTGCAGCGGGCCGGCCCCCACCTCGGGTGCGTCGTACAGGGCCGCGTCCTGTTCCAGGACGTACCAGCCGGCGTATCCGGCTGCCTCGAGTTCGCCGACGATCGCCGCGATGTCGAGGTCCCCGTCGCCCAGCGGCGTGTAGAGACCGGCCCGGACGGCCGCCAGATAGCTCGTCTCACCGGTCGCCACGGCAGCGGCCGTCGGCAGGCTCACGTCCTTGAGGTGTACGTGGGCGATCCGGTCACCGGCCAGCCGGATCAGTTCCGCCGGCTGCATGCCACCGATCAGCAGGTGTCCGGTGTCCAGGCAGAACAGGATGTCGCTCTGGTCGACCAGCCGCAGCACCGAGTCGCGGTCCTCCACCGCCGTACCCACGTGCGGGTGCAGCGTCGCGGTCAGCCCCCGCTCGTCGGCCATCGCCCGCAGCCGGTCGAGCGTGCCGAACAGCGCGTCCCACTCCGCCTCGGTGAGCCGGACCTTGTGGTCGTAACTGCCGTCGGTCGACCGGGCGGCGAGCACGACGACCTCGGACCCGGCGGCGGCCAGGGTGTCCATGGCCGCTGCCGCCTCGGCGAGGTCGGCGTCGGTGGCGATGTGCATCGGTACGGGCAGGAAGCCGCCGATCAGGCGCAGACCGTTGCCCTGTAGCACGGCGCTTACGTCGGCCGGGGAGGTGCCGAGGTAACCGGTCGGCCCGAGTTCGGTGGCCCGGATCCCGAGCTGGGCCATTTCGGCGAGCACCCGCTGCGCCGGTAGCTCGACACCCCAGTCCGGTGCCTCACACACGCCCCACGAGATGGGCGCGCCGCCGATCCGATCGGCGAAGTTCGTCATACCGTCGTCTCCTTTGAGGACTGCGCGTGCCGAAGCCGCGGTGGTGGCAGTGGTGGGGTGGCCGCGCGGGTCAGGTCGCGGTCGGAAACTGGAGACTCGCCGCGACCGGCTGGGTCACCTGTGGCCACCGGGAGGTGACCACCTTGGCGCGGGTGTAGAACCGCACGCCTTCCGGGCCGTGGATGTGCGACTCGCCGAAGAGCGAGTCCTTCCACCCGCCGAAGGAGTGATACGCCATCGGCACCGGGATCGGCACGTTGATGCCGATCATGCCGACGGTTACCGCTCGCTGGAATCGCCGGGCCGCCGCACCGCTGGCCGTGAAGACGGCCGTGCCGTTGCCGTACGGGTTGGCGTTGATCAACGCGATCGCCTCGTCGAGGGTGTCGACGCGGACCACCACGACGACCGGGCCGAAGATCTCCTCCCGGTAGGCGTCCATCTCGGCGGTGACGTGATCCAGCACGGTGGGGCCGACGAAGAAGCCGTCCTCGTGTCCGGCGACGGTCAGCGCGCGGCCGTCCACCACCAGCGTGGCGCCCTGCTGCTCGCCGGAGTCGATGTAGCCGATGATCCGCTCGCGCGCCTCGCGGGTCACCACCGGACCCATCTCGCTGGCGGCGTCCCGGCCGGGACCGACCCGGACCTCGGCGGCCCGGCGGCGCAGCACCTCGACGAGGCGATCCCCGACGTCGCCGACCGCGATCGCCGCGGAGATGGCCATGCACCGCTGACCCGCGGACCCGAAGGCCGCCGCGGTCAGGTGGTCGGCGGCGAATTCCAGATCGGCGTCGGGCAGCACGACGGCGTGGTTCTTCGCGCCACCGAGCGCCTGCACCCGCTTGCCGGCCGCCGACGCGCGGCCGTGGATGTACCGGGCGATGGGCGTGGAGCCGACGAACGACACGGCCGCCACCTGCGGCGAGTCGAGCAACGCGTCCACCGCCACCCGGTCGCCGTGTACGACGTTGAAAACGCCCTCGGGCAGGCCGGCCGCCGCCCAGAGCCGGGCGATCAGCAGCGACGCGGACGGGTCCCGTTCGCTGGGCTTGAGCACGAAGGTGTTGCCGCAGGCGATGGCCACCGGATGCATCCAACTCGGCACCATCACCGGAAAGTTGAACGGCGTGATCCCGGCGACCACCCCCAGGGGTTGCCGGAAGGTGTACGAGTCCACCCCGCCGGAGACCTGGTCGGAATAGTCGCCCTTGAGCAGCTGCGGGATGCCGCAGGCGAACTCCACCACCTCCAGGCCGCGCTGCACCTCGCCCCGGGCGTCGGCCAGCACCTTGCCGTGCTCGTCGGAGATGATGCCGGCCAGCTCGTCGAGGTGGTCGTACATCAGCTGCCGGAAGGCGAACAGGACGCTGGTGCGCCGCGACAGCGAGGCGTCCTGCCAGGTGTCGAACGCGGTGGCCGCCGCCTCCACCGCGGCCTGCACGTCGGCTGCCTCGGCGAGCAGAACCTCGGCCTGGGGCACGCCGGTCGCCGGGTTGAACACCGGTGCGGTGCGCTGCGACACCCCAGCTGTCGGTTCGCCGTTGATCCAGTGCGGGATGGTCCTCACAGGTAGCTCCTCTGTGCCTTCTTGGCCTCGACGTACGCGGCCCGGGCGGAGCGCGCGGAATCCAGATCGGACAGTTCGGCGACCGGCACGTCCCACCAGGCGCCGCTCGACGGCGCGTCCACGCTCGGGTCGGCGTCGATGTGGATCACCGTCACCCGGTCGGTCGACTTCGCCTTCACCAGCGCGTCCCGCAGCTCGGCGATGGTGGCGACGCGCAGCACGTCGGCACCGAGGCTGGCCGCGTTGGCGGCCAGATCGACCGGGAGGACGTCGCCGTCGAGCCGGCCCTCGCCGCCGCGATAGCGGTAGGCGGTGCCGAAGCGTTGGGCGCCCACCGACTCCGACAGCCGGCCGATGGAGGCGAAGCCGTGGTTCTGCACCAGCACCACGATCAGCTTCATCCGTTCCTGCACGGCGGTGACCAGTTCCTGCGCCATCATCAGGTACGAGCCGTCGCCGACCAGCACGAACACGTCCCGGTCCGGGGCGGCCAGCCGTACCCCGAGACCACCGGCGATCTCGTAGCCCATGCAGGAGTAGCCGTACTCGACGTGGTAGCTCTTCGGGTCCGCCGAGCGCCACAGCTTGTGCAGGTCGCCGGGGAGCGACCCGGCGGCGCAGACCATCACGTCGCGGGGATCGGCGCAGTCGTTGACCGCGCCGATGATCTCCGACTGGGCCGGCAGCGGCCCGTGCCCGAGGTGGTAGGCCCGCTGCACGTCGGCGTCCCACTGCGCGGCCAGGCGGCGGGCAGTCTGCTGGTACGCGTCGTCCGTGCGGTGTCCGGCCAGCGCCTCGGTCAGCGCGTCCAACGCGGCGCGGGCGTCGGCCACCAGCGCCACCCCGGCGTGCTTGGCGGCGTCGAAGGCGGCGATGTTGACATTGACGAAGCGCACGTCGGCGGCGGCGAAGATGCTGCGCGAAGCGGTGGTGAAGTCGCTGTAGCGGGTGCCGATGCCGAGCACCACGTCCGCCTCGCGGGCCAACGCGTTGGCCGCGGTGCTGCCGGTGGCACCGATCGCCCCGACCGCCAGCGGATGGTCGTGGCGCAGCGAACCCTTGCCCGCCTGGGTCTCCGCCACCGGGATCCCGGTCGCCTCGGCGAAGCGGCGCAGCGCCTCGGTGGCCTCCGCGTAGCTCACCCCGCCACCGGCGACGATCAACGGCCGCCGGGCGGCCCGCAGCACCTCGACGGCGCGGGCCAGCGCCGCCGGCTCGGGCACCGGGCGGGGCACGTGCCAGGTCCGCGTGGCGAACAGCTCCGCCGGCCAGTCGTACGCCTCGGCTTGGACGTCCTGCGGCAGGGCGATGGTGGCCGCCCCGGTCTCGGCCGGATCGGTGAGCACCCGTACGGCGCCGAGCAGGGCCGCGGGCAGCTGCTCGGGCCGCGACACCCGGTCGAAGAAGCGCGACACCGGACGGAACGTGTCGTTGACGCTGACGTCACCGGCGTACGGGACCTCCAGCTGCTGGAGCACCGGATCGGCGACCCGGGTGGTGAAGACGTCACCGGGCAGCAGCAGCACGGGCAGCCGGTTCACCGTGGCCAGGGCCGCCCCGGTGACCATGTTCGTCGCGCCTGGCCCGATCGACGTGGTGCAGGCCAGGGTGGACAGTCGGTTCCGCATCCGGGCGAAGCCCACGGCGGCGTGCACCATGCCCTGCTCGTTGCGCGCCTGCCGGTACGGCAGCGCGCCGGGCGTGGCGAGTTCCGCCTCCAGCAGCGCCTGCCCCAGACCGGCCACGTTGCCGTGCCCGAAGATGCCGAAGCAGCCCTCGAAGAGGCGGTGCTCGACGCCGTCGCGCTCGCTGCGTTGGGCGGCCAGGAAGCGCACGACCGCCTGGCCCACGGTGAGCCTCATCGTCGTTCTCCGTCCACTGCCGGTGCCGGATCGTCGGGGGTGAAGGGAAGCCTCGGGTCGACGGGCTGATCGGCCCAGGTGCCCCGGATCCAGGCATGGGCCGGGTCGTCGCAGATCAGCCAGGAGCGGGCACCGGGTCCGGCCATCACGTTGAGGTAGTAGAGGTCGTAGCCGGGCGCCGCGATCGACGGTCCGTGCCAGCCGTACGGGATCAGCACCACGTCGCCGCTGCGCACCTCGCGCAGCACGTCGATAGGTCGGGCGTCGGTGCCGTACACGCGTTGGTAGGCCGGGCCGCCCCGGGCCACCTCGTAGTAGTAGATCTCTTCGAGCACCGACTCGCCCGGCCGTTGCTCGTCGTGCTTGTGCGGCGGGTACGACGACCAGTTGCCACCGGGGGTGAGCACCTCGCAGGCGATGATCCGGTCGGCCTCCAGCACGTCCGGGGTGGCGAAGTTGTTCACCTGACGGGAGCAGGCGCCCGCGCCGCGCAGCTCCACCTGCACCTGCGCCACGGGCACATGGCAAAACGGTAGCCGGCGACGGGCCCGGGCGGTCGCCAACGCGAACCGTCCGCCGGGCGTGCTGGTCAGGGTGAGCGTGCTGTCCCGGGGAACGTAGGCGACGTCGGTGGGACCGGCGAAAACGCTGGTCCGGCCGGCGAGGTCCGCCCGCTCGCCGTCGGCGTCCACGGTGACGGAGCCGACCAGCGGCACCACCACCACTTCATCGGCGCCGGTGTCCCAGCAGAACGTGCCCTCCGGTGGCAGGTCGACGATGCGCAGGCCGGAGTAGTCCCAGCCGGCGCTCTCCGGCGTGACGTCGGCGGTCATGGCGCGACCTCCGAGCCGGCCCGCACCAGGGCAGCCGCAGCGTCGACCGCGGCGGCCACGTCACCGTCGGGCGGGTAGAGCAGGGCCCGACCGACCACCAGGCCGCGTACCCCGGGCACCGCCAGGGCCCGGCCCCAGCTGGCGTAGGTCTCCTCCGGGTGGCCCACCGGGTCGCCGCCGAGTAGCAGCGCGGGCAGGGTGGTCGCCGCCATCACCGCAGCCATGTCGTCCACCACCGGCAGCTTCAACCAGGTGTACGCGCTGGTGCCGCCGAGGCCACTGGCGATCGCGACCGAACGGGCCACCGCCGTGGCGCTCAGGTCGTTGACCACCCGTCCGTTGGCGTCGCGCCGGGACAGGAAGGGCTCGACCATGGCCAGCAGCTGGTACGCGGCCAGTTCAGAGACCGCGCTCGCGCTGGCCTCCAGGGTGCTGACGGTGCTGCTGTCGGCGAGGTCGATGCGGGTGAGCATCTTGCCGCCGTCGAATCTCATCGCCGCCACCCCGGCGGCGTCGTATCCGGTGAACCGGTCATCCAACTCGAAAACCGAGCCCTGTAGCCCGCCGCGGTTCATCGAGCCGATGACCACCTTGTCGTCCAGTTCGCCGAGGAGCAGCAGGTCCTCCAGGACGTCGGCGGTGGCCACCACCCCGTCGACGCCCGGCCGGCGCAGCGCGGTCGACAGCCGCCGGAGCAACTCGTACCGGTCGGCCATGGCGGTGCCGTCGCCGCGTACGCCGAGCGCGCCACGGGCGGGGTGGTCCGCGGCGACCAGCATCAGCCGGCCGTCCGGGCGCAGCAGCGGGCGCCGGACCCGCCTGGCGGCGGCCTCCTGGACGGCCTGCGGTCGGGTGGCCCGCAGCCGACGCAACTCGGTGAAGTTCAGATCGTCAGCCATGCCGGACTCCTAGCAGCTCCTCGACCTCGGCGGTGTACGGCATGGCGGTCGAGCACTCCAGTCGGGAGGCGACGATGGCGCCGGCCGCGTTGGCGAAGCGCAGGATCCGCTCCAGCGGCCAGCCGGCGAGCAGGCCGTGGCAGAGGGCACCGCCGAAACCGTCGCCGGCGCCCAGCCCGTTGACCACGTCGACCGGAGTGGGGGGCACCTCGACCCGCTCCTGCCGGGTGCGGGCCAGCACGCCCTTGGGGCCCTGTTTCACCACCGCCAGTTCCACGCCGAAGTCGAGCAGCGCGGCGGCGGCGGCGTCCGGGTCTGTCTCGCCCACCGCGACCGCGCACTCCTCCTGGTTGCCCACGGCCACGGTGACGTGCGGCAGCGCCTGCCTGATCTGGTCGGTTGCGGCCTGCGCCGACGGCCAGAACATCGGCCGGTAGTCCAGGTCGAGCACGGTCCACGGACGCCTGTTGCGGGCGGCCCAGGCGGTGTGGTGCGCGCTCCGGCTGGGTTCCTGCGACAGACCCGTCACGGTGCACCAGAACACGCCGGCCGCAGCGATCGACGCGGTATCCAGTTCGTCGGGTTCGATGGCCAGATCCGGTGCCTTCGGTTCCCGGTAGAAGTAGAGCGGGAAGCTGTCCGGGGGGAAGATCTCGCAGAAGGTGACCGGGGTGGGCAGTCCGGCAACCGTGGAGACGTACCGGTTCTCGACGCCCAGTTCGGTCAGGGCGCGCGTGACGAACTCGCCGAACGGGTCATGACCGGTCCTGCTGATCATCGCCACCCGCCGGCCGTGCCGCGCCGCCGCCACCGCGACGTTCGTCGCGCTGCCACCGAGAAACTTGCCGAAGGTCGACACATCCGCCAAGCCGACGCCCACCTGGAGGGGGTAGATATCCACCCCGATCCGACCCATCGAGATGACGTCGAAATGTTCCATCGGACTTTCCTCCACGAGGTTTCTGTCGCAGTTCACGCGCTGGTGCGCCCGATCTCGAAGACGGTGTGGTGGCGGGGCTGGCGGGGTGTGCGAGCAAGCTTCGGGCCTGCCAACGAGGCACGTCAAGGCTTTGTCTTGACATTCTTTCGAACGGGGTGACAAAGTGCGGGGATTGTCACTCCGGCCGGGAAGATGCCGCCCATGCCCGTTCCCCGCATCCCCATCGACCGACACAGTCCGATCCCGCTGTACTTCCAGATCGCCCGCCGCCTCACCGAGGCGGTGGAGAACGGCGAGCTCGTGCCGGGCGAACTGCTGCCCAACGAGATCGATCTGGCCGCCTCGCTGAACGTGTCCCGGCCGACCATGCGCCGGGCGATCGAAGAGTTGGTCGAGAACGGGATGCTCACCCGCAAGCGGGGGGTGGGCACCCGGGTCAACGACACGCTGGTGCGCCGCCGGGTGGCGCTGACCAGCCTGCACGACGACCTGACCGCCGCCGGCCGGCAACCCCGGACCCAGGTGCTGCGCTTCGTGCTCGACTGCGTGGACCGGCATGCCGCCCGGGAACTCGGCCTGCCCGCCAGCGAACGGCTGCTGTACTGCGAGCGGTTGCGGTCGGCCGACGGACTGCCGCTGGCCATCCTCCGCAACTGGCTGCCCGCCCGGTTCGACGACATCACCGCCGACGATCTCGCCGAGCAGGGCCTCTACCGGCTGCTCGGCGAGCGCAACGGCCGGCCGACGATAGCCCGCCAGAGGATCACCGCGCGGCCGGCGACCAGCGCCCAGTCCCGGCTGCTGGAGATCGGTCACAACGCGCCTCTGATCAGCATGCAGCGCACCGCGTTCGACGCCGAGGGGCGTGCGGTCGAGTACGCCGACAACCTGTACCGCGCCGACCACTACGCGATCGAGGTCACCGTCTACAACCGTTGACCGGGGCGGACGCAGTGGACTCAGTCCTTCAGGCCGGCGTTGATGTCAGCGTTCATCACGTACCGCTGCAGGAGCAGGTAGATGGCGACGAGCGGGATCATCGACAGGACCGAGGCGCCGAGTAGGACGGACCAGTTGACGTTCTGGGCGCCCACGATGGACGAGACACCGATCTGGATGGTGAACTTGTTCGGGTCGTTGAGCACCACCAACGGCCAGAGGAAGTCGTTCCAACGCCACTGGAACGAGAAGATCGCCAGGGTCAGCATGATCGGCCGCGACAGCGGCAGCATGATCCTGATGAACGTGGACAACTCGCCCGATCCATCGATACGGGCCGCCTCCAGCAGGTCGCTCGGCACGGTGAGGAAGAACTGCCGGAACATGAACGTGCCGGTCGCGGTGATCACCGCCGGCACCACGACAGCGGCGAGGTTGTTGTACAGGCCCAGGTCGCGTACGACGACGAACAGCGGGGACAGCAGGACCTCCCCCGGCAGCATCGTGGTGGCCAGGATGCAGATGGTGAACGCCTTCACCCACCAGTTGTTGTACTTGGCCAGCGCGTAGCCGCATGCTGCGCTGACCGCGATGGTGAGGAGCGTGGCCGACACCGCAACGATCATGGTGTTGACGAAGTACGTCCCGACGTCGAAGCTCGTCCACGCCTCGGTGTACCCCTTGAACGTCACGTCCTCGGGAAAGAACGTGAGCGGGTACGAGAACAACTCGCCGGCGGGTTTGACCGAACTCAGCAGGAACCACAGGACGGGGAAGCCGTACACGACGACCAGCAGCCACATGACGGCGCTCGCCCAGAACTTCTTGGACAGTTCACCGGGTGCGTTCGGCCGCTTGCGCCGCAGCGCCGAGAAGCGGGGTGTCGTGGTGGTGGCGGCCATGTCAGGACTCCTTCCGGCGGTTCATGACGAGCTGCACGATCGCGACGATCATGAGAATCAACATGAGCACGAACGACGCCGCGCTCGCGTAGCCGATCTGGGCCCGCTCGAAGCCTTTCGTGTAGATGTATTGGACGAGCAGGTTGTTGGCGGTGCCGGGGCCGCCGTCGTTGAGCGTCTTGAACAGCGCGTATTCCTTCATCGAGTTCAGGATTGTCAGCAGCACCACGATGAAGGTCGTCGGCGCGATCGCGGGCAGCGTGATGCGACGGAACTTGGCCCAGGAACCCGCCCCGTCCAGCGACGCCGCCTCGTAGTACACGGTCGGCACGTTCTTCAGCGCGGCGACGAACAGCAGCATGTTGAACGCCGTGTTGGCCCACGCCCCGGCGATGATGACGACGATCAGCGACAGGTTGGCGTTGGACTGCCACGGCAACTCGCTGCCACCCAGCGAGATGATGATGTAGTTGACGAACCCGAAGTTCTCGCCGAACAGCCAGCGCCAGATGACACCGGCGATGATCGGCGAGATCAGCCATGGCAGGAAGAAGACCACCCGGGCCACCGCCTTGCCCTTGGTGTACGGGGTGACCAGCAGAACGGCTGTGGCCAGGGAGAGCACGATGGTCAGCGGCACCACGCCCGCCGTGAAGATCAACGTGCGGATCAGCGCCGAGTAGAACGCCTCGTCCTGTAGCAGCCGCTGGTAGTTGTCCAGGCCGACGAAGGGTGCCGGGCCCACGCCGGTGTAGCTGGTGAACGAATACATCAGGCCGGTGATCGCCGGCCAGACGAAGAACGTGCCGAACAGCAGTAGGTTGACCGAGATCAGCACCAGGGGTGCGCCGGTGTACCTGTTGAGCCGTCGCCGGCGCCAGTTGCGCTGGCGTGGTCGCGCCGGCTCCGGTCCGCGCGGTACGTCGCCGGTGCGCGGTGCCTTGGCCGGCGGGCGGATGCTGTCCACCATTGGTGCTCTCCTTTGAACTCCAGCGCTCGCGCGAAGTCGCCTGGCTCGACTGACGTACGGGTCCCGCTGGCATCGCTCGATGCCAGCGGGACCTGCGTCGCGGCGTCAGCTCACCTGTGAATTGAGGCCGTTGACGATGTTCTCGACGGTCTTCTGGACGTCCTGCTCACCGTTGATGAACTTGGCCATCTCGGCCTTGGTGGGGTCGTCCTGGATCGCCTTGCCGGCAAGATTGAGCTTGGTGCCGTTCGCCTGACCGGAGGAGGAGATCGGGTCAGCGAGTTCGATCTCCTTGTTGTAGAGCGCGAACGCGTCCAGCGCGGCCTTCTGCTCGAACGGGTAGTTCAGGGCCAGGCCGGTCTCGACGGGCAGGTACCCGTTGACCTCGGACAGCTTGGTGTAGTTGTCCCGCTGGAAGATGAAGTCGATCCACTTCTTGGCTGCCTCCGCCGTGGCGCCGTTGTTGAACGCGACCATCTTGCCGCCGGTGTTGATGTCGGTCGCGTGCACCGGCTGGGCTGGCGTCGGCGCGCTGACCCACTCGAAGTTGGTGATGCTCTCGGCGAAGTCGGCGACCTGCCAGACCCCGGAGAAGTAGGCGACCACCTGGCCGCTCTTGAACAGGGCGTTCGGGTCGGCGCCGGAGGTCCAGACCGACTTCGGCATGACCTGGTCGTTGTTGAGCGACTTGAACTTGCTCAACGCCTCCACGGTGGCGGCGTCGGGCATCGTGTACTTGAGATCGTCACCGAGCTGGAAGCCCTTGCCGCCGTGGCCGTAGATGAAGGCCCGGATCCGCGCTGGTGAGTTGTCGTAGACCAGATCGTACTTGGCCTTCGTCGCGGTGCGGACCTGCGTCGCCGCGGCGAGGAACTCGTCCCAGGTCCAGGTGCTGGACGGATCGGTCGGGTAGCTGACCTTGGCCTCGTCGAACAGGCTCTTGTTGATGAACAGACCGGCCGCGGTGACGTCGGACGGGATGGCGAGAACCTTGCCGTCCAACTCGGCGACCAGGCTCTCAATGATCTTGTAGTCGGGGTTCTTCGCCGTCTGGCTCAGGTCCTGGAGCTGGTTCATCCAGATCGGGTCCAGCGATGGCACGCTGGCCGCGTCGGGTAGGGAGTTGGCCTGCGCGGACTGCCGCAGCTTGTCCTGGTAGCCGTCGTAGGGCAGGTTCACGATTTCGACGGAGACGCCCTCCTTGGCCTCGAACGCCTTGGCCAGGTCGGTGTAACCGTCCAGCTGGGCCGAGGTGGAGAGCCAGAACGTGATCTTATCGACCTTCGCGTCCTCGTCGCCAGAGCCCGAGTCCGAACCGCAGGCCGTGACGGCCACCGCCGTGGCGACCGCGATCGGCAGCCACTGCCAACGTCGTAGTCCTCTCCGGCCCGTTATGGAAGCATTCATGACCGTCTCCTTGGTGATCTGCGTCCTAGTGGCGAGGGACGTTAACGGGTAAGCGCTTTCCGGTCAACGGTCAGACGTACAGCTCGCATCGGTTGTCCTGTTGTCCTGACAAACGAATGTCCTATCGGGGTGCCAATGGGTGGGGCCAGCCACCGCGGCGGGCGCCTAGCCGGCGCTCTCCGCGCTGATGTGCACCCGGACGCGGGCGGGGACCCGTCCCGAGAGGTACAGCCGTGGTCCCGCCGCGGCGTCCGTGCCGCCGAGGAACCGGTACTCCTCGCCGGGCTCGTACGCCGGTGGTGAAAACGCTTCTGACCAGGGGAGATCCTGCCCGCCCGACGCCTCGAGGACCGAAACCGTGATGCTGTCGCGACCGAACTGGTAGCTGGCGTTGACCGGCCCCGCCTCGGCCGCCGCCGGCAGGTCGAGTTGCCACCGGTCGACCCCGATCGGGCGTGCGCCGGTGAGAACGCCTCCGGGACGGAACGCCCACTCGAGCGTCCAGTCGACCACCGCTCCGGTCAGGTCGACCGTCAACTCCACACCCGTGGCGGTGGGTTGGGCCCGAATCGCGGTGTTCAGCACCCGGTCGTCCCGGGTCCGCCGGTCGAAGTCCATGGCTGCGCTGAACCGGCCCTCGTCGCCGAGCCGGTAGTCCCCGCGCGGGTCGCAGTCGGCGGTGTTCAGGGGTTGGTAGTAGGACGCCGACACGGTTTCGGCCAGGAGCACGGCTGGCTCTGCCGTTGCGTCCCACTCGACCGTCAGTCCCTCGGGACGGAACGGGCCCTTCCCGAAGAAGACCCGCGACAGGCGTACGCTGTCCAGCACCGCCGCTCCGGCAAACAGTCGCAGGAACGTCGGCGAGTTGGCCAACCCGGACCGGATCCGCCCATGGCGTGGATAGTCCGAACCGCCGAAGATCACCGTCGTCGTGCTCGGCTGGTGCACCATCAGCAGCCCGGCAGCCCCGAAAACGCGGCGGCGTGGTCGCTGCGGCCGCACTGGCGCGGGCAGCGTGTCCGCGATGTCGGGGTCCAGCACCAGCCGGGCGGCGGCGTCCGTCGGTGCGTTGATCCCCTGCTCCAGCGCGAGCCCGGCGGCCCAGGCCAGGTCGCCGCGCCCGCGCAGCAATGCCACGCGGCGCAGCGGAAGCAGATAGTCGGCCAGTGGAATCGGTCGATTCTGATCCTGCCGTCGGGACAGCACCGTCTCCACCGTCCCGTCCGGCAGGAGCAGGTCGAGGGTGGCGTCCAGATTCCGTTCGACGGCGTCGACCAGGTCCGGCCGATCGAAGACCGAGGCGACGGTGAGCAACGACGGGTTGGACACGTGTGCCGCGTAGTTGGCGCTGCGTTCGGAGTAGAGCCCGTCGTCGTCGATGTCGATCCCCTCGGCCAGCCACTGGTCGACCCGGTCGGCCTGCGCCGGCTGCGGGGTGACCAGGAACAGCCGGGCGAGGGCCGCCGCGATCTCCCAGCGGTGGTTCGGTGTGTGCACGCCGCCCTCGGTCAACGCCGGGCTGGCGGCCAGCAGCAGGCGTTGCAGAAGCTGCGTGAGGGGCGGCTCGCCGGGCACCGGGTTCTCCGCGTGCCGCAGCAGCAGGAGCGCGTCGGCGAGGTCGTTGATGCTGAAGGCGGAGTCGGGTGGTGAGTCGACGTTGTCCCCGCCGGTGAACAGTCCGCTCGGGCCCTGCAACTCGGTCAGCCGGACCGCGAGTCGAGTCGCGTGGCCGAGTAGGTCGACACCGTCGAGGGCGCCGGTGGGATCGTTAACGCGGTGCGTCGCCGCCGCCAGTGCCTTGATCCGTTCAGCCAGCGCGCGATGCTGGAGTTCCCGCCACGCGTCCGGCCCGGCCGTTGCTTCGCGGTCGATCGACCGGATCCGTTCGGCCAGGGCGGCGCGCACTTCGGCGACGAACAGGGCGTCCTGGTGCGTGGTCATCGGGGCCACCTCGGGCCGGGCCGGACTGTCGTCCGCGTTGTCATGGTCGCCTCCTCTGGATGATCTTCATAGCTGCGGTAGGGGTGAAGCTACCGAAGCGTGGCCTTGATCGGTCGGTCACGGCATGCTTTCATCTCGTACTAAGCGAAAAGTAGCGAGGGGCGGATGACCAGCAGAACGACCGCGCGGACGGCGACGACGAGGGACGTCACGGAGATCAACCGCACGGCCATCCTCGACACCCTCGCCCAGCGGGGTCCGCTGACCCGCAGCGCGTTACGGGAGCACACCGGGCTGAGCCCGGCCACCGTCGAACGGCTGTGCTCGGCGCTCGCCGACGCGGGGATCATCGAACGCTGCGGGACCGAAAAGTCCCGGGGCGGACGTCCGTCGACGCTGTTCCGGTTCGCCGGCGAACGGCGGGTCGTCGTGGCGGCCAGCGTCAGCGCCGACAGCCTGCGCGGCGTACTCGTCGGGGTCGACGGCTCCCACCTCGACCGGACGAGCCGCCCGGTCGAGCCCGGTACCGGCCCCGATGCCCGGCTGCAGGCGACGCTCGAACTCATCGGCGAGCTACTCGACCGGGCCCGCGCCGACCAGCGAGTCGCACTCGGGGTGGCACTTTCCGTGCCGGGCGTCGTGGACGACGAGGGCCAGGTGTCCAACTCCGCGGAGTTGGGCTGGCAGCGTCTCGCCGTCGGCGCCATCGTCGAGCGCCGCTTCGAGCTGCCATGCCTGGTGGAGAACGACGCGAACGCGATCGCCCTCGGCGAATGGACGCAGGGTGCCGGCATCGGCGCCGAGAGCCTGGCGTCCCTGGTTCTCGGCATCGGTGTCGGCGCCGGACTGGTCGCCGGGGGGCGACTGATCCGGGGTGCCCGGGCCGGTGCCGGCGAGATCGGCTATCTGCTCACCGGGCGGGACTCCCTCGGCACGCTCTTCGCCCAGCACGGTGATCTGGAATCGCGCATCAACGACACGGCCGCCCGCTATCGGCCAGACCAGCGCACATCCGGCGCGGCCGGGCTGCTCGACGCCGTTGCCACCGGCGACCCACAGGCCGGTGAACTCGCCGAGGTGCTGCTGGACTACCTCGCCCTGGCCGTCGCCGCGTTGGCCACGGTCTTCGATCCGGAGATCGTCGTGCTGTCCGGGAAACTTCCGCGCGACCCGGCCGGTGTCGTACGCGCGTTGGAACACCGGCTGACCGGGCGTATCCCGCTGCCTCCGCGCGTCGTCTGCGGCCAACTGGGCGACGATGCCCCGCTGGTCGGTGTCGGCGAACTGATGGCCCGCCGGACCAAGGGATCGGTCTACCTTGTCTGAGCACGACACCAGGTCCGGGCCCCGCCCGCCGCACGGTGCCCCCACCCGCACCGCGATCGTCGGTGTCGACGTCGGCGGGACCAAGACCCATGTGGCCGTGGTGGGTGCCGACGGCAACCGCCGGGATGTCGTGGTTCCCTCCGCCGATTGGCGCCGCGGAGCGATGTTCTCCGACCTGGCGAACTTCGAACGCCTCGCCGCCCTCGTGGGCGAGTTGTCCCCGGCCTACGGTCGGATCGTCATCGGCCTGCACGACTTGGACACGCCCGAACAGCGGGCGGTGGCTGCCGCCGAGCTGAGCCGCCACCTACCGGGTGTGGTGCGCGTGGTCAACGACGCGGAACTGCTCGGACCGGCTGCCGGGCTGGAACGCTGCCTGCAACTCATCGTCGGCACCGGCGCGATCGCTTTAGGCCGCGACGAGCAGGGAAGGGGCCTGTCCGCTGACGGGTACGGTGCCCTGATCGCCGATTACGGCAGCGCCCCCGCCCTGGTGCGCGACACCATCCGCAGGTGCCTGCGGTACGCCGACGAGGAGGGCCCGGAGGCGGCCGTCGCCGACCCGGCGATGGCGCTGTTCTGTGCGGCGTACGACGTACGGACCCCGGCGGACCTGGCGCTTGCCGTCTGCGCAGAGAGCGCCTACGCGTGGGGGCGGCACGCGCCACTGGTGTTCGACGCGTTGCGGCAGGGCTCCCCGGCCGCCGGCGCGGTCGTCGACGAGGCCGCGGACATCCTGGCGCGCAACCTGGCGGCTCTGGGTCGCCGCGGTGCACTGGGATCAGTGGTCGTCGGCGCCGGGGGAGTGCTCACGGCACAGCCAGAACTACAGGACCGGTTGCGGGAACGCCTGCGGGTGCACGCGCCGCAGCTGACCCTCCAGGTGCTCACCGCAGCCCCGGTCGAGGGCGCGCTTGTCCTTGCTGCCGCCGGGTGAACATCCCGGGCGCGGTAGCCGGCGACCGGACGCACCCGGCCCAGCCTGGCCGCCGCAGTGACCCTTGACTCGACGCGAGGAGCCGACTGACCATGACCACGCCGACGACCCCCACGGCGACCCGGTTGCTCACCGACCTCGCGTCACCGCTACCCGGGCGCGGGGCACTTCCGCCACGCGCGCACCTGCACTCCGACGCCCCCCGGCAGGTGCTCGACGGCACCTGGCAGGTGCGGCTGCGCCCGTCACCGCGACACGTCGCCGACGACGGCTGGCAACACCTCGACGCCCGACTCGACCCGGCGAACTGGACCCCCGTGCAGGTGCCCGGGCACCTGCCCCTGCAAGGACACGGCTCGCCCAGCTACACCAACGTCGACTACCCGTTTCCGGTCGACCCGCCATTTCCACCGGACGACAACCCGGTCGCCGAGCACCGGTTGGTGCTGGTCGCCGCGCCCGAGCTGCTCGCCCATCCCTGCGTGCTGCGCTTCGAGGGCGTCGATGGCGCGGCGACGGTGTGGCTGAACGGAGTGGAACTGGGCACGCTGCGGGGCAGCCGCCTGACCACCGAGCTGGCCTGCACGGGTGTGCTCCAGCCGGGAACGAACGTGTTGGCGGTTCGGCTGGCGCAATGGTCCGCGCACAGCTATCTCGAGGACCAGGACATGTGGTGGTTGCCCGGCCTCTTCCGCAGCGTCACGCTGCTGGCCCGCCCGCGCGGCGGGGTACGGGACGTCTTCGTCCACGCCGGCTTCGACCACCGCGACGGCTCGGGCACGCTGCGGGTGGACGTCGAGCTCAGCGCGGGTGCCGAGGCGCCGGCCACGCTCAGCGTGCCGGCGCTCGGACTGCACGACGTCGCGGTGGGCGTGCCGCACCACGTTGTCTCGGTCGCACCGTGGACCGCCGAGACGCCCACGCTGTACGACGCGCAGGTACACACCCCCGCCGAGACGGTGAACCTGCGCATCGGTTTCCGCACCGTCGGCATCGAGGACGCCTGCCTGCTGCTCAACGGCGTACCGCTGCTGTTGAAGGGGGTGAACCGGCACGAGCACGACCCCCGGCAGGGCCGCCGCGTGGACCTGGCGGCGGCCCGCGCCGAACTGCTGCTGATGAAGCAGCACAACATCAACGCCATCCGGACGTCGCACTACCCGCCGCAGGCCGACTTCCTCGACCTCGCCGACGAACTCGGGTTCTACCTCATCGTCGAGAACGACCTGGAGACGCATGGCTTCGAGCGGGTGGGCTGGCGGAGCAACCCGAGCGACGACCCGCGCTGGCTGGCGGCCTACCAGGATCGAATGCAGCGGACCGTGGAGCGGGACAAGAACCACCCCAGTGTCCTGGTGTGGTCGCTGGGCAACGAGGCCGGCACCGGCGCGAACCTCGACGCGATCGCGTGCTGGACCCGCGACCGCGACCCCGACCGGCTGGTGCACTACGAGGGCGACCGTCGATCCCGCCATGTCGACCTGTACTCGCGGATGTACGCGCTCGTCGACGAGGTCGAGGCGATCGCCACCGAGCCACCCGCCGAGACCTTCACCGACCCGGACGAGCAGCATCGGCGACGACTGCCGTTCCTGCTGTGCGAGTACGCACACGCCATGGGCAACGGCCCGGGTGGCCTCAGCGAATATCAGGATCTGTTCCACCGGTATCCGCGGCTGGCCGGCGGCTTCATCTGGGAATGGGTCGAGCACACCCTCGACGGTCCAACCGGCCCCGACGGGCGACCCGGACAGCTGTACGGCGGTGACTTCGGCGAGCGGGTGCACGACGGCAACTTCGTGGTGGACGGGCTCGTGCACGCTGACCGGACGCCCGGGCCGGGCCTGGCGGACCTGGCCCGGGTGTTCTCCCCGGTGAGCCTGGAACTGGCCGCGGACCGGTCCACCCTCACTGTGGTCAACCGTTACCACAGCCTGGACCTGTCACACCTGGAGGCGAGCTGTACGTTCGACGGCCCCGAGCCGGCGTCGAGCGTTCCCGTCCCCCTGCCGGAGATCCCTGCCGGCAGCAGCGCCGTCGTCCCGTTGCGGCTGCCGCCCTCGGCCACGGTGACCGTGGTGCTGCGTCGCCGCACGGCCGGTGACGGGTGCCCGGCCGGCCACGAGGTCGCCTGGACCCAGCAGGTCCCGGCCCGCCCGATCCCCTCGTTCGCCGCCGCCCCGGTGGCCCCGCGCCGGGACAGCGACGGTCTGATCCACCTCGGACCGGCCGTCTTCGATGAGCACACCGGCATGCCTGTGCGGCTCGGCACTCTCGCGTTGCACGACGTGGCGGTGGGCCTGTGGCGGGCGCCGACCGACAACGATCGCGGTATGGCCTCGGAGGAGCCGGAACTGCCCCCCGTCGCCGAGCAGTGGGCCGCAGCCCGGCTGGATGATCTGCGTACCCGTCTGATCGAGGTCACCGCCGACGGACCCGCACTCGTCGTGCGGACCCGCAACGGACCGCCCGTGCTCGACGCCGGTGTCGACGTGACCTGGCGCTGGACGAGCGACGGCAACTCGGTGGCGCTCGAGTGCACCATCGAGCCCTACGGCCGCTGGCCGTGCGACTGGGGTCGGGCCGGGATCGACCTGCGCCTGGCCGCGCCGACCACGCAGGTTCGCTGGACCGGTTGGGGGCCGGGCCCCCAGTACCCGGACACCGGCCAGGGCGCCCGGTACGGCACCTTCGTCGCCGACCGCGACGACTACGCGGTGCGTACCGTCCGTCCGCAGGAGCACGGCGCACGTCGCGTGGACGACGCCACGATCGACCTGGGCGGATCGGCCCTGCGGGTACGGGGGAGCGCGCTGCCGCTGACCGTACGCCCCTGGTCCCGCGGCGTGGTTGCGGCGACCGGGCACGACCATGAGCTGCCGGTGCCGACCGAGACGTGGATCTCGCTGGACGCGACGGTCAGCGGAGTCGGCAGCGCCTCCTGCGGTCAGGGTGTGCTACCGCAATACCGGCTGGCTCCCGCAACGCAGCACCTGCACGTGCTCCTGCAGCAGACCGGCTGAACCCACCACAGCTCAGACCAAGTCGCCGGGGTCCGACCGCACATTCCCTTGCTTCCTGTATTTCCTATAGGGATACTAGGCAATGTGGAGAGTCGGGAATGACGGCGGTCTCTGACGCGCCGGCCAGTGGGACGCGTCCCGCCCAGGATGAACTGCGGTCGCTCACGGTGGTGCCGGCCCGGCATCCGTGGCGGTGGGCGGCCAGCGCGGTGGTCGCGGTGCTGCTGGCGATGGCGCTGAACGCGTTGATCACCAACCCGGCCTGGGAATGGCACGTGGTCAGCCAGTACCTCTTCTACGAGACGGTGCTGCGCGCGGTCGGGGTGACCCTGCAACTGACCGTGCTGGGTATCGTGCTCGGCTTCGCGCTCGGCACGGTGCTCGCGCTGATGCGGCTGTCCCGCAGCCCACTGCTGCAGGCGGTCTCCTGGGGCTACGTCTGGCTGTTCCGCTCGGTGCCGCTGATCCTGCAGCTGCTCTTCTGGTTCAACCTCGCCCTGCTCTACGACCGGATCTCGTTCGGCATCCCGTTCGGGCCGGCGTTCTTCGACATCGGCACCCAGGATCTGATCGGGCCGCTGACCGCGGCGGCGCTGGGCCTGGCGTTGCACCAGGCGGCGTACTGCGCGGAGATCGTGCGCTCCGGATTCCTCTCCGTCGACCAGGGGCAACTGGAGGCGGCGACCGCGCTGGGCATTCCGCGCCGCCGCCAGATCCGGCGCATTCTGCTGCCGCAGGCGATGCGCACCATCATCCCGACCGCCGGCAACGAGATCATCGGCCTGGTCAAGGGCACCTCGGTGGTCTACATCATGGCCATCCCGGAGCTGTTCTACCAGGTCCAGATCATCTACGCCCGCAACGGGCGGGTGATCGCCCTGCTGCTGGTGGCGGCGATCTGGTATCTGGCCCTGACCACCGTGCTCTCCATCGTCCAGTACTACGTGGAGCGCTACTACGCCCGTGGTGCCGTGCGTGTCCTGGCACCGACGCCCTGGCAGCGCATCCGCCGGGCGCTGACCACCCTCGCCGAGGCCCGCCGCCAGCGACGCGAGGACCATGCCCGGCTCGCCGCCGCGCTCGACCAGGAGGCCCCCCGATGAGCCGGCCGATGGTGGAACTGCGCGGCATCCACAAGAGTTTCGGTCCGCTGGAGGTGCTGCGCGGGATCGACCTGACGGTGCTGGCCGGCCAGGTGGTGGTCATCCTCGGCCCGTCGGGCTCGGGCAAGTCGACGCTGCTGCGCAGCATCAACCACCTGGAGAAGGTGAACCGGGGGTACGTCCGCATCGACGGTGAACTCGTCGGCTACCGGCAGGTCGGCGGGCGGCTACGCGAGCTCAAGGAACGCGAGGTGCTGCGGCAGCGTACGCACATCGGTTTCGTCTTCCAGAACTTCAACCTGTTCCCGCATCTGACCGTGCTGGAGAACGTCGTGGAGGCGCCGGTGTCGGCGCAGGGCCGGCCGCGACGCGAGGTCACCGAGCAGGCTGTCCGCCTGCTGGACCGGGTCGGCCTGGCCGAGAAGTCGCGCAGCTATCCGCGCCAGCTCTCCGGCGGCCAGCAGCAGCGCGTCGCCATCGCCCGGGCGCTCGCGTTGGAACCGAAGGTGGTGCTCTTCGACGAGCCGACCTCGGCCCTGGATCCGGAGCTGGTGGGCGAGGTCCTCGACGTCATGCGGGACCTTGCCCGGGGCGGCACCACCATGATCGTTGTCACGCACGAGGTCGGCTTCGCCCGCGAGGCCGCCGACACCGTGGTCTTCATGGACGACGGCCGGATCGTCGAGCAGGGCCCACCCGGCCAGGTCCTGGACGACCCGCAGCACGAACGCACTCGCGCTTTCCTCGCAAAAGTCCTCTGAGTTAAGGAGTCTTCATGCCTCGATGGCACCATGCTGTCGTGTTCACCCTGGCCGGTGTGTTGGCGTTGGCCGCCTGCGGTACGCCGGACGCCGAACGGGAGGTGGTCGCCGACCCCTCCGCCGGAACCGGCAGCCAGGTGATCAACACCAGTCCGGACCAGCAGCGGATCCGGGCTGACAAGGTCGACGAGATCGCCGCCAAGGTGCCCGAGCCGATCCGCGCCGACGGCAAACTCGCGGTCGGTGTCAGCGGTGAGGGTGCCCCGCCGCTGGCGTTCCGCGCCGACGACGACCGCACCCTGATCGGCGTCGAACCGGACATCGCCCAGTTGGTCGCCGACGTGCTCGGCCTGGAACTGGAGCTGAACCCCACCTCCTGGGAGAACCTCTTCCTGGTCATCCGCTCCGGGCAGAACGAGGTCGGGTTCTCCAACATCACCGTCACCGAGGAGCGCAAGGACATCTACGACTTCGCCTCGTACCGGGTGGACTCGCTCGGCTGGGAGGTGAAGAAGGACGGCAAGATCGAGAAGATCGAGAAGCCGGCGGACATCGCCGGGCTCACCGTCTCCGTCGGCTCCGGCACCAACCAGGAGCAGGTGCTGCTCAACTGGAACAAGCAGAACAAGGCCGCCGGCCTGGCGGAGGCGAAGATCGTCTATTGCCAGCGTCCGACGGAGTACCAGTTGGCGTTGCGTTCCGGGCGGATCGACGCGTACTTCGGGCCCAACCCGGCGTTGGTCTACCACGCCACCGTCAGCGGCGAGACCAAGATCGTTGGGGTGGTGCCGGGCGGCGGCGAGGTGCCGGCCCAGATCGCCGCGATGACCCAGAAGGGCAACAACCTGGTGCCGGCGCTCAGTGAGGCGCTGAACGTGGTAATCAAGAACGGTAAATATCAGGAGGTGTTGAACCGGTGGGGGCTTGGCGACGAGGCCATCCCGACCTCCGAGGTCAACCCGCCGGGTCTCCCGCGATCCTGAACATGGGGGCACTGTGACGCACATTCTGGACAGCCCGGTGTGGGCGGCGTTGACCGGCCCACACGCCCACCTGGCCGAGGTCAACGGCCAGGCGGCTCGCTACCACCCGGACGTCGCACCCTTCGCCACCCTGGCCGCCGACTACGACGAACGGGCCTGGGCCGACCTCGCCGCGCTGATCGGCCCGGGGACCGAGGTCGTGGTGGCCGGAGTGATCAGCACCCCGCCGGCCGGGTGGGACACGGTGGCGCAGATTCCGGGTGTGCAGATGGTTGCCACCAACCTGCGCGCCGCGCCCGACCAGGAGGCGGTGCGGCTGCGTGCGGGCAACGTGCCGGAGATGCTGGACCTGGTGGCCCGTACCGAGCCGGGACCGTTCAAGACGCGAACCATCGAACTCGGTACCTACCTGGGGATCCGGATCGGCGGCAAGTTGGTGGCGATGGCCGGTGAACGCCTGCACCCGAAGGGCTGGACGGAGATCAGTGCGGTCTGCACCGATCCGGCGTACCGGGGGATGGGGTTGGCGTCCCGGCTGGTGCGGGCGGTGGCCGCCGGCATCGTGGCCCGGGGGGAGACGCCGTTCCTGCACACGTCGGCCGCCAACACCCGGGCCATCCGGCTGTACCTGTCACTCGGTTTCGCGTTACGGCAGCACACCATGTTCAGCGCCTACCGCACCCCCGACCCGGCGCCGCTGCTTACCGACTCCGCCGCCGCACCGTGACATCCCGACCCGTCCCGGGGCGGCCACCGCCGCCGCCCGGGACGGGGCCACGGTGGCCGAACTGACCGGGACCGCGGAGCTGGCACTCAACGCCTGGCCCGCTGTGCGGCCCGGATCAGGTCGGCCCCGGCAGCGTCAGCGGGACGGTAGTCCCAAGCCTTCCAGCGCCTCCCGGAGGCGGTGTCGTCCGGCCATGGACTCCGGTCCGCTGAGTCGGGCGAGCACCCGCTCGGTCCACGTGCCCGACAGCCCGTACCGGCTCTGGTATGCGCCCAGCCGCTCGTCGTACGTCGCGTGGTGCGCGTCGGCGGCGTCGACGTCGTAGCGTTCCCGGTGCAGGACCGCGTCGAGGGGCAGCCGTGGTTTGACGCCGGCCGGTTCGGAGGGGTCCGGCGCGCCGATGGCCAGCCCGAACGTGGCCACCGCGTGACGGGGCAGGCCCAGCTCGGCGGCGACCCGTTCAGGATGGTTGCGGATCGCCCCGACGAAGACGGTGCCCAGACCGAGTGACTCCGCCGCCAGCACGGCGTTCTGCGCCGCCAGCGCGGTGTCGACGAAACCGATGAGGGTGCTCTCCAGGTAGTCCGTGGCAGCCAGCGGCGTCCCGGCGTGGTCGGCCAGCCGGCGGGCCCGACCGAGGTCGGCGATCCAGACCAGGAACAGCGGGGCCTGGGCGATGAACTCCTGGCCACCGGCGAGTGCCGAGAGACGTGCCCGGCGGTCCGGGTCGCGTACCGCCACCACGCTCCACGGCTGAAGATTGGAGGAGGTGGCAGCCGACTGCGCCGCCGCGATCAGCGCGGTCAGCTCGTCGTCGGTGACGTCGCGAGGGCCGAACCTGCGGACCGAGCGGTGCGCCAGTTGCAGCCGGATGACGTCGGTGGCCACGCCGAGCGCCACCGACGGATCGCCGTAGCGCGCGGCGGCGGAGAACAGCTCCCCGGTGCCGTCGATCCCCGGGCGCGGGGACGTCGGGCGGGGCCCGAGCAGGCCGAGCCGACCCCGCAGCGTGGGATGGTGGTACTCGCGCTGGAACAGGCCCCGCCGTTGCAGGATCGGCACCACCAACCGGGCGAAGTTCTCCAGATCGACGGCGGTGTCCGCCGGCATCACGGTGAAGCCGTCGGCGGTGCCGGCCGCGTACCACGACTCCAGGTCGTCGGCGACCTGCTCTGGCGTGCCCACCAGCAGCCGGTGCCCGGCCCCGCCGGCACCCCGCTGGATCAGCTCGCGCGGGGTACGCGGACCGGCCGCGATCAGCGCCCGGACGGCGGTGCTGAACCCGGTGGAGAACGCGTCGCCGGGAATCAGGTCGGGCAGGTCGTCGACGGTGATCGGGTCGTCCGGGCCGAACACGCCATCGGGTAGCCCCAGGTTGCGGGTGAGGCCGACGGTCAACTGCTCGACCGGGAGGGTGTCGTAGAGTTCCCGTTCCCGGCGTCGGGCCTCCTCCTCGGTCGCCGCCACCAGCACCACCACGCCGAGGGAGACCTGCACGTCGTCGGGTTGCCGCCCGGCCGCCACCGCGTGCCGACGCACCTCGTCACGGAACGCGACAGCGGTGGCCTGGGTCTGCGCCACGGTGAACACGACGTCGGCGAAGGCACCGGCCAGCGCCAGCCCACCGGGGGAGCCACCGGCCTGGACGATGACTGGCCGGCCCTGCGGACCGGCCGGCACCGGCAGCGGTCCGGCCACCGAGAAGAACTCACCGACATGGTCGAGCCGATGGATGCGGCTCGGGTCGGCGTAGCGGCCGCTGGCCTTGTCGGCGACCACCGCCTCGGGTTCCCAGGCGTCCCAGAGCCGGGTGACCACGTCCAGGAACTCGTACGCCCGGCGGTAGCGGGTCTGCTTGTCGGGGTGTGCGGTCAGGCCGAAGTTGGCGGCGGCGGCCGGCGTGCCGGTGGTGACGATGTTGACGGCTGCCCGACCCCGTGTGACGTGGTCGAGCGCCTGGAAGCGGCGGGCCAGGTTGTAGGGCGAGTTGTATGTCGTCGAGCAGGTGATCACCACGCCGAGGTGGGTGGTGACGGCCGCCAGGTGGCCGAGCAGGACGAGCGGATCGAGTCCGGTGCCGGGTGCCTGGCCGACCTCTGCGCCCAGCGCCGGCCCGTCGCCCAGGAAGACCGCGTCGATCTTCGCGTCCTCGGCGATCCGGGCCAACCGCCGGAAGTGATCGATGTCCAGATAGGCCAGCGGGTCGACGTGCGGTAGTCGCCAGGCGTGCCGGAAATGACCGGGGGTCATCAGGGACACGTTGAGGTGGAAGCCGGCCATCTCAGAGCTTCAGTCCCGTCCCGTGTACGCCGTGCTCGTCGATCAGCGCCAGTTCCTGCTCGGTCAGCGGCGGGAAGTCCAGCGCCCGGATGTTGTGCTCCAACTGCCAGGTCGAGCTGGCGCCGAGCAGCGCCGAGGTGACCTGCGGCTGCCGCAGCACCCACTGCAACGCCAACTGGGCCAGTGACTGGCCCCGCTCCTCGGCGATCCGGTTGAGCGCGGCAGCCCGCTGCCGGTAGGTGTCGTCGATGACGTCGGGCTTCAGGAAGGCGCTGTTGCTGGCCCGGGCACCCTCCGGGATGCCGGTGAGGTACTTGTCGGTGAGCAGACCCTGGGCCAGTGGCGAGTAGACGACCAGCCCGAAGCCCTCCTCGGCGGCCAGCTTGAGCAGACCGTTCTGTTCGGGACGCCGATCGAAGATCGAGTATCGCGGCTGGTGCAGCAGCAGCGGGACGCCGGCCTGGCGCAACAGCGCGACGACCTCCTGCGCCCGTTCCGTCGGATAGTTGGAGATGCCGACGTAGAGCGCCTTGCCCTGCTGCACGGCGCTGACCAGCGCACCGACCGTCTCCTCCAGCGGAGTGCTCAGATCGGGGCTGTGGCTGTAGAAGATGTCGACGCGGTCGGTGCCGAGGTCGCGCAGGCTGTGCTCCAGCGAGGTGAGCAGCGACTTGCGGGAGCCGCCCCTGAGGTACGGGCTGGGACCAATCGGGTTGCCGGCCTTGGTGGACAGGATCAACTCGTCCCGGTACGGAGCCAGGTCCCGCTTGAGCACCTTGCCGAAGAACTGTTGCGCGGCGCGGTGCGGCGGGCCGTACCGGTCGGCGTTGTCGAAGTGGGTGATGCCCAGGTCGAAGGCGCGCAACACGATCTCGCGTTGGGTGTCGAACGGGTGGTCGGTGCCGAACTTCTGCCACAGCCCGAAGGAGAACGCGGGCAGGTCGAGACCGGAGTTGCCGGTGCGGCGGTACGCCACCTGCTGGTAGCGGTCCTCGGCCGCCGCGTACGTCTGTTCGAAGGTGCCATAGCTCATGCGGTCGCTCCCTGGTTGCGCCGTAGCGCGGTCGGGGCCAGGGACGGGGTGTCCCGGCCGGTGTCGCGTTCGATGAAATGCGTACCCGGTTCGACGATCTCGTCGATCCGGTCGAGGATCTGCCCGTCGAGTTCGACAGTGGCGGCCTTGAGGTAGCTGTCGAGGTGATCGAGGGTCCGCGGGCCGACGATGACGGTGCTGACCGCCGGATGGTTCAGCGCGAACGCCAACGCCAGGTCGATAAGCGTCAGGCCGTTGGCCTCGGCCAGTTGCGCCAGGGCGTCCGCGGCCGCCAACTTGCGCTGGTTGCGGGGCAGGCCGATGTCGAACCGACCGGGGATGTGGTCGGCGCGGGCCGACTGCGGCTGCTCGCCACCGACCCGGTAGCCGCCGGACAACCAGCCGGCGGCCAGCGGGCCGTAGCTGAGCACCCCGACGCCGTACTTGCGGGTGACCGGGAAGACCTCCCGCTCGGCGCTGCGCACGAGTAGGGAGTACGGCAGCTGCTCGGTGTGCGGTGCGATGAGGCCGTGCTTGTCGGCCAGCCATTGCGCCTCGACAAGCTGATGGGCGGGGAACACCGAGGTGCCGTAGTAGCGGATCTTGCCCTGTCGGATCAGGTCGGTGAGGGTCTGCAACGTCTCCAGCAGGTCGGTGTGGGGATCCGGCCGGTGCGCCTGATACAGGTCCAGATAGTCGGTGCCGAGCCGGCGCAGGCTGTCCTCCACGGCGCGCACGATCCAGCGGCGCGAGTTCCCCGCGTGCTGCGGATTGTCGCCGATCTGGCCGTGGAACTTGGTGGCCAGGAAGACATCGTCGCGGCGTCCCTGCAACGCCCTGCCGACGATCTCCTCCGAGGTGCCCTGGGCGTACACGTCGGCGGTGTCGACGACGGTGATGCCGGCGTCGAGCGCGGCCTGGATGATCCGGATGCTCTCCGCCTCCTCCTGCCACCGGCCGAAGTTCATCGCGCCCAGCGCCAACGGACTGACCGGCACGCCGCTGCGTCCCAGGACACGGTTCACCTTGATGGTCATGGTTTTCCCTTCGCTGCTCAGAACAGACCTGTGGTCGGCGGCTCCTCGCCGACCAGGTGGTACGCGCCGGACACGGCCGCCTTCCATTGCCGTGGGTTGTGATTGGCGACCGTGCGGGCGTTGCGCCAGTGCCGGTCGAGACCGAACTGGCGGCCGGTGATCGACCCGCCCGCGACGTCGAAGAGCAACTCGGCGGCGCGCAACGCCGACTCGATGGCGACCACCCCGCTCTGCGCCACGGTCACCGCCACCTCGGCGCCCGCGGCCCGCGCCGCCGGACCACGTACGGCGGACAGGCCGTCCAGGGCCTCGGCGGCGAACAACACCACCGATCGGGCGGCCTGGGCCCGGGCGGCGATCTCGCCGACGGTCTGCCGCACGTACGGGTCGTCGCTGCTGTTGGTCGCTGTGCTGTGTTTGATCGGCCGCGCTCGCTCGCGGACGAACCGCACCGCGTCGTCGAGTGCGGCGGCGGCGATGCCCGCCTCGATCGCGGCCAGGTACAGCTGGGCGAAGGAACCCAGCCACGGGTTGTCCAGCCGAGTGGTGTCGCGGAGCACCACCTCGTCGGCGGAGACCCGTACGTTCACCAGCCGGGTGGTGCCGCTGGCGGTGAGGCGCTGGCCGACCGCGTCGAAGTCGTCGAGGCGCTGCACGCCCGGACGGTCCACCGGCACGGTGAACCCGTACACCTTGCCCTCGGCGTCCTTTGCCGAGCCGGAGAACCAGGAGGCGTAGAGACCGCCGGTCGAGTAGTACTTCTCGCCGTTGATCACGTGCCCGTCGCCGTCGGGCCGGATGGTGGTGTGCACCGATCCACTGGCCCCGCCGGTGCGTTCGTTGCCGGTGCCGGCGAAGAGGTCGCCGTTGCGCAGTCGGCGCAGGGTCGTGGCCCGGTTCGGCAGGTCGGCGCGGGTGGCTACCTGATTGGCGGTGAGGAAGCTGCCCCGCAGCGCCTGGGCGACGTTGGAGTCGGCGCGGGCGATGGCGATGATCAGATCGGCCACGTCCCGCACCGCGCCGCCCGCGCCGCCGTCGGCGGTGGCTATCCCGGTCAGCGTGATCCGCTGCTCGGCCAGGGCCCGCACGTCGTCGAAGGCGTAGTCGCGGCCCTGTTCGCGGCGGGCGGCAGTGGCGGCCAGCCGGGCCAGGATCGGCGCGCTGCCGGCCCGGATCCCGGCCACTGTGTACTCGACGGCGGCGGCGACGGCGCTCATGCCAGTACCGCCGCGACCTCGGACAGGCCCAGCGCGGCGCGCAGCGTGGCCGGCGTGCTGGCCGGATCGGTCAGCCGCGGCACCACCGTGCGCAGCGCGGTGACTATCGCGTCGCTGCCGCCCTTGGCGACCAGTTCGACGCCGTCGAGCCGATGCTCGGCGGCCCAGTCGCGCAGTTCGTCGCCGTAGGTGCCGGCGGTTGCCGGGGTGTACCCGGCGAGGTCGGCGCGGCCGAGCAGCGCGACGTCGTGGCGGGACCGGCCGACGCGGCCCAGAGCCTCGGTCACCGTGGCGTCCGCGTCGGCGGCGGACGACCGGTCCACCACGACGACGTCTACGGATTCGGCGACCGCCGTCGCGTCGAGGGCGCCGAGGTCGGCGACGATGACCGGACGTCCCTGCCGGGACGACGGGCCGTCCAACGGGCCGGCGACCCGGTAGAACACGCCCTCGTGGTTGATCGGCGTGACGCGTGCCGTGTCGACGACGACCCCGGCCTGCTGGTCGCCGATCAGCGCGGATTGTGGGAACGATTCCCACAGCCGGGTCAGCACCCGGGCGTACTCGGTCCACCGTCGGGTCGGGTCGGTCGCGTCGGGAACCGGCGCGGTCACCGCGCTCACCTCGTCGCCCTGGCCCGCCTGCAACGCGATGCCGACGCGGCCGGCGGTGGCCCGGTCGAGGGAGAGCACCCGGCGGGCGACGTTGTAGGGCGCATGCCGGGTGGTCGGGATCTCGGTGACGTATCCGACGCCGCCGTGCACACCGGCGAGGTAGCCGGCGACCACCGTCGGGTCGAGGGTACGCCCGGACGGTCCGCCGTCGACGAGTCGGATCGCCGCGAGCCCGACCTGCTCGGCCACTGCCGCGATGGTGCGGGCCGCGGCGAGGGACACCACCGTCGGACCGTCGGACCGGTGTGGATCGGGCACGCCGACCCCGAGCGCGAGTTGAACAGCGGTACTCATGAAGCAGTGACCTCCAGATGTGCGGATGGCAGGGGCAGCCCGAGGTGCTCGCGCAGGGTCCGCCCGTCGTACTCGGTCCGGAACAGGCCGCGCCGCTGCAGCTCGGGCACGACGTGGTCGGCGAAGTCGTCGAAGCCCGACGGCAGGACATCGGGCATCACGTTGAAGCCGTCCGCCGCGCCGGCCCGGAACCAGGTCTCGATGTCGTCGGCGATCTGCTCCGGGGTGCCGACGACGATGCGGTGACCGGCACCTCCGGAGAGCTTCTTCAGCAGCTGACCGAGCGTCGGATTCTCGGTGTCGATGATCGTCTTGACGATCCGGAAGAAGGTCTGCGAGCCACCGGCCGCGTCGGGTTCCACCAGCAGCTCGGCCGGGATCGGCTCGTCGTCGGAGAGCCCGTCGAGGGAGAAGCCGAGCTGGCCGGCGAGCCGGGCGCGGGCGTACGCGTCGGGCAGCAGGTCGTCGAGCAGTGCCCGACGGGCCCGGGCCTCGGCCTCGGTGCTGCCCACCACCGTGGAGATCCCGGGCAGGATCACCACCTCCTCGGGTCGCCGGCCGAACTCGGCGGCACCGGCGCGGATCTCGGCGCGGAACGCCCGGGCGTGCGCAAGATCCTGGTCGGCGGAGAAGATGACCTCGCCGACCTGGGCGGCCAGCCGGCGGCCGTCCCGGGAGCCGCCGGCCTGGACCACCACCGGTCGGCCCTGCGGTGAGACGAGGTCGGTCCGGGCCGCCCAACTTGCCACCACGTGGGTGGCGAACTCGGCGGCGCGTCGGTACCGCTGGGCGTGCTCCGGCTCGCTGGCGCGGCCGAAGTTGCGCGCCGCCACCGAGCCGGCGGTGGTCACCACGTTCCAGCCGAACCGGCCACCGCTGACGTGGTCGAGGTCGCCGAGCCGGCGGGCCACCTCGACCGGATCGTTGTACGACGAGGACAGCGTCGCGATCAGGCCGATCCGTTCGGTCTGCGCGGCGATGCGCGCCAACACGGTGCTGGGTTCCAGGTTGTTGCCGGTACGGTGCGCGATGCTCGGGTCGAGGGCGGGGCCGTCGGCCAGGAAGACGGCGTCCAGCTTGGCCTGCTCGGCCTTCTTGGCGATCGAGGTGTAGTGCGCGATGGTGTAGCTGGCGGTGGCGTCGGTGCCCGGGAAGCGCCACGAGCCACCGAAAACCCCCGCGTTGAGGATGTTGACGTTCAGGTGCAGCTGACGGGACATGGCCTCACTCCTTAACGGGCGTCGGCGGCGAGCCGGGTGCCCGGCATCGCCGCCAGCAGCTGCCGGGTGTACGCGTGCTGTGGGGCGTGGAACACCTGCTCGACCTCGCCGGTCTCGACCACGACGCCGTCCTGCATCACCGTGACGTCATCGGCGATGAGCCGGACCACACCGAGGTCGTGGGTGACGAACACGTAGCTGAGCCCGAGTTCGGCCTGCAGGTCGACGAGCAGTTGCAGGATCTGTGCCTGCACCGACACGTCGAGCGCGCTGACCGCCTCGTCGAGCACCAGGATCCGGGGGTTGAGGGCGAGCGCCCGCGCGATGGCGACCCGCTGCCGCTGCCCCCCGGAGAGCTGGCTGGGCAGCCGGTCCAGGTAGCTCTCGTCCAGCGCCACCGACCTGAGCAGCTCGACCACCCGGGCCCGCCGTTGCTGCTTGCCCGGCAGCAGCCGGAAGGCGTGCAGCGGCTCGGCGATGATCCGGCTGACCGGGAACCGGGGGTCGAGCGAGGTGAACGGGTTCTGGAACACGAACTGCAGGTCGCGGCGCAGCTCCCGCAGTTGGGTGTGCCGCAGGCTGGTCAACTCCCGGTCACCGACCTGGACGGTGCCGTGGTCGGCGGTGGTGAAGCCGACCAGAATGCTGGCCAGGGTGGATTTTCCCGCCCCGGACTCGCCGACGATGGCATGTGTGGTGCCGGCGCGGACGAGCAGGTCGGCGGCGTCCAGGGCGCGCAGCTCACGGTGTGGGCGCCGACCCCGCAACTGGTAGGTCTTGGTCAGGGCGTGGGCCCGCAGCGCCACCGGCGCGTCGGCGGCCACCGTGCGTACGCCTGTGGCTGGTTCGAGGCGGCCGTGGTGCCGGGCCGGGGCGGCGTCGAGCAGCCGACGGGTGTAGTCGTTCGCCGGTTGGGTGAGCACCTGGCGTACCGGGCCCTGCTCGACGACCTCGCCGTCGCGCATGACCAGGAGCCGGTCGGAGCGATCCAACGCCACCCCGAGGTCGTGGGTGACCAGCAGGATGCCGATGCCGAGGTCGTCCTGCAACCGGATCAGGTGGTCGAGGATGACCTTCTGCACGGTGACGTCGAGGGCGCTGGTGGGCTCGTCAGCGATGATGATTTTCGGTTGGCCGGCGAGCGCGATCGCGATGAGCGCCCGTTGTTTCATGCCGCCGCTGAGTTCGTGCGGGTACTGCTGGAACACCCGCTCGGGGTCGGTCAGCCCGGCGGTGCGCAGACTGCTCAGCGCCGCCTCGCGATACTGTGCCGCCTTGTTCGAGCGGGGTTGGTTGAACCGGACCGCTTCGATCACCTGTTGACCGATCTTCTTGACCGGGTTGAGCGCGGTGTTCGGGTCCTGCGGAATGAAACCGACGTAGTTGCCGCGGACCAGCGCCAACCGCCTGTCGTTCCAGCCGGTGACGTCGACCCCGGAGTACGCGATCGTGCCGGCCCGGATCCGGGCCGCCGCCGGCAGCAGGCCCAGCGCGCCCTGCACCAGGGTGGTCTTGCCCGAGCCGGACTCGCCGACCAGCGAGACGAACTCGCCCGGCTCGACGTGCAGGCTGACGCCCCGCACCGCGGGGGTCCACCGGCGGCGGCCGGTCCGGTACTCGATGGTGATGTCGCTGATCCGCAGCAGCGGATCAGCCGCTGCGGTGCTGTCGTCGGGCGCGGTCTCGGTCATCGGCGCTGGCCCTTCCGGAACGAGGTGCTGATGCGGTGCGCGGCGATGACGACGACGGCGAGTGCCGCACCGGGCAGGATGGAGGTCCACGGGTGGACCGCGACGTAGTCCCGGCCCTCGGCGACCAGCAGGCCCCACTCCGGTTGTGGAGGTGGCGCGCCGTAGCCGAGGAAGCCGAGCGAGGCCACGGCGAGTACCGCCGCACCGACCTCGAGGGCGGCCAGCGCGATCACCGAGCTGAGCGAGTTGGGTACGACGTGCCGGGCCAGCACCCCCAGCCGGCTGACCCCGAGACCGTAGGCCGCCTTGACGTAGTCCTGGGTCAGCACGGTGAACACCTCGGCCCGCATCACCCGGGCGAACGAGGCGATCGAGGAGATGCCGACGGCCAGCGCGATGTTGTGCGTGGAGTAGCCGAGCACCGACACCACCACCATGGCCAGCAGCAGGCCGGGGATGGCCAGGAAGACGTCGATCACCCGCATGATCGCGGTGTCCACGGTGCCCTTGGCGAAGCCGGCGATCAGACCGATCAGCGTGCCGACCCCGAAGGCGATCAGGATGGCCAGCAGCGTCGCGGTCAGGGTGGTGCGGGCACCGTAGACGCTGCGGGCGAAGAGGTCCCGGCCCAGTCGGTCGGTGCCGAACCAGTGTTCGGCGCTGGGCGGGGCGAAGCTCGCGGCGGGGTCGCCGTCGTACGGGCCGTACGAGGTGAACAACGACGGCGCGATCGCCCAGCCGATCACCACCAGTACGATCGCCCAGGCGATCACGAGGGTCGGTTGCTGGGCGAGTTCTCCGACTCTCCGCAGCGCCGCGCGGGCGGTGACCCGCCGGCCGGTTGCCGTCGCGCTCCGGATCGTGGCCGACGGGCGTGGCGGGGCGAGCGTGTCCAGTTCGGTGGTCATCGCGGTCTCCTCACGCCGCCGGGGCGCCGGGCGCGGCGAGTGTGGCCCGCAGCCGCGGGTCCAGCAGTGGATAGATCAGGTCGACGATCAGGTTGATCAACGCGAAGCTGACCGCCACCAGCACGACGATTCCCTGGACCAGCGGGACGTCCAGGGTGTTTATCGCGTTCTGCGTCATCCGGCCGATGCCTCGGCGGGCGAAGACGGTTTCGGTGATGACGGAGCCGGCGATCAGGTTGCCGAAGGTGATGCCGGCGATGGTGAGCGCCGGCAGGCTGGCGTTGCGGAAGACGTCGCCGATGATGATCCGGCCACGGGTGGCACCCTTGGCCCAACTCGTCGTGACGTAGCCGGAGTGGAACTCGGTGCCGAAGCTGCGGACGAGCAACTGGGCGATCGGTCCCGCCACCGGGATCGCCAATGTGATCAGCGGCAGCACGAGACTTGCGAGGCCGTCGTCGCCGAAGGCCGGAAACCAGCCCAGCCGGAACGAGAAGACCTGCAGGATCAGGATCCCGGAGAGGAAGACCGGCACCGACACCGCCGCCGAGGGCAGCGCCTCGACCAGGTTGCGTACCCAGGTGTGCCGGGTCGCGGTGGCGACGAGCGCGATCACGAAGGCGATGAGCAGGGCCAGCACCAGCGCGCCGGCAGCCAGTACCAGGGTGCTCGGCAGCACGCCGAGGATCGCGGTCGTCACCGGCCGGCCGGACTGCACCGAGTTGCCGAAGTCACCGACGAGGGCGTGGCCGAGCCGGTCGAGGTACTGCAACGAGACCGGTTTGTTGAAGCCGTAGTTCGCCGCCACCTGCTCGCGGACCTCGGGCGGCACGGTGTTGATCTCGGCTGGGTCGAAGAGCAGATCCACCGGGTTCGCCGGCAGCACGAACAGCAGAACGAAGGTCAACGTGAACGCGGCCCAGACCACGAACAGGGCCCGGCCGACCTTCAGCGCGATGTAGCGGAGCACGATCTTCCTTCCCAGGGCGTCGGGGTGGTCGCCGGGAACGGGAAGCTCCCGGCGACCACCGACCGTCACTTGCCGTTGCTCTTCCAGGCATCGACGAAGTGGTTGCGGGACTGGGCGTCGAAGATGATTCCGTGCACGTAGTCCGCGTGCGCGATCACCTGCGACGGGTTGTAGATCGGGTTGACCAGGGCGTACTTCTCCAGCAGGAGGTCCTGGGCGGCCTTGGCGTACTGGTTGCGCTGGGCCGGGTCGAGGGTGAGTTCGAGCTTGCCCAGGGTTTCCGTGACCTCGGCGACGTCCACCCCGGTGGAGTCCTCGGTGACGTACGCGCCGTTGCCGAGCAGCGGGCTGTACTGCAGATTGAGCACGGCCGGGTCGTTGCGGGACCGGTTGGCGGCGGTGATGTGCCATTCGGCCTTCGCGTTGCCCGCGTGGGCCGCGTAGTCGGGGATGGGTACGACGGTGAGTTGCAGGTCGATGCCGATCTTCTTCAGGTCCTGCTGGACCGACTCGTAGGCCGGCTTGTTCACCACCAGGTTGCTGATGCCGAGCAGCTTGACTACCAGCTTCTTGCCGTCCTTGACCCGGATGCCGTCCGGCCCCGGCGTCCAGCCGGCCTCGTCGAGCAGCCGGCTGGCCGCCGCCGCGTCGTAGCGCAGCACCGAGCCGCTGTAGTCGGCGTAACCGGGCACCGAGGGGGCGAGCACCGACGTCGCGACGGAGTACGAGTCGGTGAGCACCGTCTGCTTGACGGCCTCGCGGTTCCAGCCGAGCTGGATCGCCTTGCGTACCGCGATGCCGTTGGTCGGGAACAGTTGGGAGTTGAGGTTGAAGAAGATGGCGGTGCCGGAGACCCCGCGATGAATGATCTTGAAGCCCTGGGCGGTCAGGGGCGCCTCGTCGGTGGTGCCGACGTCGAGGGTGGCGTCGATGGCGCCGGAGGCCAGGGAGCCGGTGCGGACGCTGGCCTCGGGGATGGTGTTGAAGACGATCCGGTCCAGGTACGCCTCGCCGTCGTGGCCGATCGCCGGTGGTGACCAGCGGTAGTCCTTGCGCTTGACGAGGACCGTCTTGACCTGCTCCTCCCACGACTCGTAGACGAAGGGGCCGGTGCCGATGATCTTCGTCGGGTCGGTCCGTTCCTCGGCGCTGAGCTTCAGCGTGGCGAGCGACAGGAAGCCGGGTTGGGCGTTGGCGGTGAACGCGGACGCCTGTAGGAAGCTGGCCAGCGGCTTGGCGAAGCGCACCACCGCGGTGTACCCGTCCGGCGTCTGGGTCTCCAGGTAGCCGGGCAGCAGAACGGCGCCGTTGGGGTTGATGCCGAGCTTCTCGTCGCCGCGCACGTACTGATCGAAGTTGGCCTTGACCACCGCGGCGTTGAACGGACTGCCGTCGCTGAAGGTGACGTCCTTGCGCAGCCGGAAGGTGAACTCGGTCAGGTCGGCGTTGTACTCCCAGGACTCCGCGAGCCACGGGGTGATCTCACCGGTGTCCGGGTCCTGCCAGGTCAGCTTGTCGGTGACGTTGTTGCCGATCAACGATTCGGCGTAGTTGGTGCCCCAGTGCGGGTCCGGGCTGCGCTGGTAGTCGATGAGCGCGAACTCCAGGGTGCCGCCGCGCACCGGGTCGCCGTCGCCGGCGGCCTGGTCGGCGGAGTCGCTGCCGCGAGTGGCGGCGAATCCGATCCCGGCGATGAGCACCAGTACGGCGAGTCCAGCGATCCAGGGCCAGATGCGGCGGCCCGGTGTGGCGTTCTCGATGGAACTTCGAAGGTCAGACATCGGCTTCTTTCATGGTCAAGGGGGGCTGCGGCAGCCCGGCTGCCGGTGGGGGGAATGCGCGTACGCCGCCGACCCGGCGCGTCGTCCCAGGTGGGGCGAGGCGTGCCGGACGGCGGCAGTGAGTGGGCGAGCGGTAGGAGCCGGTGGCGACGACGACGTCGCCCGCAACGGCGGGTGGGCCGCCAGGGGAGGGCGGCGGTGTAGCGGTCGCTCAGCGCAGACAGAGCGCGCTGGCGAAGAGCGCGAAGTCGATCTCGCGCCGGGAGTAGAGGTGCGTCCCAGCCATAAGCCCTATAATACCTATAGGCTCGATAGGAAATAACCGTGATCTCGGCCATAGGTCGAGCGCCATCCGGTGATCGAGCGGACGAAGCGGACCCATCACGGGTCGGAACGAGGAGCACCATGACAGCAAGCGCGGCGCGGACCGGCGCGGCCGAGGCCGTGACAGCGGCTGACCGGCATCCCTTCGTCGCCCGGTTCCAGCGATATGCCGAGCAGGAGTTGCGACCCACCGCGCTGGCGACCGACCGGACCGAGGTACCCGAGGCGACCATCGGCCGCCTCGCCGAACTGGGTGCGCTGAACCATCTGGCACCCGTCAGCTACGGCGGCGCCGGGCTCGACCGCGCCGCCGACCGGCGACTGCACGAACTGCTCGCCGGAGCGTGCGTCAACACCTGGCTGGTCTGGGCGCAGCATGCGCCGATAGTCAGCCGGGTCGCGGCCGGTCTCGCCAGCGGGCAGCCACCCACTGCGCTGGCCGAGAAGCTGCTGCGGGGCGAACTGTTCGTCGGCGCTGGCATCAGCGACGTACGGCGCTTCCCGGACCGCTACGTCTCGGCCACACCCACAGCGGCTGGCTGGGTCTTCGACGGCACGATCTCCTGGGTCAGCGGCTGGGGGCTCAACGAGGTGCTCACGGTCGCCGGGGTGGAGGCGGCCACCGGCACGGTGGTGACCGCGCTGGTGCCGGTCGGCGACGGCATCCGGGCCACGCCGCTGCGCCTGGCCGCCGTCAGTGGCAGCCGCACCCAACGGGTACGGCTGGATCAGGTCGTCGTGCCTACGGAGTACGTCCTGGGCACCCAGCCGATCGCGCAGTGGCGACATACCGACCTCGCCATCGCCAGCGATGCCCGGCCGTACCACTTCGGGCTGGCGCAGACCGTACTGCGGGAACTGGACGAAGCGCCGGACCCGCTGGCGCGGCAGTTGGCCGCGACCTGGGCGCCACGGATCGCGCAGTGGCGCGCGGACGCCTACGGCCTCACCGACGAGGCAACCGCCGCCGCCGACGCCTCGTACCGGCTCGACCAGCGCCTCGCCCTCAAGGTCGTCACCTTGGAGGCGCTCGGCACCCTCACCCGGGCTCTGCTCGTGGCCCGCTCCGGGCACGGCCTCGGCGCCGACGACACCGCCCAACTACATGCCCGGTCAGCGCTGTTCTTCCTGCTCCAGGGACAGTCGTCGACCGTACGCGAGGCCCAACTCGCCCACCTCACCCGCGCCGTTCCCGCACAGGAAGAACTGACATGACTCTCGAACTCCTCTGGTACATCCCCAACCAGGTGCAACCCGGCCACCGGGGCGACGACGTCATCGACAAGCACAACAGCCTGGAGACGCTCAGCGCTCAGGCCAAGGCCCTGGAGGACCACGGTTGGGGCGGAGCGCTGCTCGGCACCGGCTGGGGGCGGCCGGACACCTTCACCGTCGCCGCCGCGTTGGCCGCCCGGACGACCACGTTCCAGCCGCTGATCGCGATCCGTCCCGGCTACTGGCGGCCGGCCAACTTCGCCTCGGCCGCCGCCACTCTGGACCACCTGACCGGGGGGCGGGTGCTGGTCAACATCGTGTCCGGCAAGGACAACCTGGCCGCGTACGGCGACGAAGAAGGTGACCAGGCGCATCGCTACGCGCGCACCCGGGAGTTCATCCGGATCGTCCGCCGACTGTGGACCGAGGAACGGGTGACGCACCACGGCGAGCACTTCCGCGTCACCGATTCCACGGTGGTGCCCCGGCCCGTCGTCCGGGCCGGCCGCCGGCATCCCCGGCTCTATTTCGGCGGTGCCTCGGCAGCGGCCGAGCAGGTCGCGGCCACCGAGGCCGACGTGCAGTTGTTCTGGGGTGAACCGCTCGACGGTGTCGCCGAGCGGATCGACCGGCTGCGGCAGCTCAGCGAGCGACTCGGTCGGGAGCACCCGCCGCTGGAGTTCGGGCTGCGCATCACCACCCTGGTGCGGGACACCACCGAACAGGCCTGGGCTGACGCCGAGGCGAAGGTCGCGCAGATGGCGAAGGGCACTGGCATCCTGGCGCGCGACCCGAACCGGCATGCCGCCGTCGGTCAGCAACGGCTGCTCGACCTCGCCGCCCGGGGTGAGGTGCTCGACGACAACCTCTACACCACGCCGGGCCGGTTCGGCGGTGGTGGTGCGGGCACCACCTGGCTGGTCGGTTCCGCCCAGGACGTGGCGAAGTCCCTGCGCAGATATCAGAGTCTCGGCGTCACCCACTTCGTGCTCTCCGACACGCCGTACCTGCCCGAGATAAGGCGGCAGGGCGACCAGTTGCTGCCGCTGCTGCGCGAGTGACGCCCGCGGTGCGTCCCTGATCACCGTAGGGCGCTGGCGAACCACACCATTCCCGTGCTGATGTGGCATGCCGACGCGCTCAATGACCCGCGCAGCGTGGTGACGGAGCCCAGCGAGGATCTTCGCCTAGCGACCGATCAGGTCTGCGCCCATCGGGAACACTGACGGGCGAGCCGGATCGCCGGCCCCAACGTCGATGGTGGGACCGGCGACCGGTGGTGGTGTGGACGGTTCGGCTCAGGCCGGGGTGTTGCCGGCCGTCACGGCGCGCCGCTCGGACGGGTAGCGGATGTTCTCCACCATCTCGGAGATCTCGGCCGGCGGCGGTGCCGTCATCTTCGACACCACGATCGTGACGACGAAGTTGACGATGGCGCCGATGGTGCCGATGCCCTCCGGGCTGATGTCGAGGATGTGCGGGTTGGCCTCGGTGCCGAACACCGGCAGCGTGTAGATCATGTAGCTGGCGGTGAAGAGCATGCCGGTGATCATGCCGGCCGCCGCGCCCGTCGCGTTGCATCTCTTCCAGAAGATGCCGAGCACGATGACCGGGAAGAAGCTCGCCGCAGCCAGTCCGAAGGCGAACGCCACCACCTGGGCCACGAACGCGGGCGGGTTGATGCCGGCGTAGATCGCGATCAGTACCGCCAGGCCCATCGCGATCCGGCCGGCGAGCAGCCGCTGCGCGTCGGTCGAGTCCCGCTTGACCCGGCGGAAGTACAGGTCGTGCGAGAAGGACGACGAGATGACCAGCAGCAGACCGGCCGCGGTGGACATCGCGGCGGCCAGGCCGCCGGCGGCCACCAGACCCACGATCGGCGCCGGCAGGCCGGCGATCTCGGGACTGGCCAGCACCAGGATGTCGTTGTTGACGACCAGGTCGGCGCCGGAGGCCGGGCTGTTGCTCACCGAACTGATGGTCGTCACCCCGTCGCCGACGGTGACCAGACCGGTGGCCGCCCAGTTGTTGACCCAGGCGGGCAGCGCGTCGGCCGAGACGCCGTTGACCCCCTGGAGCAGGTTGAGCTTGGTGAAGGCGCCCACCGCCGGGGCGGTGGTGTAGAGCAGGGCGATGAAGAACAGCGCCCAGAACGCCGAGTAGCGGGCGCCCCGCACGCTCTTCGTGGTGTAGAACCGGACGATCACGTGCGGCAGACCGGCGGTGCCGATCATCAGCGACATGGTGACCAGGAAGACGTCGATCTGCGGTCGGGCCGCGAACGCGTCGGTGAACTGGGCCAGCCCCATCTGGGCGCTTATCGCGTTGAGTTCGTCGAGGATCTGCCCGAACGACACCTGCGGGATCGGGATGCCGGTCATCTGCTGAGCCACCGCCACCGCGGGGATCAGGTAGGCGACGATCAACACCGTGTACTGGGCGACCTGGGTCCAGGTGATGCCCTTCATGCCGCCGAGCACCGCGTACAGGCCGATGATCACCGCGGCGACGATGACGCCGCCGGTGACGTCCAGGCCCAGGAAGCGGCTGAAGACGATGCCGCCTCCACGCATCTGCCCGACCACGTAGGTGAAGGAGATGATGATCGCGGCGACGGCGGCGATGGTGCGGACCATCTCCGAGTACCGGTCACCGACGAACTCGGGCACCGTGAACTTGCCCCACTTGCGCAGGTACGGCGCGATCAGCAGGGCCAGCAGCACATAGCCGCCGGTCCAACCCATCAGGTAGATGGAGCCGTCCGAGCCGAGGAAGGCGATCAGGCCCGCCATCGAGATGAACGACGCCGCGGACATCCAGTCGGCGGCCACGGCGGCGCCGTTGGCGATGGTGGGGATGCCCTGGCCGGCCACGTAGAAGCCGGCGGTCTCCTTCACCCGGCTGCGCCAGGCGATGTAGAGGTAGACGGCGAAGGACGCACCGATGAAGATCAGGGTCCAGAGCTGGATGTCGGTCACTTGGCCGCCCCCTCAGTCTCCGGCTCGTCGACACCGAACTGGCTGTCCAGGCGGTCCATCATCTTGGCGTACACCAGGATCAGGATCACGAAGACGTAGATCGACCCCTGCTGGGCGAACCAGAAGCCGAGCGGGAAGCCGGCGATGACGATGTTGTTCAACGGTTCGACGAGCAGGACGCCGAAGCCGAACGAGACGATGAACCAGATGGCCAGCAGGATCACCATGAGCCGCAGGTTCCGGCTCCAGTACTCCTTGCGCCAGCCGTTGTCCGGCGGCGACGCCGGCGGTGGTGACGACGGTGGCGGTGCGCCCCCACGCGCTTCGTTATCCGGGGTAACTTCGGTCATGTCTGAAGCCTCCTGGTCGGTGCGAAATCGGTAGATCCGGCGAGGGGCTGCGACACGACGACCAGGTGGTCGTGGTGGTGGTGCCGCGGTTCGAGCTGCACATCCGTCGGCGGTCCTGCCCGACGGATGTGCGGTCGATCACACCCTTGGTGTGCAGACAGCGAACGTGAACCGGCCTGGTCGGGCAAGTGTTGATCTGTGGAGCGCGGCTACTGGTCGGTAAGCGGTACCGCAGCGTCCACGAGCGGTCGATCGCGCCTTACGAGCGGCATTCACGTCCGGTTTGGGATGGTCCCGGGAGGGGTCGCGGTCCGCTCACCGATGCCGAATGACCGTTCACCGATTGCCGGCTGGTCGTGGGCCGCCAGCCCCCTAGCATCCGGACATGGCTGACACCGCAACCACCGCCGTCCCGAGCCGCCGACGCATCCTGCACGCCGGCAGTCTCGGCATGATCGTCGGTGGCCTGCTCGCGCTCGTCGGCTCGCTGCTGCCGTGGGTGATCACTCCGTTCGGCACGCTGAACGGCATGGCCGGACCCGGCCTGTGGACACTCAGCGTGGCGTTCCTCGCCATCGCCGGCGCCCTGTTGCCGCACCGCAAGGTGGCCATCGCGCACAGCCTGATCCCCGGGGCGACAGTGGCCCTCATCGTCGGCTGGCAGGCCGCCCGCCTGATCAGCCTGAGCGCCAGCACCGGCAGCTGGGGACAGTTGATGCCCGGCATCGGCATGGTCATGGCCGCCGGTGGCGCGGTCGTCCTGATCCGCACCGGGATACGTCTGCTCTCGCTGCGCTGACTCCACTGCGTACCGCCGCAGCGCTGCCTGTGCGCGCCTTCCCGGAAATCTGGCGGATCGGTGAAACCCGGTGCTGTTCTCCGGCGTCAACCAGGCTGAACACACCGAGGACCGCCAGCCGGCGCGGCTGCGGGCCTCGGCGTCGAGACAGCCGGGAGGAATTGTGTTGGTGCGTAGGTGGCTCGCCGGTGCGGGCCTGGTGGCATTGATCGGCGGCGCAGCGGCGTTTGGCGTGACGCTGGCATCCGCAGACGACGCCCCGGCCGACAGGGCGGGACCGGCGGCCGAACTGGTGCCGGTGGCCAAAGGTGGACCCGCGGCCGAAGTGGCGCCGGCAGCCGCGGTGGATCCGGTGCTCTCCGGCAAGCGTCGGATCACGATCGTCCGGGTGGGTGCGTTCGAATCCGGGCTGTCCCTGTTCGACGGCGGGCGGCTCGCCGAGGTCGACGGCGACGAGGGACGGCAGGTGTTCGTACCGACTCCGATCGGCTCGGGACAGTACCTGATCAAGGCATACCAGAGCGGCGGCACCGGAAAGCCGGTCTGCTGGCAGGTGCACAACCCAGGTGACACGAATCCGCTGTTCGTGCGGGGCGCCACCTGCCGGACGAACGACCCGGCGCAGCGGTTCGAGATCTCCCCGGCCGATGAGGCAGGCCCCCGCGAATACGTGATCAGCAACCGATCGGCGTTCCTGCGGACCACCGCGCGCAACGGCCTGACCATGGAGGAGTTGGGCGACGCCACGCCGTTCGACAGCTTCCGGTTCAACGACAACGGACCGGCACCGCGCCAGTAGTGACCCGATGGCGGCCCGGCTGGCAAGATTTCGGCCGGGCCGCCGGTAGAGTGCCGATTTCCGGAACCAACCAGGTCGGGCGGAGAATTTGACCGATGCGTGACGCTGCGGAGTTCGACGCTTTCTACTCCGCGTCCGTGCAACGGGTGTTGGGACATCTGTACGCCATGATCGGCAACCGGGCCGAGGCGGAGGACGCGGTGGCGGAGGCGTACGCCCGGGCCTGGGACCGCTGGACTGCCGTGCGGCAGTGCGACAGCCCGGAGGCGTGGGTACGTCGGGTGGCGTACCGGGTGGCGGTGAGTGCGTGGCGCAAGGCGGTGAACCGGCTGCGCGCCCATCGCCGGGAGGCGTCCGAGCAGCGGGTGGAGGCCACCTCGGTCGACCACGTCGCAGTCGTGACGGCGCTGCGGCACATCTCGGCCGAGCAGCGTCGGGCCGTGGTGCTGCACCACCTGGTCGGGCTGAGCGTGGCCGAGATCGCGGCCGAGATCGGCACCAGTGAGAACACCGTCAAGACGCGGCTGGCCCGGGGCCGCCGGGCGCTCGCCGCGAAGCTTGCCGAACCGGGGTACGCGAGCGTGGAAGGAGGGCAGCCATGAGTTCTGACCACCAGCTCGACGACGCCCTACGGGCGCTGGCGGGCCACGGCGGGCAGGGGAGAGTCCCGGCCGTGGCCGACATCCGGCGACGCGGCGACACTCGCCGGAGCCGTCGCCGGGCGGCGTCGGTGGCGCTGGCCGCCGTCGCTGTCGTGGCGATCGGCACCGGTGTCGCATTGACCCGCCCCGACGCGACGCCGCACACCAACCCGGTCGGGCCGGCGGGCCCGACCGTCACATCCGCACAGGCGAGCCCGTCACCCGGCGGCAGCTCCAGTCCGCCGGCCAGCCCGTCCGCCAGCCAGCCCACCATTGCGAAGAGCGACGATCCGCTGTTGTCCGGGAAACGTAAGGTCGCCATCGTGCGGGTGGCTGCCTTCGAGGGCGGGCTGTCGCTGCTCGACGACGGCCAACTGGGTGAGGTCGACGGCGACGAGGGACGCCAACTGTTCGTGTTCTCGCCGCAGGGGCCCGGCACATACCAGATCCGCACCGCCGAGCCCGGCACCGACCTGACCGACACCTGCTGGGAGGTGCGTTCTTCGGGCAGCGAGCCGCTGCGGATCGAGGGGGCCCCTTGCGCGCCGGACGAACCGCGACAGCAGTTCACAGTGGCCCCCGACGACGACGGCGATGGTGACGTGTACGTGATCAGCAACAACTCGGCCTATCTGCAGAATTCGCCGACCCGGGGACTGATCCTCGAGGAGACTGGCGACGTGCCCGTGACGGAGACGTTCCGGCTTGTCGACAACGGAGCCGCCCCGGAGTGACCGCCGAGTGCCCGACCGGGCGTCCCGGGTGGAAAACGGGCGAGTCGCAGCGCGAATCGGGCAGTCGATATGTGGGCAACACGTCATTTGCCCGTTGTCGACTGCCCATTCGGCGGTGGGAAGCGGGCAGCAAAACCACCCGATTGACCGAGATGTGACAGCAGTCACCGCCCCGGCGACAGTGTTACAAAAAGACACACGAGCCGACGGGAGGTGCACAGTGGACGCGAACCAGCGCCGACACCACATCCTCACGCTGGCTCGCCGCCAGGGCGACGTCGACGTGCGTACCCTCGCCGCCGACCTCGGGACCGCACCGGAGACCATCCGGCGCGACCTGAGCCTGCTCGCCCAGCAGGGGCTGGTCCGCCGCACCCACGGCGGCGCGTACCCGGTGGAGACCGCCCGCTTCGAGACGACGCTGGAGACCCGGGCCACCCGGATGGTGGTGGAGAAGCGGCGGATCGCCGCCGCCGCCGTCGAACACCTCGGCGACGCCGAGTCGATCTTCATCGACGAGGGTTACACCCCGCAACTGATCGCCGAGGCGTTGCCCACCCACCGGCCCCTGACAATGGTGACCGCCTCCCTGCACACCGCGGCGGCCATGGCCGCGTACCCCAGCGTCACGGTGCTGTTGCTCGGCGGCCGGGTCCGGGGACGCACCCTGGCCACCGTCGACCACTGGGCCACCGGCATGCTGGCCGGCTTCGTCATCGACCTGGCCTACGTCGGCGCCAACGGCATCTCCCGCGAGCACGGACTGACCACACCCGACCCCGCCGTGGCGGCGGTCAAGGCCAAGGTGATGCAGGTGTCGCGGCGGGTGGTCTTCTGCGGCGTGCACACCAAGTTCGGCAGTCACAGCTTCTGCCGCTTCGCCGACGTCGCGGACGTCGACACCATCGTCACCGACGCCGCGCTGCCGGCGTCCGAAGCACACCGGTACTCACTTCTCGGACCGGTGGTGCTGCGGGTCTGACCGCCGCCACCGACCACTTCTCACCTCACCACGACACCACCACGGAGGTTCGCTGTGCCCAGAACACGATCTCCTCGCCGATGGCGCGGGGCGCTCGCCGCCGCGCTGGCGGTCGGGCTGACCGCCACCGCCTGCTCCGGAGCCGGCGGCGGCTCCTCCGGCGACGGCACCGCCATCACCGTCCTGATGGTCGGCAACCCGCAGATGGAGGACCTGGCCCGGATCACCGCCGACAAGTTCACCGCCGACACCGGCATCACCGTGCGGTTCACCATCCTGCCGGAGAACGAACTACGTGACCGGGTCACCCAGGACGTCGCCACCCAGGGCGGCCAGTACGACGTGGCCACCATCGGGGCGTACGAGGCACCGATCTGGGCGCAGAACGACTGGCTGCACGAACTCAGTTCGTACGCCGACGCCGACAGCGCCTACGACAAGGGTGACCTGCTCGGCCCGGCCGTCGCCTCGCTCTCCGGGGCGGACGGCAAGCTCTATGCCGCGCCGTTCTACGGCGAGTCGTCGTTCCTGATGTACAACAAGGAACTCTTCGACGCCGCCGGCCTGACCATGCCGGAGCGGCCCACCTGGCAGCAGGTCGCCCAGTTCGCCGCCGAGTTGGACGACAAGGACGCCGGGGTCGCCGGCATCTGCCTGCGCGGCCTGCCCGGCTGGGGTGAACTCTTCGCCCCGCTGACCACCGTGGTGAACACCTTCGGCGGCACCTGGTTCGAGCAGGACTGGACGCCGAAGGTGAACGCGCCCGAGTTCACCGAGGCCACCAAGTTCTACGTCGACCTGCTGCGCGCCCACGGCCAGCCGGGTGCGCCGCAGTCCGGCTTCACCGAGTGCCTCAACACCTTCGGCCAGGGCAAGGCCGCCATGTGGTACGACGCCACCTCCGCCGCCGGCACCCTGGAGGACCCCAACTCCAGCACCGTCGCCGGCAAGGTCGGCTACGCGTACGCCCCGGTCAGCAAGACCGACTCGTCGGGCTGGCTCTGGGTGTGGGCCCTGGCCATGCCGAAGACCACGAAGAACGCCGACGCCGCGTGGAAGTTCATCTCCTGGGCCACCGGCAAGGAGTACGAGAAGCTTGTCGGCTCCTCGCTCGGCTGGTCCCGGGTGCCGGCCGGCAAACGCCAGTCCACGTACGAGATCCCGGAGTACCGCGAGTCCGCCGCCGCCTTCGCCGACATCACCCTCAAGTCCATCCAGGAAGCCGACCCGGTCAACCCCGGTGTGCAGCCGCGACCCGCGCTCGGTGTGCAGTTCGTCGGCATCCCCGAGTTCGCCGACCTCGGCACCAAGGTCTCCCAGGAGGTGTCGGCCGCCATCGCCGGCCAGTCGACAGTCGAGGAGGCGCTCGCCGACGGCCAACGCCTGGCCGAGGAAGCCGCGAGCAAACACCGGTAGTCGCGTGTCGGGGCCGGCTCGTCCGGCCCCGACCCTGCCCCGAGGTGGACCGATGACCACGACCATCACCACCGGTGCGGACGCGACACCGCGCCGCACCGTACGTCCCACCCGGCCGGACCGGAAGCAACGCTGGGCCCGCCGCGCCCCGCTGCTGCCCGCCCTGCTCTTCGCCATCGTGGTGACCCAACTGCCGTTCCTGTTCACCCTCTACCTGTCCACCCAGAGCTGGAACGCGCTGCGGCCCGGCAGCCGCGAGTTCATCGGGCTGGCCAACTACGCGACGGTGCTCAGTGACGACCGGTTGCGCGCCGCCCTGGTCAACACGGTGGTGCTGACCGCCTCGTCGGTGCTGGTCTCGGTGCTGCTCGGGCTCGGTCTGGCCCTCCTGCTGGACCGCAGGTTCCCGGGCCGGGGCATCGTGCGTACCCTGCTGATCACCCCGTTCCTGGTGATGCCGATGGCGGCGGCGCTGCTCTGGAAACACGCCATCTACAACCCGTCGTACGGGCTGATCAACGGCATCTTCGGCGGCAACACCGACTGGGTGTCGCAGTACCCGATGGTCTCCGTGGTGGCCGCGCTGGTCTGGCAGTGGACCCCGTTCATGATGTTGATCATCCTGGCCGGCTTGCAGGGTCAGTCCCTGGAGACGCTGGAGGCGGCCCGGGTCGACGGCGCCGGACCGTGGCAGACCTTCACCCGGGTCACCCTGCCCTACCTGCGGCCCTACCTGGAACTCGGTGCGCTGCTCGGCTCGATCTACCTGGTGCAGACCTTCGACGCGGTCTTCACCATCACCCAGGGTGGTCCCGGCCGGGCCACCACCAACCTGCCGTACGAGATCTACCTGACCACCTTCCGCAAGTTCGAGTACGGCGAGGCCGCCGCGGCCGGCGTCGTGGTGGTGATCGGCACCATCCTGGTCGCCACCTTCGCGCTGCGGCTGATCTCCAGCCTGTTCCGGATGGAGGACCCCCGATGACCCGTACGTCGAACCCGGCCCGGCGGAGCGCGGGCCTCACCGGGGCGGTCTGGACCGTGCTGGCCTGGCTCGCCGGCCTGCTGTTCTTCCTGCCCGTGCTCTGGATGATGCTGACCGGCTTTAAACGGGAGGTCGACGCCGCCAGCAACCCGCCGTCCTGGTTCTTCACCCCGGTCCTTGACGGCTACCGGCAGGTCTTCGACCGGGACCTCACGCCCTACCTGCTCAACTCGCTGATGGCCAGCCTGGTCTCCACCCTGCTGGTGCTGGTGCTGGCCACCCCGGCGGCGTACGCGCTCTCCATCCGGCCCGTCGCCAAGTGGCGCGACGTGCTGTTCTTCTTCATCAGCACCAAGATGCTGCCGGTCGTCGCCGCCCTGCTGCCGATCTACCTGCTGGTGCAGAACCTCGGCATGCTGGACAACGTCTGGACCCTGATCGTGCTCTACACGGCGATGAACCTGCCGATCGCGGTCTGGATGATGCGCTCCTTCCTGCTGGAGGTGCCGACCGCGCTGATCGAGGCGGCGGCGATGGACGGCGCCAACCTGCTGGTCACCATCCGGCGGATCCTGCTGCCGATCATCGCGCCCGGCCTGGCCGCCACCGCGCTGATCTGTTTCATCTTCAGCTGGAACGAGTTCTTCCTCGCGGTCAACCTGACCGCCACCCGGGCCGGCACCTCGCCGATCTTCCTGGTCGGCTTCATCACCTCCGAAGGGCTCTTCCTGGCCCGGCTCTGCGCGGCAGCGACGATCGTGTCGCTGCCGGTCGTGCTGGCCGGCTGGATCGCCCAGAAACAACTCGTCCGAGGACTCTCCATGGGGGCGGTCAAGTGAAAGCAGCAGTCATCGTCACGCCGGGTCAGATCAGCGTGGAGTCCGTGCCGGATCCCACGCCCGGCCCCCGGGACGTGGTCGTCGACGTGGCCGGGTGCGGCATCTGCGGCACCGACCTGCACATCATGGACGGCGAGTTCGCGCCCGCGTACCCGATCGTGCCGGGCCACGAGTTCGCCGGCACGGTCGTCGAGGTCGGCGCGGACGTCACCGAACTGCGGGTCGGTGACCCGGTCGCGGTCGACCCGTCGCTGCACTGCGGCGAGTGCTACCAGTGCCGGCGCGCCCGAGGAAACCTCTGCGAACGGTGGAACGCCATCGGCGTCACCGTCCCCGGCGGCGCCGCCGAGTACGCCCTCGCCCCGGTCCGAAACTGCGTCGTCCTCCCCGAGGGCGTCGCCCCGGCCGACGCCGCGCTGATCGAACCGCTCTCCTGCGCGGTACGCGGCTTCGACGTGCTGCCCCGGCGACTGGCCGACCACTACCTGATCTACGGTGCCGGCACCATGGGCCTGATGATGCTGGAACTGGCCAAACGCTGCGGCGCGGCCACCGTCAGCGTGGTCGACCCGAACTCCGACCGGCTCGCCACCGCCGTCCGGCTCGGCTGCTCGGCGAGCGCCGCCAACGCCGACGAGTTGGACCGCCCGCGCGGCTGGGACGTGGTCATCGACTGCACCGGCGTCGAAGCCGCCATCTCCGACGGCCTGCGCCGGGTCGCCCCCGCCGGCACCTTCCTCCAGTTCGGTGTCTCCGAATACGCCACCCGGGTCCCCATCGAGCCGTATCGCGTCTACAACCAGGAGGTCACCATCACCGGCTCGATGGCGGTCCTGCACAGCTTCGAACGCGCCGCCGAACTCTTCGCCGCCGGCGTCCTCGACCCGGAGGTGTTCATCAGCCACCGCTTCCCGCTGGCGTCGTACGCCGACGCCATGTCCCAATTCCGCGCCGGCATAGGCCGCAAACTCCTCATCACCTAGCCCGAACTCTCGTCGATCATGGAGTTTTGGTCGCCGTAATGAGGTGGAAAGCCACCTTTGTCCCGACGGAAACTCCATGATCGACGAGCAGGGCAGCGAACCCTGAAACCCGGGCTACCCGCCGGGGCAGCGGTTATCGCCGCCGCTGTACTCCTGGCAGCGCGTCGGTGCTGGTGAAGGAGGCGGGGACGGGACGACGTCCCGAAGCACGGCGACGGCGAACGGCGCTACGAGTATGCCGAGACCGAGCGCGATGATCAGGTAGACGACGGCGGTCCGGCGTAACAGGCCGCTGACGGCCACGACGGCGATCGCCATCGGGCCGGCCACCACCTCGGTGGCCAGGGCCAGCATCACCAGGTTTCCCTTACGCGTCAGAGCGGCAGCGGCGCCGTCGCTGTTGCTGGTTTGGTGTGCCCAGCCCTCGATGCCGACGGCGAACAGCCCCCCGATCAGCAGCAGCGCGCCGCCGAGCCATGCCACCGTCAGCAGCGCGACGATGGCTGGCGCCCATGGTGCCGCAGGTCGGCGATCCATGCCCGCACGGTATCCACCACCGGTAAGAGGGCGGATAGGGTGACCGATTCGGTCGGGGTGCCACGTCACTGCGGCCAGGCCGGCGGTGTCCCGGACGCAGTCGAGTTCTCGCGGCAGCATGGTCGCGATCAGCTCGGTGAACGGTATCGCGCAAGGTGATCATTGCGGCCGCCGCGGGGTGTCAGGCCGTTCTTGCGCCGGTGAAGTGGGGCGCGGCTGCCTCCAGCCGGGGTGCCGGCACGCCGAGCCTGCGTGCTTCCGCCAGGGTGTCGCGGCAGACCGCGCGCGGCTCCTCGGGGTTGGCGTGGGCCTCCGCCACCGTACGCATCGGCGGAAAGTGATTGAACAGCCAGGACAGTGCCGGTGCAGTCAGCCAGGCGAGTGCGTTGAGGGGCAGCAGTTCGGTCCGGTGCCGCCGCAGATCGACGCCGCGCGCCTCGACCAGCGGCAGTAGCTCGCGGGTGGCGAGGATCATCTCGCGCATGTCGCCGGTCGACGGCTTGGCCAGGGTGCCCCTCCGCAGGGTCTGCGTGTGCAGACCGGCGTTCTGGACGAAATGGATCGCCAGCCAGCCACGGAAGTCGGAGTTTTCCTGGATTCTGAACCCGGCTTCGCGGAACACCTGGCGTACGGCCCGTTCGCGCTCGTTCGCCGGCTGGTCGAGGGTGCCGAAGAAGACCATGGGCAGCAGAGCCGCCCGCAGCACACCGTCGTCGCCGAAGCCGCCGCCGGCCCCGGGAAAGCCCCAGGCCAGCTGATCGGTGGGGAGGTCTGCTGTCGCGGTCAGCGGGTCGACCCAGAGGTTGTTGAAGACGAGCACCGTGGCTCCACCCACGCGCGGCCCCAGGTAGGCCGCCGCCTCGGCGAAGCTGTAGTGCTGCACGCTGAGCACGATCAGGTCGAAGTCATGGTCCGGCTCCAGCGTCTCGCGGTAGCGCACCGGCCACTTCTCGGCGATCCGCTTTCCCCACGGCCGCCGCCGGGCGTCGAGCAGGTCAAGGTCGATAGCTTCCCCGTACGCCGCCGCTCGCCCCGGCCGGACGTAGAACTCGACCTGGTGCCCAGCCCGTTCCAGGGCCCACCCGTATGCGGTGCTGATCACGCCTCGGCCGAACATCAAGATCTTCACGCGGCTCCTTGCACGCTACAATCGGAGACTGTCTCCACTTCGGAAAGATATGGAGACAGTCTCCACTTGTCAACAAAGGAGGCCGTGTGACCGACGCCAAGCCGTTGCGTGCCGAGGCCAAGCCGTTGCGTGCCGAGGCCAAGCCGTTGCGCGCCGACGCCCGCCGCAACCGCGACGCCCTGATCGCCAAGGCCCGCGAACTCTTCGCCGGCGGCTGCTTCAACCTGCGCTTCGACGACTTCGCCAAGCTGGCCGGTGTGGGCACCGGCACGCTCTACCGCCACTTTCCCACCCGGGAGGCCCTGGCCGAGGCGGTCTACCGGGACGAAATCACCGCGATGTGCGACCGCGCCCGCGAGCTGCGGGCCACCCTCCCCGCCGACGAGGCGCTGGAGTCATTCCTGCGCGGGCTGGTCGACTACCTACACGCCAACGAGGGCATCGCCCGCACCTTCGCCTCGCTCATGGCCACCCGCTCGGGCGCACTGGCCGACGGCGTGCAAGCCATCGGCCAGGCCGTCACCGACCTCCTGGCCGCCGCCGTCGAGACCGGACGCATCCGCGGCGACGTCGGCGCCGGCGCGGTCCTGATGGCACTCCAGGGCATCTGCGCGACCTATGGCCACCCGACCCACCGAACCGACGCGGACGGCGTCATCACCCTCGTCCTCGCCGGCCTCCGCCGGCCGGCACCCACCCACATGATCGTTGACGTCGGAGCGACTCGACACGCCGAGAAACCAGCAGCCAGAACGTCAACGATCACCACCCACCGCACCGCTCTCAGACAGCCGGTCATCGACGCTGAGGGTGGGCATGGACAGGACTGAACGCGACGAGATGCGGCGCCTCGCTGCGGACTTCCGGCAGTGGAGTCGCCTCGCTGAGGGCGTACGAGTCTGGCATCAGACGGTGCAGGACGCGGCTGGCAGCGACGAACGGGCCATGCGTACGCGCAGCGTCGTGGTCGCTCGGTCCGGCCGGGCCGCGTGGCGGGTGCTGGCCCTCGGGGCGAGTGATCGGGACGTCGTGCGGCGACTGTGGGAGCGGGCCCTGCTGCCCGTGCCGACCGCCGACGACCGTGCGCTGCTGCGCCTGCTCACCGGCGAGGTGCCCCGCGCCGTCGCCGACGTGGCCCCCCTGCTCGGCGTGCGTCGGTTCTTCGCCGGGGCGGCCCGGAAACAGTCGGCGGTCACCGCGTCCGACTTCCTACGTGGTCACCACGGGGAGCTGATCGCGGCCGGGGTGCCTGAGCGCCTGACGCAGCTCGGCGCCCCCACCAACCCCCTGGGGCCGCCCAAAGTCGAGGACCTGCTCGACCCGATGCTCCGATTCGACCTGCTCGCCGAACGGACCAGCCCCGCGCCCGAGCTGATGGACCGATCGGTCTTCGAGGGGCTGCCGGAGGCGTTGGCCGCAATCGACAAGGTGGTGGCCGGCGAAGCCTCCTACCGCTCGGCGGCACGCGACGCGGGTGAACAGGTCAGACGGGCCGAGGTGCACCGCATCCTGCGGGACATGCCGGTGGACGTGTTGAAGACCGCCACCCGCGACCGACTCCGGCTCGGGCCCCTCGCCGAGGCACGGATCGGCACGGTGCAGGAGGTGCTGCACGCGGGCGCGTCCCTGCAAGCGCTGCCGGGGGTGGGGGAGACCTCCGCCCGCCGCATGATCGGCGCGGCCCGAACCCTCTGGCAGAACACGTACGACGAGATGCCGATCCGCATCGACATCGACCACCGCCACCCGGAGGCCACCCACCTGCTGCGCTGCCTCGCCGAGTGGGACGCGTACCGGCAGACCCGTGGTGCCGCCGCCGATCTCGAACGTGCCGCCGAGCTTGCCCCGCTGGGCGCAACCATCAGCCGCAGGACGAGTCACCTGCTGGTGATCCCGACCCGAGGGCTGGCCGCCGCCGGGCTGGGCGAGAGCATCCGGATGGTCATCCGGCGCGCCGAACTGCTCGGCATGTCGTCCGGATCCGGTCGCCGCAGCGTGCCGGCGGACCCGTGGGACGACTTCCTGGCCCGCCCCGCCGACTACTTCGCCATGCTCGCCGAGCTGGGGTTCGTCACCGACGACGCGGACGCGGTGCACGGCGATCTCCCCGAGGAGATCATCCAAGCCGTACGCGACCAGGCGCTCGACGGCGCCCACCTGACCGCGTCGCTGCGCGGCTATCAGAGCTTCGCGGCCCGCTTCGCCCTCGTCCAACGCAAGGTGATCATCGGCGACGAGATGGGCCTCGGCAAGACCGTCGAGGCGATCGCCGTCCTGGCGCACCTGCGCAGTCGGGGCAGCACGCATTTCCTGGTGGTGTGCCCGGCCGCCGTGGTGACCAACTGGGTCCGCGAGATCACCGCCAAGTCGAGGTTGCGCCCGCACCGGGTGCACGGCCCGGAACGCGACCGCGCCGCCCGCGCCTGGCTGCGTGACGGGGGAGTGGCTGTCACCACGTACGAAACGCTGGCCTGGTGGGAGTCGACGCTGCGGGACCACCACGATCTGGCGTGCGTCGTGGTCGACGAGGCCCACTACATCAAGAACCCGCAGGCCCAGCGGACGGCCAGGACGAAGGAGATCGTCGCGCGCGCCGACCGGGCGATCCTGCTGACCGGTACGCCGCTGGAGAACCGGGTCGAGGAGTTCGGCAACCTTGCCTCCTACGTACGCCCCGATCTCACCGTCGACGTCACCGACCTGTCGCCCCAGCGGTTCCGTCGGCAGATCGCACCGGCGTACCTGCGCCGCAACCAGGAGGACGTGCTCACCGAGCTTCCCGAACTCATCGAGGTCGAGGAGTGGCTGCCGATGTCGGCGGCGGACACCACCGGCTATCGGGAGGCGGTCGTACGCGGCAACTTCATGGAGATGCGCCAGGCGGCCATGCTTCAGGGCGCCCGGTCCACGAAGGTCCAGCGCCTGATCGAGATCGTTCGCGAGGCGGCCGACAACGGCCGCCGCGTCATCGTCTTCTCCCACTTCAGGCAGGTGCTCGACCTGGTTGCCCAAGCCCTGCCCGAGCCCGTGTTCGGGCCGCTGACCGGGTCGGTGCCGGCGAACCACCGCCAACAGATGGTGGATCAGTTCTCCGCCGCCGAACACGGTGCCGTGTTGGTGGCCCAGATCGTCGCCGGTGGCGTCGGACTCAACATCCAGTCGGCGTCCGTCGTGGTCATCTGCGAACCGCAGCTCAAGCCGACGACCGAGGCCCAGGCCATCGCCCGCGCCCACCGGATGGGCCAGGTGCAGTCGGTGCAGGTGCACCGGCTGCTCTCCGAGGACGGCGTCGACAAACGCATCACCGAACTGCTGGCCGGCAAGCGGCGCATCTTCGACGACTTCGCCCGGGTCAGCGACACGGCCGACTCAAGCCCGGAGGCCGTGGACCTGTCGGAGGCCGAACTCGTCCGTGAGGTGCTGGCCGCCGAGCGCCAACGCCTGTCCACGTGACCGACCATTGTCGCCTCATCGTGGTCAGCGGATCCGCCGGAGCTTCAACGGCCCGGACGCCAACGGATCAGCCTGATGGTGGCAAGCACCTCACGGGCGGCGCTCGCCACCGCACAGTCAGGGGCACGGCAGAGCGGGCAGCAGCCCTCCGGGTCGGGATGATGCTCACGCAACGTCCGCCCTGCGGTCAGGGTGAGCCGGTTGAGGATCTGCGCCAGGGTGAGAAACGGCGCGGTCATGTCCGGCTCACCTCGACGATGGCGGCGAGCGCGACCAGCGCTCTGGGTGCCTCCGGATGGTCCGCGGCGTGAGCGAGCACGTCCCGGGCGGCCGGCCGATGGCGTACCTCGGCGGGTGCGATGAGGTCGGCGTCGAGCAACCTCCGCGCGGCGTTGGCCGGGTCGTCGAGCTGGAGGTAGGCGCGGGCGGCCAGTTCCGTCTCGCCGAGCTTCACCAGCAGGGACGCCGTCACCCGGTACGCCTCCACAAGCGGCACCCGTCCCGCTCGCGGATCGTGCGCGTGGCCGCGCTGCGCGTCGGCCAGCAGGCCGGGCAGCAGCTCGATCAGGGCCGGATAGCGCGCATGCTGAAAGCTGATGGCCAAGAGAAGTGACCGTGACACGGCCGCCTCGCGCAGGGCGATGGTGCTGCGTTCCCAACTGCTTCATCTGGTAAACGTCGCCGCCAAGGCCCTCGTCAAGGGAATCTTGGACGATTTCGGCCCCTATAGGGGCACTTTTGCAACAAGATCGGCTTGGGGAGAGTGGCGTCGTCCGCCGAGGTCATGAGCCGGGAGTCGCAAGGACGGCGAGTGCCTTCGTGATGTTCCACTCGGCCAGGTCCCGCATCCATTGGCGGTCGGGGAAGTCGGTGTCCGCGATCCGCAGCGGGCCTTCGATCAGGGCGAGCACCTGCGCGTATCGGTAGAGTTCCAGCCGGTGCGGGTCGAGGTCCACGGGGTGCAGCAGTGGGTACGCGTCGCCGAAGCGCATCTGGAGCCAGGCGTGCTCCCATTCGACGTCGAAGTACGTCAGGCCCTCGATATCGATCATGACGGGTTCGCCGTCGGGTGTGACGAGGACGTGATCCGGCCCGAGTTCGCCGTGCACCAGCCCGTACGTCTGGCGTTCGGCTACCGCGTCACGGAGTTGGCGTACGTGTCCGGCGATCCGATCGTGCGCGTCGGCCAGTCGGGGGTCGCGGATGGCGGCAGCGTCCAGGTGGCGGAGCGCCCGGTCCACGATGACGTCCTCGGTGCGTCGACTCTGGGTAGCCGCGCCGCTGGCGATGGCGGCGAGCTTGCCGTAGCTCGGGCCGATCGTGGTGTGCATCCGGCGCAGGGCCGCACCGAGCGCGGACAGCGGTCCGGTCGCGGCGGCCGGATCCCGTTCCCGCAGCGCTTCGAGCGTCACCGCGCCGACGTCCTCCAGCAGGGCGACGTCGGCATCGAGGTGGCGGCGGTCCCGGTCGAGCAGCAGCAGCTGGGGGAGCCGCACCTCGACGGCGGCCAGGGCCGCGTGGTTGGTGGCGAAGAGTTCCGCGCCGGACGCGTCGGTGAACGGGTCGTCGGGGACGGTCGGCGACGGCGGCCAGTAGTTCTCCTCGGCCGACCACACGTAGAGGATCACCGTGGTCTGGTCGTCCAGCCGCAGTCGGTAGACGCCCTTCTTGCTGCCGCCGGCCAGCCGGTCCAGGGCGAGGACCCGGCGGTCACCGCCGAACTGCTCCGCGACCAGGTGACGCACGTCGTCCGGCGTCAGGAACGTCCGCGTCATGACAGGTCGAGCACGCCGACCGTCTGGCCGCCGCTCTGCTCGCCGGTCGGTCGGAAACCAAGCTTGAGATAGAAGGGTTCCGGTCCGCCGGCCCGGGGCTCCCAGGTGACGTACGCCCGGGTGCCGCCCCGGGCCCGGATCTCCTGGCAGACGGCGTCGACGGCGAAGCTGCCGTAGCCGCGTCCCTGGGCGTCGGCGGCGATGTTCAGCCGCCACAGACCGGAGCGTCGGTCGTCGGGATCACGGTCCGGATCCCACGGGATGTCCAGGAAGGCCATCAGGAAACCGACCAGGACGTCACCGTCATAGATCAGTCGCGGCCAGGCGTGCTCCGGATAGACGTACGCCTCCGCGAGCGATTTGACCACCGGCTCGACCAGATCCTCCTGGTCGGGACGGACGGAGAGCGCGAGCGCCGCCTCGTAGTTCTCCGGGGTGATCCGCTCCAGCCGCATCTGGCGGACGATAGCGGTCTGCGGCGTGCCCGGCGACCGGGTTCTCGCCACCCGCGCGAGGAGTCCGGTCGCCGGGTCGGCTGCCACCCGCCTCACTGCCTGAGCAGCGCTGCTGACGTACGCCCGGTTGTTGGTGCTGACGCCCGCGCGATGCCGGCGGCGACGGCTGTCGCGGCCAGGACCGAGACGGCGGCGACCGGGCCGATCCAGGCCGGGCCGAGACCCACGGTGAGCACCGCGCCGCCGAGCGCCGCGCCGAGCGCGCCGGCGGCACCGGCGACGGAGATGTTCACCGCCGCGACCAGGCCGGTGGTGGCCGCGTCGACCTGGCCCATCAGCCAGGTCTGGACCAGGGGTACGACCACGAACGTCGCCGCGCCGAGCAGTGCCAGACCGACGAGGGCCAGCGGTGCCACCGGCAGCAGGAGCGGCTGCGCGAGCAGGATCAGGGCGAGGGCGCCGACGGCGAGCGGCAGGCGGCGGGTGATGCTGTCGGGGCGTACCCGGCCGGCGAGCAGGTTGCCGGCGATGGTGCCGAGACCGTAGCCGACCAGGCCGATGCTGACCCAGCCGGGACTGAGTCCGGTGACGTCGCGCAGCATCGGTGCGACGTAGGTGAAGGCGGCCACGAAGCCGGTGAGCGCCAGCAGGGTGACGCCGAGCCCGGCAAGGATCGCGGGCCGGGTCAGCGCGCCCACGCTGTCCCGGACGCCGGCCGGTGGCGGTGCGGCGATGCGGGGGCAGAAGACGATCACGCCGAGCAGCCCGACGGCGGCCATGCCGGCCACCACCACGAAGGTGACCGGCCAGCCGTACGCCTCGCCGATCAGGCTGCCGACCGGCAGACCGAGCACGGTGGCCAGGGCGAAACCGCCGAACACCCGGGCCACCGCCACGGTCTGCCGCTCGGGTGGCACGGCGGCCATGGCGACCTGGGACGCCACCGCCATGAACAGCGCCTGCGCCAGCGCCGAACCCAGCCGGGCCGTCAACAGCATCGGGTACGACGTGGCCATCGCGCTGGCCACCGCCGACACGGTGGCCAGCGCCATGGTGGCGGCCAGTAGTTCCCGGCGCGGCAGCCGGCGGGTCAGCACGGCGGCGACCGGGCCGCCCACCGTCACCACGATCATGTACGCGGTGACCAGTTGCCCGGCGGCCGGCACCGACACGCCCAGGTCGGCCGCGACCTGGGGGAGGAGACCGACCAGCACGAACTCGGCGGTGGCCACGGCAAAGGAGCACACGAAGAGCACGTAGAGGATCACAGGCGGACGCTAAAGCCTGACATCGACGTTAGAGTCAAGCGATGCGGATCGGAGAGTTGAGCGCGCGGACCGGCGCTTCGGTGCGGATGCTGCGCTACTACGAGGAGCAGGGCCTGCTGACGCCGGTACGCACCGACTCGGGATATCGGATCTACCAGGAGGCAGACGTCGACCGGGTGGCCCGCATCCGGTGCATGCTGTCAGCCGCGCTGCCCTCCGGTGTGGTCGGGCAGGCACTCAAGTTCCTGCTGGACGGCCGGGCGGCGATCCCCGACGAACCGGCCGACCGGGCCCGGATCGCCGACACCCTTCAGGGCGAGCTGGACCTGCTCACCGCGAAAATCGAGTCGCTGCGACACAGCGCGGATCTGCTCGCCACCATCGTCGCCGACGTACGCGGTGACGTGGTGGGACCAGGGCACCCCGGCGACCCGGGCGGCGCGGTGGTGCGCCGCGCGGTCCGCAAGGCGGGCCCGGCACTCGGCCCGACCCGCTGAGCACCCGCCGCCGCTCCACACCCGCCCCGCCGTTCCACACCCGCCGCCGCTTCGTACGCGCCGTCGCGGGGCAGGTGTTAGGAGGGGGCCCCTTATATGCACGAGGCGTTAATAGGGGGCCCCTCCTTGCAGTAAGCCGGCGCTGACGAGGTCGGACCAGAAGGTCGCTGGTGGGGGTGGGGCGGCGAGCAGGGCGGCGTTGCGGCGTACCTGATCCGGGTGGTCGGCGCCGACCACCACGGCGGCGACCGCGGGATGCGCGGCGGCGTAGGCGAGCGCGGCGGCGGGCAGCGTGGTGCCGTGCCGGTCGCAGACCGCGACGATCGCCTGTACGCGGTCCCACACCGGCGGCGGCACCTGCGCGTAGTCGTAGTGCAGGCCGGTGTGCGGCCGCGCCTCGGCGAGCAGTCCGCTGTTGAAGACGCCCACGTTGAGCACTGACACGCCACGACGCTGGCACTCGGGCAGCAGCGTCGCCAGGGCCGGCTGTGCCAGCAGCGTGTGCCGACCGGCGAGCATGACCGCGTCGATGTCGGTCTCGGTGACGAAGCGGTGCAGCACCGGCCAGTCTTTCGAGCCGACCCCGATCGCGCCGATCGTGCCCTGGGCCCGCAGTTCGTGCAGGGCCGGGTACGCCTGCGTCAGCGCCGCCGACTGATGGCCCTCCGGGTCGTGGACGAGCACGAGGTCGATCCGGTCCAGGCCGAGCCGGGTCAGGCTCGCCTCCAGGCTGCGGCGTACCCCGTCGGCGCTGAAGTCCCACACCCGGCGGTGGTCGGCGGGCACCTGGAAGCCCTCCGGGTCGCGGCGACCGGCCCCGGCCGGGTCCGGCACCAGCAGCCGCCCCACCTTGGTGCTGATGGTGTACGCGTCCCGTGGCCGGTTGCGCAGCGCGGCGCCGAGCCGACGCTCCGAGAGCCCGAGACCGTAGTGCGGCGCGGTGTCGAAGTACCGGATGCCGCAGTCCCAGGCGGCTGCCACTGTGGCGTCGGCCTCGGCGTCGTCGATGACCTGGTAGAGGTTGCCGAGCTGGGCGCAGCCGAGCCCGAGCCGGCTCACCGCCACCGTCGACCGTCCCAGGCGTACGCAGGTCATGTCGCGCCCGCTGGCGGTTGCGGCAGCCGCAGGCCGTGCATCCCGCCGTCGACGGCGAGCACGGTGCCGGTGGTCGATCCGGCCAGTGGGCTGGCCAGGTACGCGACGGCGGCGGCCACCTCCCGCGGGGTGACCAGGCGGCCGGTGGGTTGGCGGGCCCGGAGGGCGGCCAGCGCCGCCGCCGGATCGCCGGTGGCGTCGAGCAGGCGGCGCACCCACGGGGTGTCGGCGGTGCCCGGGTTGACGCAGTTGACCCGGATGCCGGCGGCGACGTGGTCGGCGGCCATCGCCAGGGTGAGCGCCTGGACCGCGCCCTTGCTGGCGCTGTAGAGCGCCCGTTGGGGCAGCCCGAGCCAGGCGGCGATGGAGCCGATGTTGACGATCGCGGCGTGCGCCGAGGCGCGCAGGTGCGGCAGCGCGGCCCGGGTCACCCGGACGATGCCCACCACGTTGACGTCGAGCACCCGGTGCCACTCGGTGTCGGAGTCGGCCTCGATGGTGCCCACCGCGCCGATGGCGGCGTTGTTGACGAGCACGTCGATGCCGCCGAGCGCCTGGTGTGCGGCGGCGATCGCGGCGCGTACCGAATCGTCGTCGGTCACGTCGGCGGCCAGGCCGAGCATCGGTTCCGGTACGGCCTGCGGGTTCAGGTCGAGGCACGCCACCCGGGCACCTCGCTCCGCGAGCAGGGTGGCCGTGGCCAGGCCGATGCCGGACGCGCCGCCGGTGACCACCGCCGCCAGCCCGGCGAACTCGGGCGCGTAGCCGCCGGTCATGTCGGTGCCAGCCGGGGATGTCCCGACGTGTCCGCTCGTCGCAGCTTCACCCGTCGCCCCCAGACACCGAACGGCAATGAACCGGAAAGACATCCGATGTCTATCAGGTGATCGTGACGCTTCACAAGGTCATCGATCGATCGCCCGCCGCCCGGGGGCCGGGCGGTCGAGGACTTGTCGGCATCTGCCATGCTCTGGCCGTGACGACCGGCCACCCCCGATCCCACCGCCGCAGCCGCACGCGTTCCCTGCGCCTGCTGCTCGGTGTCGGTGTGGCGGGGGTGCTCGCCGCCGCTGCCGTGTTCGTGGTGCCGCAGCTCCTGCCGCCGGGGCCGCGACCGTTGTTCCAGATGCCCGTCGGCTGTGGGGAGACGTGGCAGATCGGCACCTATCCCGGTCACGGCGAGTACGACGTGGACTTCTTCCCCCTCGACGGTGACCCGTGGGGGCAGCCGGTGCTCGCCTCGGCCGCGGGCACGGTAACCGTGTCCGGGATCAACGGCTCGCTCGGTGGTCGTACTCCGGAGAATCCGGACGGTCCCCGGGGTCGCGGTGGCGGTTACTGGGTCAAGATCGATCACGGCGGCAAGTGGGAGACCCAGTATCTGCACCTGCTCGAACCGCCGCTGGTGGCGGAGGGGCAGCGGGTCGCCCAGGGCGAGCAGATCGGTCGGATCGGCAGCACCGGCAACTCTGGCGCGCCGCATCTGCACTACGAGCAGCGCCAGGGCTGGCAGAAGGTGCAGACCTGGTTCGACGGTCAGCCCTCCGGCATCACCCACGACGACGCCGAGTACACCCTGCGACTGACCAGCAACAACTGCCCTGCCGGATAGTCGCCGTCCTGCCGATCGCCGGGTTTGCGACTAGCGTGGGTTCGGCACGAGGCAGCAAGAATCCAGGGGGAGGACCATGTCCAGCACCAGATTCCGGTTGGCCGGGGCCACACTCGCGTTGACGCTGGCCGTGGTGGCCGGGTGCAGCACGGGCGAGGGCGTCGACGTTGACGGGGCGGACGGGGCGGCCGCCGGCGGGGTCCTCAACGCCGCGATCGGCGGCGAACCCGACCAACTCGACCCGCACAAGACCTCCGCCTACTACAGCTTCCAGGTGCTGGAGAACGTCTACGACACGCTTGTCGAGCCGGACGCCAACCTGGAGATGAAGCCGGCGCTGGCCACCGAGTGGAGCACCAGCGACGACCAGCTCACCTGGACGTTCACACTCCGGCAGGGGCTCAAGTTCTCCGACGGTTCGCCGTTGACCGCCGAGGACGTGGTCTACTCCTACACCCGGATCATCGACGAGAAGCTGAACAACGCGTACCGGTTCGCCACCGTGAAGTCGGTGACCGCGCCCGATCCGACCACTGTGGTCGTCACCCTCTCCGCGCCGACGCCGAATCTGCTGGCCAACCTCGGCGGGTTCAAGGGCGTGGCGATCGTGCAGAAGGCCAACGTGGAGTCCGGCGAGATCACCACCAAGCCGATCGGCAGTGGCCCCTTCGCCCTGGGCAGTTACACCTCCGGCGACAACATCAGCCTGGTCCGCAACGACAACTACTGGGGTGAGCAGCCCAAACTCGACGGGGTACGGTTCACCTTCGTCAGCGACCCCACGGTGGCCCTGCAGAATCTTCGCGGTGGCGAGGTGCAGTGGACCGACAATCTGCCGCCGCAGCAGGTCCCCGCGCTGCGGGACGGCGACGATCCGACCGTGCAGTCGGTGCCGTCGAGCGACTACTGGTACCTCGCGCTCAACCAGGCCCGCAAGCCGTACGACGACGTGAACGTGCGCCGGGCTGTCGCGTTCGCGCTGGACCGCGAGGCGATCACCAAGGCCGCCAAGTTCGGGCTGGCCACCGTCAACCAGACCGCGATCCCGCAGAACAGCGCCTTCTACTACGAGTACGCCCCGTACCGGCACGACCCGAACCAGGCCCGGCAACTGCTCGATCAGGCCGGCGTCAGCGGCCTGACCATGGACCTGATGGTCACCAGCGAGTACCCGGAGACCGTCACCGCCGCGCAGGTGATCGCCTCGCAACTGGAGGCCATCGGCGTCACCGTCAAGATCCGTACGCTGGACTTCGCGCAGTGGCTCGACGAGCAGAGCAGCGGCAAGTTCGACGCGTTCATGCTCGGCTGGCTGGGCAACATCGACCCCGACGAGTTCTACTACGCCCAGCACCACAGCGGCGGCACGTTCAACTTCCACAAGTACGCCAACCCCGCCGTGGACCGGCTGCTCGACCAGGCCCGCACCGAGACCGACCAGGGCGCGCGCAAGCAGCAGTACGAGCAGGTGGCCAAGCAGATCGTGGACGACGCCAGCTACATCTACCTCTACAACCCGGACGTCGCCCAGGGCTGGTCGCGGCAGGTCAGCGGCTACGAGGTACGCACCGACCGGGCGATCCGGTTCCGCGACGTGGCACTCGCCCGGTGAGTCGGCAGGGGACCTCAGATGGCCCGCTTCGTGCTCCGTCGGCTGTTGCAGTCGGGTGTCGTCCTGCTCGGCGTGACCCTCGTGGTGTTCCTGCTGCTGCAACTGGTGCCGGGTGATCCGGTCCGGGTGGCCCTCGGCACCCGGTTCGACCCGCAGACGTACGAGGCGCTGCGGGCCCGCGCCGGGCTGGACCAGCCGCTGGTCGTGCAGTATTTCGACTACCTGCGGCGGGCGCTGACCGGCGACCTCGGGGTCAGCTTCCGCAGCGGACGGCCGGTCACCGAGATCGTGCTGGAACGGCTGCCCGCGACGCTGTCGCTGGCGGTCACCGCGGTGCTGTTCGCGATGCTCGTCGCCTTTCCGCTGGGCATCCTGTCGGCCATCCGCAGCGGCTCGCTGATCGACCACGCGGCGCGGGTGTTCAGCCAGTTCGGCGTCTCGGTGCCCGACTTCTGGATGGGCATCATGGGCATCCTGCTCTTCGCCGGGGTGCTCGGCTGGCTGCCGCCGTCGGGCTATGTGGCGCTCACCGAGGATCCGGGCAAATGGGCCTCGCACGTGGCGCTGCCGGCGGCGACGGTCGGGCTGGTCACCGCGTCGATCCTGACCCGGTTCATCCGGTCCTCGATGCTGGAGGTGCTCTCCGAGGACTACGTCCGCACCGCCGAGGCGAAGGGGCTGCGGACCCGGGTGGTGGTGCTGCGGCACGTGCTGCGCAACGCGCTGATCCCGGTGGTGACGGTGGTGGCGGTGCAGTTGGCCAGCCTGCTCGGCGGCGTGATCGTGATCGAGGTGCTGTTCGCCTGGCCCGGCATCGGCCGGCTGACCTACGACGCGGTCCAGGCCCGTGACTATCCCGTGCTCCAGGGTGCCGTGCTGCTGGTGGCGGCGCTGTTCCTGCTGGTCAACCTGCTGGTGGACATCCTCTACGCCCGCCTCGACCCGAGGATCACCGTCAAATGAGTGAGGAAACGGAAGCCACCCGCAGCGGCGAGGAAACCGGCGGTGGCGGTGCGGGCCGCCGGAGCGACGGCCAACTGCGTCGGGCCCTGTCGGCGCTGCGCCACGACCCGCTGGCCCTGACCGGCACCGCAGTGCTCGCGCTGCTGGTCGTGGTGGGGGTGGCCGGTCCCTGGCTGGCGCCTTCGGGCATCAACGAGGTGAACATCGACCGGATGCTGGAGGCGCCCAGCTGGTCGCATCCCTTCGGCACCGACGAGTTGGGCCGGGACGTGCTCAGCCGGGTGATGGTCGCCGCCCGCGTATCGCTCCAGGTCGGCCTGGTCAGCGTCGGCATCGCCCTGGTGGTGGGGGTGACCTTCGGGTTGTTCGCCGGCTACTACCGGGGCTGGCTGGACAACGTGCTGATGCGCTGCATGGATGTGCTGTTCGCGTTCCCGGTGCTGCTGCTGGCGGTGGCCATCGTGGCGGTGCTGGGGCCGGGACTGCTCACCGCGATGATCGCGATCGGGGTGGTCTACACCCCGATCTTCGCCCGGGTCACCCGGGCCGGTGTGCTGTCGGTCCGGGAGCAGGTGTTCGTCCGGGCGGCCGTCTCGATCGGCGCCTCCGACCTGCGGATCATCGTCCGGCACGTGTTGCCGAACATCGCCGCGCCGCTGATCGTGCAGACCTCGCTGTCGCTTGCCTTCGCGATCCTCTCCGAGGCGGCACTCTCCTTCCTCGGGCTGGGTGTGCAGCCGCCGGAGCCGGCCTGGGGCCGGATGCTCTACGACGGCCGGGGCTTCGTCACCGAGGCGTGGTGGCTGGGGGTGTTCCCCGGTGCCGCCATCTTCCTCACCGTTCTGGCGTTCAACCTGGTCGGCGACGCGTTGCGGGACGTGCTCGACCCGCGCCAGCTCACCGTCAGCGAATCCCGCAGGAGTTCCGGATGAGTGACGACGTCGTACTGGCCGTCGAGGATCTCACCGTCACCATCGGCACCCGCAGCGGCCAGGCTCGGGCGGTGGCCGGGGTGGACTGGTCGGTCCGGGCGGGGGAGACCCTGGCCCTGGTCGGCGAGTCGGGCAGCGGCAAGAGCATGAGCGTGCTCGCCGCCACCGGCCTGGCACCGCGTACGGCCCGGGTGACCGGAAAAGTCCGGCTGCTCGGCACCGACCTCACCGACTTGTCGGCGCAACGCCGTCGGCGGATGCGCGGCCGGCACGTGGGGTTCGTCTTCCAGGATCCGATGACCTCGCTCAATCCGGTGCTGCCGGTGGGCCGGCAGGTCACCGAGGCCGGTGAGGAACACCTCGGCCTGACCCGCCGCGCCGCCCGGACCCGCGCCATCGAGCTGCTCGAACTGGTCGGCATTCCATCGGCCGCGCAGCGGGTGGACGCGTACCCGCACCAGTTCTCCGGCGGCATGCGCCAGCGTGTGGTGATCGCCATGGCGTTGGCCTGCGAACCCGACCTGCTGATCGCCGACGAGCCGACGACCGCCCTCGACGTCACCACCCAGGCCCAGATCGTCGAGTTGGTCGCCGACCTGCAACAGCGGCTGGGCACCGCGGTCGTCTGGATCACCCACGATCTCGGGGTGGTCGCCGGCATCGCGGACACGGTGGCGGTGATGTACGGCGGCCGCATCGTCGAACAGGGCCCCGTCGACGCCGTCTTCGGCGCACCGTCGCACCCGTACACGGTGGCCCTGCTGGCGGCCCGGCCCGACCCGGCTGCCGGCGGCGGTGACCTGGTCACCATCGCGGGTTCGCCGCCCAGCCCGCTGGAGCTGCCCGCCGGCTGCGCCTTCTGGCCGCGTTGCCCGGTACGTGGGGACGCCCGCTGCGAGCATGAACTGCCGCCGCTGGTGCCGGTTTCCGCGCAGCACCACGTCCGTACCTTCTACCCGCAGCAGCAGACCGACCCGCAGGGTCCGGCACCGAGCGGGCCGAGCGATGCGGCGGGGCCGAGCGATGCGGCGGGGCCGAGCGATGCGGCGGGGCCGAGCGATGCGGCGGGGTCGAGCGGG
>NZ_POTX01000029.1 GCF_003236305.1 Micromonospora endophytica | reverse complement strand
GGGTGTGGGTGCGGCGGTGGTGGAGTTCGATGGGGAGCACGACGAGGGCTACCAGGGCGCCGATGGCACCGGTGACGGCGAAGCCCCACAGTGGTGCCGAGGCGTCGATCACTGCGCCGGCCAGTGGGGCGCCGACGGCGATGCCGACGGTGACCGCGGAGCCGTGCAGCCCCATCGCCTCGCCGCGGACGCTGGCCGGGGCGAGGCGGCTGACCGCGTCGGAGGTGGCCGCGATGGTGGGGGCGCAGAGCATCCCGGCGGGGATCAGCGCCAGGCAGAGCAGCCACCAGTGTGACCCGCCCAGCCCGACCGGGATGGTGCACAGACTCAGCAGGCCGAGCAGCGCGACCGGGGAGAAGGAGCGGTGGATCGCGCCGTACGCGAAGCCGCCGACAAGCGACGCTACCGCCCATACGGAGAGCACCACGCCGGTGAAGGCGGTGTCGCCGTTCTCACGCAGCACGGCGATGACTGCCACGTCGGTGCCGCCGAGCACCAGGGTGGCCGCGGCGCTCACCGCGAAGACGGCGACCATGCGCGAGGTGAGCCACTGCCGGCGGGCGATTCTCGGCTGCGGTCCGGTGGCCGCCTCGCTGGCGCTGCGTACCGGCGGGTTGAGCAGCCAGAGCACGGCACCGGCGGCGACGATGCCGGCACCGACGAGGTAGAGCGTGAGGCGGGCCGAGATCATGGTCACGCCGACGGTGGCGAGCGCGGGACCGATCATGAATGACAGCTCGACCGACATCGAATCCAGCGCGTACGCCGGTCGGCGCTGCTCCGGCGGCACCAGTGCGGCGATGGACTGCCGGATCACCGAGAAGATCGGCAGCGCCAGCAGACCGGCCAGGAGAGCGGCAGGCACCAGCACCGGGTACGGCAGCAGCGGCGCGGTGAACCAGAAGATCGCCTCGGCCACGGTGGTGAGGACCAGGACCGGACGCAGCCCGCCCTGGTCGACGAGGCGGCCGAGCAAAGGACCGCCGATCGCCGCGCCGACGGTGATCGCGCCGCCGGCCAGACCGGCCGCACCGTAGCCGCGCCCGAGGTCCTGCACGACGTAGAACGTCAGCGTGACGCCGACCGCGGTCAGTGGGATCCGGGCCAGGACCGCCACCAACAGCAACGACCGCAGACCGGGTAGGGCGAGCGCCTCCCGGTAAGGCTTCATGTTCACGTCGGTCCGTACCTCCGTCGGACATCCTGGACCGGAGGTACGACACCCGCAACGTATTACCGGTTCATGCGGCTCTGATCACAGGTGCGCCGTGCATGGTGATTCCGGCCCCGTCGAAGGCGCGCAGCGCGACGTCAGTGGTGTCCGGCGCGACGGCTGCGGTGAGGTCGAGCAGGACCGTGGTGGCGAAGCCCTCCTGGGCGGCGTCCAGGGCGGTGGCCCGGACGCAGTGGTCGGTGGCGATGCCCACCACGTCGACCCGGTCCACCCCGTGCCGCCGCAGCCAGTCGGCCAGGCCCTCGCCGTCCTCGGCGTGCCCCTCGAAGCCCGAGTACGCGGCGGCGTACTCGCCCTTGTGGAAGATGGCCTCGATCCGGTCGGTGGCCAGCTCGGGGTGGAACTCCGAGCCCGGGGTGCCGACCACGCAGTGCCGGGGCCAGGTGCTCACGTAGTCGGGCGAGTCGGCGAAGTGCAGGCCGGGGTCGATGTGGAAGTCCTTGGTCGCCACCACGTGGTCCCAGCGGTCCGGCTCGGCGGCGAGCAGCCGGGAGATGCCGGCGGCCACGCCCGCGCCCCCCGCCACGGCCAGCGATCCGCCCTCGCAGAAGTCCTTCTGCACGTCGACGATGATCAGCGCGTTGCTCACCGGGATCGCTCCTCTCAGTCGGCCGGCACCACGGCGACCGGCACCGCCGGGTCACCTGCGGAGAGTTTCAGACCCTCCCACGGGATGGAGATCAGGCATTGGCGCAGGTGCTCCCGCGACTCGTCGAGCGTCGGCAGCGGCACCGGCTCGCCGTCGGCCACGTACGACCGTTGCAGCAGCCGGTCGTTGGCGTGCCGGTCCGGCACGCCCTGCGGGACGATGACCTCTTCGGTGGCGGTGCCGGTGGGCTTGTGCCGCCGGACGGCCACCTTGCGCCCGCCGATGGTGGCCTTCTGCTCGGAGCGCTTGACCACCGGGCGGCCCGCCACCTCGACCAGTTTGTAGACCAGCCCGGCCGTGGGCGCTCCGGAGCCGGTGACCACTGCGGTGCCCGCGCCGTACATGTCCACGGGTTCGGCGGCCAGTGCGGCGATGGCGTACTCGTCGAGGTCACCGGAAACGATGATCTTGGTTTCGGTGGCGCCGAGCGAGTCCAGCAGCTCGCGGGACTGGTGCGCGATCACCGCCAGGTCGCCGGAGTCGATCCGGATGGCCCGCAGCTCCGGCCCGGCCACCTCGATCGCGTTGCGGATGCCCTGGCTGATGTCGTACGTGTCGACAAGCAGCGTGGTCTCCTTGCCCAGCGTGGCGACCTGCGAGGCGAACGCTGCCCGCTCGTCGTCGTGCAGCAGGGTGAACGCGTGCGCGGCAGTGCCCGCGGTGGGGATGCCGTACCGCTGGCCGGCCGCCAGGTTGGAGGTGTACCGGAAGCCGGCCAGGTACGCCGAGCGAGCCGCCGCGACCGCCGCCTCCTCGTGGGCACGCCGCGAACCCATCTCGATGAGCGCCCGGCCCCGGGCCGCGGTGACCATCCGGGCCGCCGCGGCAGCCACCGCACAGTCGTGGTTGAGCACCGAGAGCACCAGGGTCTCCAGCACCACGCACTCGGCGAAGGTGCCGGAGACGGTCAGGATCGGTGAGCCGGGGAAGAACAGCTCACCCTCGGCGTACCCGTCGATGTCGCCGGTGAACCGGTAGTCGGCGAGCCAGGCGGCGGCCGGCTCGTCGATCACGCGGGTGCGACGCAGGAAGTCGATGTCGGCCGGGTCGAAGCGGAACTCGCGGATCAGGTCGATCAACCGGGCGGTGCCGGCGACCACGCCGTAGCGGCGGCCGGCGGGCAGCCGGCGGGTGAAAACCTCGAACACGCAGGGACGGTCCGCCGTGCCGTCCCGCAGGGCGGCACTGACCATGGTCAGCTCGTAGTGGTCGGTCAGCAGCGCGGGACGAAGCGTTTGCACACCCTCAGACTATGTTTCACGTCGCCGCCGCGTCGTCGTGGCCCGGGATCGTCCGTAGGGCGGCCCGCAGCTCGGCCCGACCGGTCACGCCGAGCTTGCTGTAGATCCGCTGGAGGTGGTTCTCCACCGTCCGGGCGGAGAGAAAGAGCAGCTGAGCGATGGTGCGGCTGGTCTCGCCGTCCGCCGCGAGCCGGGCCACCTGCCGTTCCCGCTCGGTCAACGTCGGGGCGACCGCCCGCAGCGCCGGAGTGTGCACGATGTCACAGCAGCCGAGCAGGACGGCGAGCCGCTCGTTGGCGGCCGTGAGGGCCGGGGAGCGGTGCTTGCGCAGCAGCCGTACGGCGACGGCAGCCGCCTCCGCGGCGGGCAGCACCAGCCCGAGTGTCATGAAGCTGTCGGCGGCGTGGAGCAGCTGCTCGGGCGAGCCGTCGGCCGCCGCCCGGGCGTGCCGGGCGAGCAGCGGGGACAGCTCACCGTCGACCTTCTCCGACAGCTCCGTCAACCGCTGCGCGACGGTGCGTCGGCTGCCGTCGGAGCAGGTGGGCCCGGTCGGGGCGGCGGCCTCGCCCAGGCGTACGAGGTCGTGCAGCGCCAGCGTCTCGTGTCCGGCGAAGCCGTCGGCGCGCAGCCGAGCGACCAGCTCGTGCAGGTGGGCGACGGCACCGGACAGGTCACCGCCGGCGGCGAGCGTGGTGGCCCGGGCCTGCTCCAGCCACGGATACAGCACCGCCATGTTCGGCGAGTGGCTGTTGTCGGCCTCGGCCATCGCCGCGACCGCCTGCCTGGCGTCGCCGCGCAGCGCGGCGGCCTGCGCCCGCTCCGCCTGCGCCAGCCCCGCGTAGACCCGGCTGGTCGCCAGGATCGCGCAGGCGCTCAACGCGGCCTGCATCGCGGTGTCGCTGCGCCCGCGCAGCCGGGCCGCGTACGCCCGCAGGATCGTCAGGTAGCCGCTGCCGAGCCGGAAGTCTCCCCGGTCGGCCAGGTCGGCGAACTCGTCGGCGCCCAGGGCGTCGATGCCGGCCAGGTCGCCGGAGAGGGCGAGCCGGGTGCCCCGGGCCAGCTCCACTGCCAATCGCAGGTACGGCGCGCCTGCCCGCCAGTCGGCCGCCTTCAACTGGACCAGGTCGACCGCAGCCGCGCTGCGGCACAGCCGACCCTGCACGGCCTGGAGGTGAGCGATGGTGCAGCGGGCCAGCTCGCGCGCGGCCACGCTGGCCGCGGGCCGGTCCAGCACCCCCTGGGCGAGCCGGAGCGCGGTTGGGGCTTCCAGCCGGTGCAGGCGCATGATCGCTTCGAAGGCGCGGAGCCTGGCCTGAGCGGCGAGGTCGGTCAGCTCGGTGCCGCGCCGGGCGATCTCCTCCACTGCGTCCGGTTGGCTCAACCCCCAGTAGCTGACCATGCCCCGGACCGTCAGCCAGCGGCTGAGTCGCTCCTCGTCACAGGTGTCGGTGGCGACCGCGTCGAGCACCCCCAGCGCCTCGGCCGGCCGGTCGGCGAACATCAGGATGCTGGCCAGCAGTTCGGCCGCCTCGAATCCGCCGCCGGTGTCGAGCGCCGCGCGGGCCAGCCGGGTCGCCAACGGTACGTCGTAGCGCGCGAACGCCTGCCCGGCCGCGGCGATCAGCATGGCCGGATCCTGCGCGGTGCCGGAGTCCAACCGCCACACCGCCACCTGGAGCAGGTCCTCCCGCCGCCGCTTGCCGACCCCCTCCAGCAGGTCGGCCAGGTGTGCCTGGAGCCGGCGGGTCCGGCTGACCGGGCACTGCCGGCGCACCACCTCGCCGTAGAGCGGATGGGCCAGCCGGACGTTGAGCCGCCGGTCGGAGTGGACCATCGTGATCAGCCCGCGCTCCTCGGCGGCCTCCACGTCGGTCTCCTCCGCGACCATGTTGAGCAGGCGCAGGCCCAACGGCTCGCCGAAGGCGACCAGCTCGACCACGGACCGTACGCCGTGGCTGAGCTGCCCGATCCGGATGTCGATCAGATCGGTCAGGCTGGGAGCCAGCTCCAGCCGGCCGGTCCAATTCCAGAGCCCGTACCGCTCGGTGAATTCCCCGGTGCCCTGCGCGGCGTGCACCAGCTCGCGCAGCAGCAGCGGGTTGCCGGCGCTCAGTTCACCGAGCCGATCCGCGGTGCGGCCGTCGACCGGGCCGCCGAGGATCGCGGTGAGCAGCCTGGCGGTCTCGGCGGGGGCCAGTGGGCTCAGCTCGGCGTGTTCGACCAGATCGTCGGTCCACAGTGCGCGGATCGGCAGCGGGATCTGCTCGCCGTTGCGCAGCGTACCCACCACGCAGGCGTTCTCGGTCCGGGCCACCAGGTGCACCAGCGCGGCGGTGGGCGGGTCGAGCAGGTGCGCGTCGTCCACGGTGAGCACGATCCGCCGCCCCGCGGCCTGCTGCTGCAACAGGTCGACGGCCCACCGCAGGACACCCGCCGGTGAGAGCCCCTGCGGCTGCTCGACCGGCAGCACCTGCACCATGCCGCCGAAGGGCATCGCCGCGGTGGTGGCGCTGGCCGCGATCCACCCGACCGCGTACGCCTCGGCGGGGAGGCTGTCCACGCCCTCCCGCAACAGCCGGCTCTTGCCGATGCCCGCGTTGCCGGTGAAGAAGATGCCCCGCCCGAGTGTTCCGGTGACCGCCTTGTGCAGACGTTCGAGTTCCGCTCTGCGACCTACGAACCGCCACCGACCCATTCGCGCAGCATATCGATGAAACTGATGCCGGATAGGTAGCCTCGGCCGGCGGAGTTGAGTAGGCCAACAGTTACCACTGAGTATCTGAATACCTCTGTCTGGACGCGGAACCGCCGTAACCTTCCGGAATCCGGAAGGCGTGACCCGGATTTTCACTGCGACCGGCAGTGCCGGCCGTCCTGCCGCGGAGGCTGTCGCCTGATGATGCCGGGCCCGCTCCACCACCTCGGTACGCCCGATGACAGTGCCCGGCCGGCCGGTCCCGGCCTCTTTCCCGAACGGCTCGTGGTGGGCCGCACCGGTCCGGACGAGCCGATCGAGGTGATCGCCACGGGGCCCGCCGACGCCGGTCGGGCCGGTGTGCTCGCCGCACTGTCCGACCTCGACGTCGAGATGCTGGACGTGCCGGCCGGCAGCTGGCTTGTGGTGCGGCACGCCACGACGGCCAGCCGGGCCGCGTACGTGCCCGGATACCGGATGCCGGCGTCGTACCGCCCGGAGCTGCCGGCGGTCGGGCCGGCGCTGGCCCGACCGCCCCGCCGGGTCGAGCTGAGCCTGCCCAAGCCGGTGCTGAAGTGGTTCGGACTTGTCGACACGCCGGACATCGAATCGCTCGGGCAACCCGGCACCGGGGTGCTGCTCGACGCGGTCGGCCGGGCCGGCGCACTGCTGTTCGTGATCGCGGCGGACCAGTCGTTCAGTGGCGTCGCGCTGAACCTGCTCGCCGAGGTGGCTGCGGCATCGGTGCCGGTCTTCTTCGCGGTGACGCCGGCCGTCGACGTCAGGACCGGCCCGGTGCCGGCCGCCGACGTCAGGACCGGCCCGGTGCCGGCCGCCGACGTCAGGACCGGCGCGGTGGTCGACCAGGTGTCGGTCAGCATCGCGGCACACCGGGCTGCGCTGCTCGCCGTGGTGCCGGGGCTGGCCGCCGCCCGGTGGTTTCCGATCGTCGACGCAGACGTGGAGGAGCTGCGGCAGGCACTTGTCGACTGGTCGTCCGACGAGGTGCTGCGCCGGGGCAGTGCGCCGCCGCAGCCGCCCGGATTCCGGGACCGGGTGCCGGTGCTCGACGAGCCGGGCGACTGGTCCGAGTCGCTCGACCGGCAGCTGCGCGCCGCGACCCGACGGATCCGCCAACACCTGGCGCTGAGCCTGGCCGACCTGCATCGGCGGGCGGTGCAGGAGATCCTCTTCGGCGTCGGCTGTGCCGGTCTGCCCCGGTTCCTCGACCGGGAGTTGGAGGCGATCTCGCTGCTGGTCACCGCGCAGTGCGACCAACTCGTCCGGACCATCGTCGGCGACGTCGCCGGGCGGCTGTTCGGCGCACCCCTGCCGGAGGGGGTCCACCGGCGCATCGACGACGCGGTCAGTTGGGGCCTGACTTACCACACCAGTGGGCCGGAGCTGCGGCGGGCGCTGCTGGTCACCAGCGGCGCGGACGTGACCGGGATGACCGGTGCCGCCGCTGTCGACGCGATGTCGGCGTATCCCGCCGCGGTCCGTACGGAGCTGCTCCCGCCACTGGCGGTGGCGCTGGCCGGTGGGTGCTGGCAGCACTGGCGTACCCCGGGACGCAACGACCCGGACGCCGCCCGGGCCTGGGTCCAGCGGGCACTGCGCGAGGTCGAGCTGGAGTTGCCCCGGGAGTTGGCCCGCCGCTTCGAAGTGATCCGTCTCTCGCTCGGCACGGTGCTCTCCGATGCCGCCGACCGTGGCACCCTGCTCGCCTGACCGGCCCGCCGCAGGTGCGCTCGGGACGCCTGACGGTCGCGGGCACGGTCACCGGACGGTCCCCGATGGCGACGAGCCGGGCCGGTCCGGCGTTCCGGTTCCTCGGTTCCGCCGATCCGGTGGCACGATGGGGGGCATGGCGGCTCCGCAGGTTGCACCGGTCGAGACCCCGGACACCGATGAGGTCCCGGCGTCAGACCGGCCGTGGGTGACGATCGTCTGGGATGACCCGGTCAACCTGATGACATATGTGACCTGGGTGTTCCAGAAGCTCTTCGGCTACAGCCGGGAGAAGGCCGAGCAGCTCATGCTGGACGTGCACCACAAGGGCAAGGCCGTGGTGTCCAGCGGCGCGCGGGAGCGGATGGAGCACGACGCCTCGCAGCTGCACGCGTACGGCCTCTGGGCGACGGTGGACCGGTCGTGAGCATGTTCCGCCGCCGGGGTGACCGGTACGTCGCCACCTTCGCCATCGACGAGGTGCGTGTCCTGCGCAAGGTCGCCTCGGAGGTGGTCGGCCTGCTCACTGACGGCTTCGACCACACCGATCCGGTGGTGTGCCGGCTCTTTCCCGAGGCGTACCCGGACGACGCGGCGGGGACCGCGGAGTTCCGCCGCTACACCGAGGGTGATCTGAAGACCGCGAAGATCGACCAGGCCGGGGCGATCCTGGCCGCGCTGCCCGACGACGGCAGCGGGGAGGTACGCCTGGACGCGGAGGCGGCCGAGGCGTGGCTGCGGGCGCTCAACGACGCCCGGCTGGCCATGGGCGTACGCCTGGAGATCAAGGACGGCACGGATCTGGGTGCCGAGCTGGACGACGCCGTCTCGGCCGACCCCTCGTCCAGCCGGGTGTTCCAGCTTTCGGTCTACGCCTATCTGGGCTATCTCCAGGAGTCCCTGCTCAACGCCTTGATCGAGTGAGTGTGACGGGCACCGCCTCGCCGCTGGCGGCCCTCGGGCGCTAGGCTGGGCGGCGTGCTGAGCATCGACCGGTCGATCGTTGACGCGATCGTCGCCCACGCTCGTCGGGACCACCCCGACGAGGCCTGCGGCGTGGTCGCCGGCCCGGTCGGCAGCGACACTCCGACCCGGCACATCCCGATGGAGAACGCCGCCCGCTCGATGACGTTCTACGAGTTCGACTCGATGGAGCAGCTGCGGGTGTGGCGGGAGATGGACGATCGGGACGAGGAGCCCGTCGTCATCTACCACTCCCACACCGCCACGGAGGCGTACCCGTCACGTACGGACATCTCCTTCGCCGGTGAGCCGGGCGCGCACTACCTGCTCGTCTCCACCCGTGAGCCGGACACGGAGGAGATCCGCTCCTTCCGCATCGTGGACGGGGTGGTGACCGAGGAGCCGGTGCGGATCCTCGACGCCGGGGTGGATCCGCACGCCGTGCAGTCCTACATGTTCGGGCAGAGCCCGGCGACGGTCGACTACGAGTGTTCGGATCGCTGACCCTCTCAGCCCCGCAACGCCCTTTCCGTCACCGAGCACACCCGATCGAGGAGTACGACATCATGGCCATCGAGGTTCGCATCCCCACCATCCTGCGCAGCTACACCGGCGGCGCGAAGGTCGTCGAGGGCAGCGGCGACACGCTCAACGACCTGCTCACCGACCTTGACTCCCGGCACGCCGGGCTGCGTGGCCGGCTGGTCACCGAGGCCGGTGTGCTGCACCGCTTCGTCAACGTCTACGTCAACGACGAGGACGTCCGTTTCCTCGGCGCGCTGGACGCCAAGCTCAACGACGGCGACAGCGTCACCATCCTGCCCGCGGTGGCCGGTGGTGCGTTCGGCTTCGCCGCCGCGGCGGCGATCGCCCAGCACGTCGCCGCCGGGCGCCGCGTGCCCGTCACCCTCGGCTGAGGCGGCCACCATGGCGCGGTACGACAGCCTGCTGGACGCCTGCGGCGGTACGCCGCTGGTGGGGTTGCCCCGACTGTCGCCGACGGTGCCGGACGGGGCGCCACCGGTGCGGCTCTGGGCGAAGCTCGAGGACCGTAACCCCACCGGCAGCATCAAGGACCGGGCGGCCATGTTCATGGTCCGGGCCGCCGAGGCGGCCGGGAAGCTCCGGCCGGGTGACACGATCCTGGAGCCGACGAGCGGAAACACCGGCATCTCCCTGGCCATGGTCGCCAAGCTGCGCGGCTACCGGTTGGTCTGCGTGATGCCGGAGAATGTCTCGGCCGAGCGGGTGCAACTGCTCCGGATGTACGGTGCGGAGATCATCTTCTCACCGGCGGCCGGCGGCTCCAACCAGGCGGTCGCCACTGCCAAGCAGATCGCCGCCGAGCATCCGGACTGGGTGATGCTCTTCCAGTACGGCAACGAGGCGAACGCGCGGGCGCACTACGAGACGACCGGCCCCGAGCTGCTGCACGACCTGCCCACGATCACGCATTTCGTGGCCGGGTTGGGCACCACTGGCACGCTCATGGGCACCGGCCGCTACTTGCGGGAGAAGGTCGAGGGCATCCAGATCGTCGCGGCCGAGCCGCGCTACGGCGAGCTGGTGTATGGCCTGCGCAACATCGACGAGGGCTACGTCCCGGAGCTGTACGACGCCACAGTGCTCAACCGGCGGTTCTCGGTGGGCACCCGCGACGCGGTGCTGCGTACCCGGCAGTTGGTGGAGGTGGAGGGGCTCTTCGTCGGTTTCTCCACCGGGGCGGTGCTGCACGCGGCGCTGGCCGTGGCGCACGAGGCGGTCCGCGACGGTCGCCGCGCGGACGTGGCCTTCGTGGTCAGCGACGGCGGCTGGAAATATCTCAGCACCGGCGCGTACGGCGGCACGCTCGCCGACGCGGAGGAGGCCCTGGAGGGGCAGCTCTGGGCCTGACCTGGGGAGAGTGACATGGGCGAGGGCCACCGACGAACCGTCGGTGGCCCTCGTCACGTTGGGTCATCCTGATTGGCCACTCAGCCAACGCGGCGTCGATCGGACGGCCGAGGTGGGTGTCACGTTGGCGACAACTTTCCGCAGATCATTCTTGCCCTTGCGGAGCCGGGCGTAGGCTCCCAGCGTGGCGTACGCGTCGGTAGTGATCATCATCGCCGGGGCGATGGCCGGTAGGACTACTACTTACCGTGACAGCGAGACAACTCGATGCGACTGACCGTCCTGGGCTGTGCGGGCAGCTTCCCCGGACCCGAGTCCCCCTGCTCGGCATATCTGGTCGAAGCCGACAACTTCCGGCTCCTGGTCGACTTCGGCGCGGGCTCGCTCTCCACCCTCCAGCGCTACGCCGGGCTGCACGCCCCGGACGCGATCCTCCTGACCCACCTGCACTGCGACCACATCCTCGACGCCGCGTCGTACGTGGTGGTGCGGCGATACGCCCCCGACGGCCCCTATCCGCCGCTGCCGGTCTACGCGCCGGCCGGCGCACCGGACCGGATCGCCGCGGCGTACGGCCAGGAGGACCGTACCGTCGAGGACGTCTACCAGTTCTACGCGCTGCAACCCGGCACCTTCCCGATCGGCCCGTTCACCGTCACCGTCGACCGGGTGCTGCACCCGGTCGAGACCTACGGCGTACGGCTGGAACACGGCGGTCGGGCGCTCTGCTACTCCTCAGACACCGCCCCCTGCGAGGCGCTGCTGCGGCTGGCCCAGAACGCCGACACGTTCCTCTGCGAAGCCAGCTACCTCGACGGGGTGGACAACCCACCGGACCTGCACCTGACCGGCCGGGAGGCCGGCGAGGCGGCGGCCAAGGCGCACGTCGGGCGGCTGCTGCTGACCCACCTGGTGGACGCCTGGGGCAGCGAGGCGCACACCGTCGCCTCCGCTGCCGCCGCGTACCCCGGCCCGCTGGAAGTGGTCCGCCCCGGCGCCAGCTACGACATTTGACCCGCCCGCGCGGATCCGCCGATCCGCCCACCACATAGGGTGCAGGGCATGGCGCGACCTGACGGGCGACGGCCCGACCAACTCCGACCGGTGAGCCTGACCCGCGGTTGGAGCACCCACCCCGAGGGCTCCGTCCTGGTGGAGTTCGGCCACACCCGGGTGCTCTGCACGGCGAGCGTCACCGAGGGGGTGCCCCGCTGGCGTCGAGGTTCCGGGCTGGGCTGGGTCACCGCCGAGTACGCGATGCTGCCCCGGGCCACCAACACCCGCTCGGACCGGGAGAGCATCAAGGGCAAGGTCGGTGGGCGTACCCACGAGATCTCCCGGCTGATCGGCCGGAGCCTGCGGGCCGCCATCGACCTCAAGGCGCTCGGCGAGAACTCGATTGTGCTCGACTGCGATGTGCTCCAGGCCGACGGCGGCACCCGGACCGCCGCGATCACCGGCGCGTACGTGGCCCTGCACGACGCGGTCACCTGGCTCGCCGCCCGCAAGGCCCTCTCCGGCAAGCCGGAGAACGTGATGCACCGGTCGGTGGCGGCGATAAGCGTCGGCGTGATCGACGGCGAGCCGCGCCTGGATCTGTGCTACGACGAGGACGTGGCCGCCGAGGTCGACATGAACGTGGTCTGCACCGGCACCGGCGACTTCGTCGAGGTGCAGGGCACCGGCGAGGCCGGTGTGTTCGCCCGCGACCAGTTGGATGCCCTGCTCGACCTGGGCGTCCTCGGCTGTCTGGATCTCGCCGAAGCCCAGCGGAAGGCTCTTTCCTCATGAACAAGGTGCTGCTCGCCACCAGGAACCGCAAGAAGCTCGTCGAGTTGCAGCGCATCCTCGACACCGCGCTCGGCGCGCACCGGATCGCCCTGATCGGGTTGGACGACGTCGAGGCGTACCCGGAGTTGCCGGAGACCGGGCTGACCTTCGGCGAGAACGCGCTGATCAAGGCGCGGGAGGGCTGCCGGCGCACCGGGCTGCCGACGATCGCCGACGACTCCGGGTTGGCCGTCGACGCGCTCAACGGGATGCCGGGGGTGTTCAGCGCCCGCTGGGCCGGTCGGCACGGCAACGACGAGGCCAACCTCCAACTGGTGCTCGACCAGGTCGCCGACGTGCCGGACGAGCATCGCGGCGCCTCGTTCGTCTGCACCATCGCGCTGGTGCTGCCCGGCGGCAAGGAGCACCTGGTCGACGGCAGGCAGGCGGGTCGGTTGCTGCGCGCCCCGCGTGGGGACGGCGGCTTCGGCTACGACCCGATCTTCCTCGGTGACGGCCAGGACCGCACCAACGCCGAGCTGACCCCGCAGGAGAAGGACGCCATCAGCCACCGCGGCAAGGCCCTGCGCGAGCTGGCCGCCCTGGTCGCCAAGCTCCTCTGACCGGCCTCCTGCCGGCTTCCCGGCGCGACTTGCGGCATCGCGCGGCATTCGGGGTGGCTGACGGCGCGACTTGCGGCATCTCGCGCGACGTCGTCGGGGGCTAGTCGAGGGGGCCGATCTCGTGCTCGATGGCGGTGCGGAGGTCGGGGGTGGCGATCGTGGTGCGGGCGGCTTCCATCACGGGGGCGAGGAAGACGTCCGGACCGGGCTCGCCGGCGGCGCCGCCGAGGGCGGCGATGGCCGCCCGGCCGGCGGGCGAGGGGACCAGCGGCGCCCGCAACTGCAGGCCGCGTACGGCCGCCAGCAGCTCCACCGCGAGCAGGCTGGTCAGGTTGTCCAGCACGGTACGCAGCTTCTTGGTGGCGGCCCAACCCATCGAGACGTGGTCCTCCTGCATGCCGCTGGTGGGCAGCGAGTCGACCGAGGCGGGCGCGGCCAGCCGGCGGTTCTCCGCGACGATGCCGGCCGCCGTGTACTGAGCGATCATCAGCCCGGAGTTGACCCCGGCGTCGGGGGAGAGGAACGCCGGCAGTTCCCGGGATCGGGTGACGTCGAGCAGCCGATCCACCCGGCGCTCGGCGATCGCGCCCACCTCGGCGGCGGCGATGGCCAGGAAGTCGGCGGCGAAACCGAGCGGGGCGCCGTGAAAGTTGCCCGTCGATTCGACCCGACCGTCGGGCAGCACCACCGGGTTGTCCACCACCGAGAGCAGCTCCCGTCCGGCCACCGTCCGGACGAAGTCCAGGGTGTCCCGGGCTGCGCCGGCCACCTGCGGCGCGCAGCGCATCGAGTACGCGTCCTGCACCGCGTGCGCCAGGTCGTCCCGGTGCGAATCCATCACCGCCGAGTCCTGCAACAGCCGGTGGATGTTGGCCGCCGAGACGCCCTGCCCGGGATGCGGGCGGATGGCGTGCAGCTCGGGCAGGAAGGGCCGCTCCGAGCCGAGCATCGCCTCGATCGCGAGGGCGGCTGTCACGTCGGCCATGGTGAACAGGTGCGCCGCGTCGTGGATCGCCAGCAGCAGCATGCCGAGCATGCCGTCGGTGCCGTTGATCAGCGCCAGCCCCTCCTTGGCGGCCAGCTCGATCGGGGCGAGACCGGCGTGGCGCAGCGCGTCGGCGGCCGGTAGCCGCTCGCCGGCCGGGCCGAGCACCCAGCCCTCACCGAGCAGCACCAGGGCGCAGTGCGCCAGCGGTGCCAGGTCACCGGAGGCACCCAGCGAGCCGTGTTCCGGCACCCACGGGGTGACGTCGTGGTTGAGCAGGTCCACCAGGGCGGTGGCGATCAGCGGACGGACCCCGGAGTGGCCCAGCGCCAGCGAGCGGACCCGCAGCAACATCATCGCCCGCACCACCTCCCGTGGCATCGGCGCGCCCACCCCGGCGGCGTGCGACCGGATCAGCGCGTGCTGCAACTCGGCCCGCCGCTCGGGGGCGACGAAGGTGTTGGCCAGCGCGCCGAAGCCGGTGGAGACGCCGTACACCGGGCGACCGGCGGCCTCGATGCCGTCCACGATGGACCGGCTGGTGGCCATGGCCGACACGGTGGCCGGGTCGAGGACGACAGTCGTGCCGCCCCGGGCCACGGCGAGCAGGTCGGCGGGGGAGATCCCGGTGGGCTGGACGGTGACGGTCATAGCGGAACTCCGTTGTGCAGGACCTGGCGGATCAGCGGGACTCCTGGCCGGTAGGCCAGGTGCAGGTGGGAGGGTGCGTCGAGGATGATCAGGTCGGCCCGGGCGCGGGGCCGCAGCACCCCGATGTCGTCGCGGCGCAGCGCCCGCGCGCCACCGGCGGTCGCGGCCCACACCGCCTCCGCCGGGGTCATCCGCATCTCGCGTACGGCGAGCGCGATGCAGAACGGCATCGACGAGGTGTACGACGAGCCGGGGTTGCAGTCGGTGGCCAGCGCCACCGTGACTCGGGCGTCGAGCAACCGGCGGGCGTCCGGATAGGGCGAGCGGGTGGAGAACTCGGCACCGGGCAGCAACGTCGCCACGGTGGTGGTGTGCCCACCGTCGGCACACATGCAGTCGAACCGGGTCGATGCCAGCGCGTCCACGTCGGCGTCGGTCAGGTGGGTGCAGTGGTCCACACTGGCCGCGCCCAACTCCACCCCGAGCCGCACCCCCGGCCCGGGTCCGAGCTGGTTGGCGTGCACCCGTACGCCGAGGCCCAGGGCCTGCCCGCAGGCCAGGATCGCCCGGGCGTGGTCGACGTCGAAGGCGCCCCGCTCACAGAACACGTCGATCCACTTCGCGTACGGGGCGGCGGCGTGCAGCATCGGCCCGCAGACCAGCCCGACGTAGTCGTCGGGACGGTCGGCGTACTCGGCCGGCACCACGTGTGCGCCGAGGAACGTGGTCTCCGTGCTGACCTCGGCGGCGATCCGCAGCGAGCGCGCCTCGTCGGCGACGGTCAGGCCGTACCCACTCTTGATCTCGATGGTGGTGGTGCCCTGCCGCAACGCCTCGGCGCGCAGCCGGCGCACGGTGGCGCGCAGCTCGCCGTCGGAGGCGGCGCGGGTGGCGCGGACCGTGGTCCGGATGCCGCCGCCGGTGTACGGCTGCCCAGCCATCCGGGCGGCGAACTCGCCTGCCCGGTCCCCGGCGAAGACCAGGTGGGCGTGGCTGTCCACGAAGCCGGGCAGCACCGCCGCGCCGTCGGCGTCGATCCGCCGGTCGGCGGCCGGCGCGTCGGCGGCCGACCCCACCCAGGCCACCTCGCCCTCCTCGATCAGCAGCGCGGCCCGGCGCCGGATGCCCAGCGGCCCGCCCTCGCCCCGGCCGGCCTCGTTGGTGACCAGCTCACCGATGTTGTCCACCAGCAGGCTGCTCATGAGATCACCGTCGCGATCGAGGTGGCGAGCTCGTGCGGTACGTCGACGGTCAGGTGGTGGCCGTCGCGCACCAGCACCCGGCCGTCCACCACCACCTGGCTGACATCTGCCGCGCTCGCCGCGAACCAGACACCCGCCGGTGCCACCCCGGCCGTGCGTACGCTGTCCAGCGCCACAGTGACCAGGTCGGCGCGGGCACCTACCGCGATCCGGCCGGCGTCGGTCCAGCCCAGCGCGGCGTGCCCGGCCGCGCTCGCGGCCGTCAACAGCTCGGCCGGGGTGAAGTGGCCCCGCTTGCGGGTCCGCAGCCGCTCGTCCAGCTCCACCGCGCGGGCCTCCTCGAACAGGTCGATCACCGCGTGGCTGTCACTGCCCAGGCTGAGCGGGATCCCGGCGTCGGCCATCCGGCGGGCCGGCCCGATCCCGTCGGCGAGGTCCCGTTCCGTGGTGGGGCAGAGGCAGACAGCGGTCCGGCTCTCGCCGAGCAGGCTCACATCACCGCCTGTCGGATGGGTGGCGTGCACCGCCGTGGTGGACCGGCCCAGCACACCGTGCTCGGCCAACAGGGCGGTGGGGGTGCGGCCGTGCACCGCCCGGCAGGCGTCGTTCTCGGCCGGCTGCTCCGACAGGTGCACGTGCAGCGGCGCGTCCCGCTGATGTGCCCAGCCGGCCACGGTGGCGAGCTGGTCGGCGGGCACCGCCCGCACCGAGTGGATGGCCGCACCGAGGCGGGCGTGCGCGCCGTCCGGGGTGAACCCGCCGACCCGCTCGGCCCACCGCGACGCGTCGCCGTCACCGAAGCGTCGCTGCGGTCCGGCCAGCGGCTCGCCGCCCACCGAGGCGGTCAGGTAACAGGTGTCCAGCAGGGTCAGCCGGATCCCGGCCTGTGCCGCCGCCTCGACAAGCGCCGCGCTCATCGCGTTCGGGTCGTTGTACGGCGTGCCGTCCGGGCCGTGGTGCAGGTAGTGGAACTCACCGACGGCGGTGATCCCGGCCAGGGCCATCTCGGCGTACACCGCCCGCGCCAGCGCCAGATAGGAGTCCGGGTCGAGCCGGCTGGTGACGGCGTACATCTGGTCGCGCCAGCTCCAGAAGTCGCCACGCCCACCGTGGGTACGCCCGCGCAGCGCCCGGTGGAAGGCGTGGGAATGGACGTTGGCCAGGCCCGGCAGGGTCAGCCCCGGCAACCGGACCGCATCGCCCAGCACGTCGACCCCGGCGTCCGGTCGGCCCGACGGTGTCAGGGGCGTCACGGCGGTGATCCGGCCGTCGGTCGTCTCGATCAACACGTCCGGAGTCGGTGCGTCCTGTTCGGGCAGCCACGCGTACTCCGCCAGCCAAAGGGCCTCGCTCATGCCGGCACCTGCTGCTTCGCTCGCTGATCCGCTCACGTGGTCAACTCCGCCAGCACCTTGGCCAGGGCGGTCACCCCTGCGGCGCAGTCGGCGTCGGCGGCCGACTCGGCGGGGGAGTGCGACACGCCTGTGGGGTTACGGACGAAGAGCATCGCCGTCGGCACGTGTGCGGCCAGCACCCCGGCATCGTGCCCTGCGCCGGTGGGCAGCACCGGTGCGTCAAGCAGCGCCGCCAGCCGGTCGGCCAGGCCGCCGTCGAACGCCACCAGCGGGGTGGCCGACTCCTCGGTGAGGGTGACCCGGGTGCCGTCCCGGCGGGCCCGTTCGGCGACCTTGACGCGTACCGCCTCGACAAGTGCGGCGAGCGTGTCGGGCTCGGCGGCCCGGGCGTCCAGCCAGCCGGTCACCCGGGACGGGATGGCGTTCGTGGCGTTCGGCTCCACCGACACCCGGCCCACCGTGGCGTGCGCGTCGCGCAACCGGGCCTCCTTGTTGGCGGCGAGCACCGTGAACGCGTACGTCAACATGGGGTCGCGGCGGTCGGCCATCCGGGTCGTACCGGCGTGGTTGCCCTCGCCGGTGACGTCGAAGCGCCAGCGGCCGTGCGGCCAGATGGCGCTGGCCACCGCGACCGGCGCGCCCTGGTCGACCAGGGCCCGGCCCTGCTCGACGTGCAGCTCCACGAAGGCGGCGAACCGGCCGAGCAGCGCCGGGTCGGCGCCCGCCGGGCGGGCACCCAGCGCCTCGGCGAAACTCACCCCGGCCGCGTCGCGCAGCCCGGCCGCACGGTCGGCCGCAAGCTGCCCGGTGAGCAGCCGCGACCCCAGACACGGTACGCCGAACCGGGCTCCCTCCTCCTCGACGAACGCGCCGACGACCAGGGGCCGGGCCGGGGTCACCCCGGCGGCGCGCAGCTCGTCGACGGCGAGCCAGGCGCTGACGATGCCCAGCGGGCCGTCGTACGCGCCGCCGTGCGGCACCGAGTCGAAGTGGCTGCCGGTCAGCACCGCGTCACCGGCGTCCGGGTCGCCCCACCAGGCGAACAGGTTGCCGTTGCCGTCCTCGGTGACCGGCATGCCCCGTTCGTCGGCCTGCTCCCGGAACCACTCGCGCAGCCGCAGCTCCGGCTCGGTGAGCGCGTACCGCAGGTAGCCGCCGCTGTGCGGGTCGCGGCCGATCGGCGCGATCTCGTCCCAGAGTTGGCGGAAACTGTTAATAAGGGGCCCTTCCTCTACCGTATGCGTTAACAAGGGGCCCCTCCTTCGGTCATGGGCACGCGGACGCCGGTGCGCTCGGCGACTGTGCTCGCCGCGTCGTACCCCGCATCCACGTGCCGGATCACGCCCATCGCCGGGTCGTTGGTGAGCACCCGCTCGATCTTCTGCCCGGCCAGCGCGGTGCCGTCGGCCACGCAGACCTGCCCGGCGTGCAGGGACCGGCCGATGCCGACGCCGCCGCCGTGGTGCAGGGAGACCCAGGACGCCCCGCTGGCGGTGTTGACAAGCGCGTTGAGCAGTGGCCAGTCGGCGATCGCGTCGGAGCCGTCGGCCATCGCCTCGGTCTCCCGGTACGGGCTGGCGACGCTGCCGCAGTCCAGGTGGTCCCGGCCGATCACCAGCGGGGCGCTCAGCTCACCGGAGGCGACCATCTCGTTGAACCGTACGCCCGCTTTATCGCGTTCGCCGTAGCCGAGCCAGCAGATCCGCGCCGGCAGACCCTGGAAGGCGACCCGCTCGCCGGCCAGTCGGATCCACCGGGCCAGGGACTCGTTCTCCGGGAACAGCTCCAGGATCGCCCGGTCGGTGGCGGCGATGTCGGCCGGGTCGCCGGAGAGCGCCGCCCACCGGAACGGGCCCTTGCCCTCGCAGAACAACGGCCGGATGTACGCCGGCACGAAACCGGGGAAGTCGAAGGCGCGTGCGTAGCCGCCGAGTTTCGCCTCGCCCCGGATCGAGTTGCCGTAGTCGAAGACCTCGGCACCGGCGTCGAGGAAGCCCACCATCGCCTCGACCTGCCGGGCCATCGACTCGCGGGCCCGATCGGTGAACTCGGCCGGCTTGGCCGCGGCGTAGTCCCGGGCGTCGCCCAGCTCCACCCCCTCCGGCAGGTACGACAACGGGTCGTGGGCGCTGGTCTGGTCGGTGACGATGTCGATCGGCACCCCCCGGCGCAGCAGCTCGGGAAAGACGGTGGCGGCGTTGCCCACCACGCCGACGCTGAGCGCCCGACGCTCCCGCTTCGCCGCCAGCACCCGCTCGACCGCGTCGTCGAGCGAGTCGGCGATCTCGTCCAGGTAGCGGTCGTGCACCCGGCGTTCCAGCCGGGTCCGGTCCACGTCCACGATGAGGCAGACGCCGCCGTTCATGGTGACTGCGAGGGGCTGTGCCCCACCCATGCCGCCGCAGCCGCCGGTGAGCGTCAACGTGCCGGCCAGGGTGTCGCCGCTGTCCGGCTGCCCATCGCCACGGGCGCTGGCGAGCTTCGCGGCCACGGCGGCGAAGGTCTCGTAGGTGCCCTGGAGGATGCCCTGGGTGCCGATGTAGATCCACGAACCGGCGGTCATCTGCCCGTACATGGTCAGGCCGAGTTGCTCCAGGCGGCGGAACTCCGGCCAGGTCGCCCAGTCGCCGACCAGGTTCGAGTTGGCCAGCAGCACCCGGGGCGCCCACTCGTGGGTGCGCAGCACCCCGACCGGACGGCCGGACTGCACCAGCATGGTCTCGTCGTCGCGCAGGTCGGTGAGCGTCCGCACCAGGGCGTGGTACGACGGCCAGTCCCGCGCCGCCTTGCCGGTGCCGCCGTAGACGACCAGGTCGTCGGGGCGCTCGGCGACCTCGGGGTCGAGGTTGTTCATGAGCATCCGCAGGGCGGCCTCCTGCGGCCACCCGCGGGCGGTGCGTTCGGTGCCGCGTGCGGCCCGGATGGGTTGTGTCACGGGATTCTCCTCCTAACCGAGGAACAACTGGCGACGGGCGGCGGAGGCTTCGAACGCCTCCAACCGGCGTTGGGTTTCGGCCGGAGCGGCGTCGCAGATCGCCTGGAGCAGCACCATGGCCAGGGTCATCGGGGCGGTGTGCAGGTCGAACACCAGTTGGGCGCCGACCGCGGCGGGCAGCACCACGTCGGCGTGCTCGGTCGCCGGGCTGACCGGCGAGTCGGTGATCGCCACCACGGTCAGCCCGGCGGCGCGGGCCTCGGCCAGCGCGTCCAGGGTCTCCCGCGGGTAGCGGGGCAGCACGAAGGCAAGCAGGGCCCGCGCACCGGCCTCGGCGGCCTGCTCCAAGCGGTCGGTGAGCAGGCTGCCGCCGTCGTCGAGCACCCGCACGTCCGGGTGCACCTTTGCCGCGAAGTAGGCGAAGTACGCGGCCAGCGGCGCGGCGGCCCGCAGCCCGAGCACCGGCAGTGGGCGGCTGGCGGCCAGCAGTCGCCCGGTCTCGGCGATCCGCTCCCGGTCGGCGAGCTGTTCGGTCAGCCGGTCCAGGTTGCCGATCTCGGCGCGTACCGCCTGCTGAAGTTCGTTGCCGGCGGTGGCCGGGCCGGGCGCGGAGGTGGTCAGCTCGCGCAGCCGGCGGCGTAGCGCGGGGTAGCCGTCGTGGCCCAGCGCCACCGCGAACCGGGTGACCGAGGGCTGGCTGACCCCGGCCAGCTCGGCGACCTCGGCGGCGGAAAGGTAGCCGACGGCGGGGGCGTGCTGCACCAGGCAGTGCGCGATGCGGCGCTGCGTGGGGGTGAGGCGTACGCCGTCGAAGAGGCCGACGACTCCCTCGGCCGACCCCGTCGCAGCTCCTTCATTCATGCCGTGACTCTATGCATAAAAACTTTCATTGGGAAGGGCCTCCCTCGCTTCCCCAGTGGACCACCACTGAGCTGCGAATTCGTGGCGACTACCGGGAGTGTGGGGACCGGTGAGCCGGGTGACGTGCGGCAGGTCGATAGGATCCGCACGGCGGTCGAGCAGAGGGAGTTGTGCCATGCAGCCGGACGGCCCCTACCGGTACACCCACCTGCTGGGCGGGTCGTCGGTCGGCAAGGCGTGGGCGGCCATCGACCAGCAGGGCCGCTTCGTGACGGTGGCCGTCCTGGACGCGACCGTCGCGGCCGCCGAAGGTTGGCGGGAGGCGTTCGCCGGAACGGTGAACTCCCTCGCGCAGACGCCGGGGGGCCTTTCCTTCGCGTACGCGGACTTTTCCGCCACCGAGCCCTGGGTGGCGTACCCGGCCGAGGCAGGGGCGGCACCCGAGAAGCTCTTCCGGGCGCTGGGGGTGGACTACACCCCCGCACCCGCCTCCGGGGCACCCGCCTCCGGCGCGCCCGTCTCCGCGTCACCGGCGTCCGGCGCACCCGTCTCCGGGCACCCGCACCCGATATCCGGATCTCCGATCTCGGGGACTCCGATCTCGGGGACTCCGATCTCGGGGACTCCAGCCTCGCCGGTGGCGCTGGGCGCCCCGCTGACATCGTCTCAGTACCCGTCGCCCGCGTCCCCGCCGCCGACCGACACCCGGTCCGACGACCCGTTCGGCTCGTCCGTCCGCCGCATCACACCCTCGGCGCCGCCGAAGCGCCGGACCACCCTCTGGCTAGGGGTGACCGCCCTGGTCCTGGTGCTGGTTGCCGGTGCCGGTGGAGTCGTCGTCTGGGCTGGATCAGACGATGTGGACGAACCGGCGGCGCCGGTCGCCAGCGCCACCGTCCTGCCTCCGCCGGCGCCGGCGTCACCGCCGCAGTCGCCTGGCATCGAGCCGCCCGAGCAGGGCGCGTGGCCGGATGCGTGGCCGCGCTTCACCGAACTGGACACCGTCAGCACACTTGCCGGTCTCGAGGGCCTGAATTTTCCGGTCAAGGTTCCGATGGAATGGGAGTGCACCCTGGCCGGTCGGGCCGATGGGTTCGTCAAGTACAACTGCGGTACGCCCGCCGCGGGCGGTCAGGCGTTGGGCGGCGAATTGATCGTGCGGAACTGCGCGCAGCCCTGTGATGAGCGACAGCAGACCGCCATGCGTCAGGCTGAGGACGCCTGGGGCCTGCAGTGGAGGCGAGCAGGGCGGCACGTCGCCTATGCCGAATCCAGCCAGCTGCAGATCGACGGAGACCGGCGGTACGGCCTGGTCTTCGTCGCGTACTGGCGCGGTGCGAGCACCGGCCAACTGGATCACCAGTTGGTCTTCCGCATGACCGCGCCGATCGACGGCGCCGGTCGCCTCCGCCGGGTCGCCAACTACCTTCGCGACGTGCTTCTCTTCTGAGGGGTCAACTCCCGTTCGATGCTGGCTCGGACACCGGGTCCATCGACTGAGCCGGTGCGGTCGCTGCGGCGGGCGGGCACGCCGAGCGCGCGGATGACGACGCCGGTCGTGCCAGGGCGATGGTCACCAACGGCAACCAGGCCAGATAGCCGGTCAGGGTCGTCGACAGGTGGGACGCTTCGAGCCACGACACATGCACGAGTGCGACGAGGAAGAGCAGCGCCACCTGCTCACCGTCGGTCGCGAGCGACACCGCCCGCCGCCAGGCCACGAAGCACAGCAGCGCGAACGGTACGACGGCCGTCAGACCACCGACGACGAGCAGGTGCACCATGATGTTGTGCCCGTGGTTGAACTGGCCGCCGAGCTCGGCGGCGAGCGTTGAGTTCTGGAAGATCTTCGGGCCCCAACCGAACAGCGGGCTATCGGACCACCGGTCGAGCAACGCGCTCCAGATCTGGCCGCGCTTGCTGAAACTGTCCGGATCAGTCGTGATCAACGGCACGGCGATCACCAGCAGCCCGCCGGCTGCGACGAGTGCGGAGGCCGGCCAGCTCCGACCCCGCAAGAGCCGCATCAGGAGGTACGCCAGCAGGACGACCCCGGCGGCGAGTTGGCTGGTACGCGAGCCGGTCCAGACCAACGCGCCGAGGATCAGCGCGAGGCAGGCCCAGCGGGCTGCCGGGCGACGGAGGTAGCAGGCGAACGGGAGGCTGAGGGCCAGTGCCAGGCCGAGCACGTTCGAGTGCAGATAGGGCCCGGCGAGCAGGCCGCCGAGCAGGACCTGTTTCTCGCCTGCGGCCGTTCCGGAGAGCAACGCCAAGTCGGGACGTATCGCGGCGAAGACCATCGAGCCGAATGCGGTCAGCGCCCCCAGGGCTCCGATGACACCCAACACCTCCACCGGAGGGCGTTGCGCCCATATCGCGAGCGCCGCCAAGGGGAGGGCTGCCGCGACCGCGCCGGGCGGCTGCCCGCGCAGCAGCCCGGCGACTTCGATGGCCAGCAGCGCGGCGAGGGCGACGGCAATCCACCGGCGCCCGGTGACCCCTCGTCGCCAGAGCCCGTGCCCGGTGAGCCCGGCAGCCAGCAGCAGGAAAAGCAGGGTGAGCCCGTCCCCGATCAGGTCGCTGACGGGGGAACCGGTGACCTCGCGGGAGTTGAATGCCGGCCGTCCGCCGGTGAGGAACTGCACCACCTGGGGCGGCACGACTCGAAGCCACGCCAGGACGAACAGCGCGCCCACGCCGACGGTGCCGGGGCCCAGTCGGCGACCGGCGGCCACGACCCGGGCCGTCATCGAAGCCGGCATCGGAGCATTCTCCTTCGTCCCCGTCGTCTCGGGCTTCTCGCGCTGGCCAGCGGTCGGGACGCCCGGACGCCGGAGCACAGCCGCGATCCGAGCTGTCCTCTCGCGAATGAGACGAATGTCGTCGGCGTACGGCACCGTCAGCATCCGCACCGACCGCAGTGCGGGCACTCGCCTGACGCCCACGGCAGCCATGGTCGTGGTGGCGGCGTAGCCGGCGAGGCTTGCGATGGCGGCACCGACGGCGCCGAGCGGCGACAGTACCAGCAGCGCCAGAACGCCGACGACGGAACCGGCCACCAGCGCGCCCGAAGACCAGATCGGACGATCGTGTGCGAGTAACGCCGCGGTGAAGATGATCATGCAAGCGTAAAGAACTGTGGCAGTGCAGAGAATGATCGTGGGTACGACGGCCGCGGCGAAGTCGGCACCGAAGACCAATGGCACCGCGTACCCCGCCGAGAGCGCCAGCACCGCGCACGCGATCACCGTTGCCAGCACCGCCAGCCGGGCGACCTGGGTGACTGCCCGAGGAGCAGCGCTGCCTTGGCGTCCCATCAACACCGATCTCGCGGCAGTGGCGATCACCATGGGAATCTCCGCGACGCTCACGGCCACCGCGTAGTAGCCGAGTTCCCGGGGACCGATCAGTGGCAGACCGATGACCTGAGCCAGGCGGGCGCTGGAGACGGCAGCCAGCACGCCAGGAAGACACGCCAGGGAGTATCGGAGCAGCGAGCCGGTCGGTACCGGCGTCGTACCCCGATCGGACGCCGCCGCCTGCCCTGTCGGCGGGTCGGCGGCGGTCCAGAGCCGGACCAGTCCGAAGGCCAACCCCGCCAGGACAGAGGCCGCGAATATCAGGCCGGCCTGGTACGCGTCGAGATCGAAGGCCAGGCACGCGAAGATCACCACGCCGGTGCGGACCAGCGCCGGCACGACCTTGACCAGGTTCAACCCGCGGATGTCCGCGTTGCCGGTCAGGGCACCGATGAGCAGGTTGGCCAGGACGTGCAAGGGCGCGAAGACCACCAGGACCAGGAACTGGCGGTACTGGGCGGTGTCTGAGAACAGAAAGAAGCCGAGCGTCGCCAACGCGCCAACCGTGAGCACGCTGAGCGGCAGCATGGCCAGCAGACTGAAGCGTGCCGCAGCCCTGCTCGACAGCCGCCCCTGCCGGACGTGGTAGCTCAACGCGTCCTGCAAACCGTACGTGCCGATCCAGCCCCACACCACGATGGGCAGGGTCAGCGCCGCGTACACCCCGCGTCCTTCGGGGCCCAGTTCGCGGGAGAGAAACGGACTGACGAGCAGGCCACTGACCGGGATCAGGAGGTTCGCGAAGGAGGCCGACATCAGCTTGTGTGCCGACATCAGAGTTCCTCGTGTGATGCGGCCTCGCTCAGCAACCCGTGGCGGCCGAGTGAACTGACCAACCGATCGGCGAAATGCGCCTCGGAGAAGCTCTCTCGGCTCACCCGCAACGCCGCCCCGGCCATCCGATCGAGCTGATCGGAGGTGGCGGCCAGGATCGCGTCGGCGAGCCCCGCCGCGGTGTCGGCCGAGCGGGTCGCCTCCGTCGGCGGGACACCTTCGAGGCCGATCGGCGTACCGAATACCGGAACCGAGTGCGCGAGCAGCGTCATGGTCTTCAACTTGACCCCGGCGCCGCTCCACAGAGGCACCACCGCGGCCCGGGCCCGGGCGAGCACGGGACGCAGATCCGGTGCCCAGCCGGTCACCGTCAGGCCGTCGTGGCCGGCCAGCCCAGCGCGGATCGAAGCCGTGAGACCTGATCCGACGAGTTCGAGGACGTATCCGGCCCGGTGCAGAGTCGGCCAGCCCTCCGCGAGAAACCGGTGCAGCCCGAGCAGGTTGGAGCGGTAGGAGAAGCTACCGAGCCAGACCAACCGACGGTCGATTGGGCAGGGTATGTGCCCCTCGGGCAGCGGGACGCAGCTGGGCAGGGTGAAATCGGCAGTGCGGCCGTACGCCTCCACCAGGCGGGTCGCTTCCTCGTCACTGGTCACCGAGACAGTGGCGCAGTTGAGCAGTGCCTGCGCCTCGAACCTCGCGGAGACCCGGGCGAGGTACTGCGCCCGGAGATGGTGCGCCAGACCGTCTGCCTCATCGATGTCCTGGCGGCTGCTGGCGACGAGGACGTTCGCCTTGTCCCAGTGCCATCGCAGCGGCACATCCCGGACGTACGCACCGGCCGCCTCGCCGATGGCCAGCCCCCCGCCCGTCCGGGCGCGCAGCGCGTCGTGCAGTTCCCTGCTGTACCGGGTCCGCACCCACGGCGGCATGCCGTCGAGCAGGGACTCCTGGTATCGGCCGAGTGGCCCCCACCCGTTGAGCCGGTACGGCGTGGCCACGAAGTCGTGCACGGTGACACCGGGAAGAAGCGCGCGCAGTTCCGCCACCTGGGCGGTGGTGGTCTCCGGGCGTCGGACCACGAACAACGTGAACGGTCGTACCCGAGCCAGGGCGCGCAACATCATCAGCACCCGGACCGGGTCACCGCGATCCTGCGGAAGGGGGAAGAACGTGACGACGGCTGTCAGGTCCACCTCGTGCGCGCCTTTCTGGCCGTAGCGAGCCGGCCCCACTCGGCGAGCAGCCGCCGGGCCTGCAACGCAGGAGAGAACTCGTCGCGCAACCGGTCGGCCAGCACCCTGGCTCGCCGCTGTGCCTCCTCAGGGCTGTGGATCACCTGCCGTACCGCGTCGGCCAGCGCGTCCGGATCGTCCGGCGGCACCTGCCAGCCGCCGGACGAGCCGACCAACTCGGGGATGCCCGACATCGCGGTGGTCACGACTGGCACACCTCTGCTGGCTGCCTCCATCAGGAAGACGGGAATGCCGTCCAGGTCGCCGTCGGCGGCGCGGCGGCAGGGCAACACCGCGACGTCCGCGCCGACCAGTGCTGCCGTGGCGACCCGGTGGCTGACCGCGCCGTGGAAGGTGACCACATCGGTAAGGCCCGACGTCCTGGCCCGCTCTTCCAGCCTCGTCCGCAGCGGCCCGTCGCCGTACACCTCGTAGCGAACCGGAACGCCGGCCCGGACGAGTTGGGCGACCATGTCGAGCGCCGAGTCCACACCCTTCTTCTCGACCAGGCGCGCCACCGTGACCAGACGGGTGACTCCGCCGGCCGGTCGCAGCGGCGGTGACGAGATCGCGCCGTCGAACGCGGCCCGGACCACGCTGTGTGGAATCGCCGATAGTGACACGCCCCGCTCGGTCAACTGCCCGGCCGCGGCTTCCGAGATGACGAAGAGGTGACTCAGCAGCCGCAGTCGGCGATCCAGCGCGTACCCGTCGGGATCCAGCAGGAAGTCCGCGGCATGTGCCGTCGCTGTCACCGGTACCCCGGTACGCTGGCCGACCAGCGCGGCGATGGCGGTCGGCAGATTGACGAAGTGCGTGTGCACCACATCCGGCCCGAAGGTCCCGATCAGCCCGGTCAGCCGAGCCGCGTGGGCGGCCGCGAGGGCTGCCCGCGGCAGGTATGACATCCCCAGCGTGTGCACCTGCCGCAGGGTGCGCATCGGATGCCGCAGCGTGGTGTCGACAACCTGCCGAAGCTCACGCGGCCCGCGATTGTCGCGGGCCACGAAGACCTCGACGTCGGCACCGGCGGCCCGGACGGCGTCGATCTCGGAGGTGATGAAGGTTTCGCTGTAGCTCGGTTCGCGGAGTAGGAGGTACGCCACGCGTAGTGGGCGGTCGGCAGCGCTCATCCCGACCGCCTTCGCTGCGGCGGCGTGCTGGCTGCCGGTGCGAATTCCTGGAAGAAGGCGGCATGGGCGGCCGTGCATTCGGCGTCGGAGAGGATGCCTGGCGTCCCAGCCGCGCCGGCGGCGAGTCTCAGACGCATCTCATACGAGCTGACGAGCCGGCGCAACGCGGCGGAGAGGTCTTCCGACCGGTCGGGCCGTACCAGCAGTCCGTTGTGCCCACTGCGGATCCACTCGCTCGGTCCGCCGCCCTCGGTCGCGACGAGAGGCTTGGCGCGAGCCATGGCCTGGAGCACGGTCTGGCCGAGTGGCTCTGGTCGGACGGACGCGTGTACCAGCACATCCATCGAGTCGACGAAAGCGGGCACATCGTCCACGTGCCCCCGGAAGGTGACCTGGTCCGCGATGCCCAACTCGACGGCGAGCAACCGCAGCTCCCGCTCGTACGCCGCCTCTTCGAACAACGGTGCACCGGCCAGGTGTGCCTGGACGTCGGTGCCCCGAAAGGCATCGGCGAAGGCACGCAGGAAGACATGCTGACCCTTCCACCGTTGCAGGCGACCGACCATGCCGATCGCCCGGACCTGGGCCTGCACGCGCGGCTCGGTCACGCGGTGGCGCAGACCGCTCGGGCTCTGCAACACCACCCGGCGTACCCGGGCTGGGAGCCGCTCGGCGGCCGAGGCAAGAGTGGTCCGTGAATTGGCGATCACTCCGTCGGCGTGCGGGAGTGCCAGCCGGGTGAAGGCCAGGTACCCGAATCGGCCCATGCTCTCGGGAGTGACCAGGTCTCGGAGGTGAACCACGAGAGGTACTTGTCGACCTCGGTTGGCAAGAGCGCAGATGATCGCGGCGGCGGCGGTGTTGGCGTGAATCAGATCAGCCTCGCCGAACAGCGGGCTGCGTCGAAGAGCGCGAGCGGCGGTACCCAGCGACGCCAGGTACCGCGCCGCGAGCATCGGGCCGCGGCTGCGGGTGCCACCGACCGGCAGCCGAGGCAGTCGCTGCTCGACTGTGATCCCGCAACCGGTCAACCCGTCGAAAGCATCGCCGCTGGAGGGACAGCAGAGCGCGGCCGTCCAGGCTGGGCCGGCGGCGAGGAGCCGGGCCAGCGCCAGTTCGGCACCACCCCGGTGCCCGGTGTGACTGACGTGCAGCACCCGCATCGACGGTTCCTGACCGTCGGGGCGGTCAGCGGCACTCATTGTCGATCCACGCTGTCATCTCCGCCGCGAAGCGAGTCGGGGAGAAGGCGGTGGCGTGCGCGGTGATCCGCTCTGTCGACAACTCGCCGAGCCGCGGCACGACGGACGCGTGGTCTGCGGGCTCCGTGGAGCCCACCAGGAATCCGGTCTCGCCGTCGACCACCGTTTCCAGAAGGCCGCCGCGGCTCAGCCCGATCACCGGCGTGCCGCACGCTTGGGCCTCGACCGGGATGATGCCGAAGTCCTCGTGAACGGGGAAGAGCAGCACCCGTGCACCCCAGTAGAGCTGCCGCAGTCGCTTGCGGTCGGGCCGGACCTCGAAGGTGATCGGCACGGCCGCCCGCTCGGCGAGTCGACGTAGTTGTGGCTCCTGAGGGCCGGAGCCCGCGAGCACGAGAGGCAGGCGAGCCTCCTCCGCGATCGCCACGATGAGGTCGAAATTCTTGTACGGGATCCAGCGCCCCACGCCGAGCAGATATTCACGAGCCTGTGCTCGGTCGCTGGCTGGCGCGGCGGCGAACCAGTCGACGTCCACCGGGGGGTTGATGACGACCGCGTCACGCTGCCAGTACTGGCGAATCCGAGCCTGTACCTCCCGCGAGTTGGCCGCGTATCCGTGCACATGTGCGCTGAGGCGAGTGTCGATGCTCTGGAGCAGCCGCCGAGGCACCCGCAGCAGCGGGTTCGATCCGCGACCGTCGAAGGCCGGGCTCCAGACGTACCGGGCCGGCGCGTGCACGTAGCTGAGATGGGTGGTCGTTTCGGGTGAGCCGAGCTTGACGGTGTGCGCGAAGGCGTGACTCGAGGAGATCACCACGTCGAAACGTTCTCGGCTGAGAGTCCGCCAGACCAGCGGCATCAGTGGCAGGGCGGCCGCCTTGCTGCGCCGCAACGGGGTGCGGGCCAGCCAGGACTCTCGGAGCCCGGGCTCGGTGGCGTCCCGGTCCTGCCAGAGCACGAAACGCTCCCCATGCGGGACCAGGTCCGCAATCTGCCGGAAGACCTGCTCCGATCCGCCAGTGGCGCCGAACCATTCGTGTACGAGCGCTACCGAGCGACCGACCAGCACCGCAGGCGTCGCGGCTGGCGGCTGCGCTCCGGGAGCAGCCTGTCGGTGGATCGGTGCCGCAGCACCGGACATCGGGCGAGATCGCTCCGACATGACGATCCACCCATCCCCGCGTGACCGGCATTCCGACGGCCGGTGATGCTACCGGAATCCTGGCCGCACCGGGGTCCGCGACTGCTCACGCTGGCACCTTGCGCAGGACCGCTGGCGCTCGGCAGATCCGCTACGCTGCTGCCCGAGCGACGGGGGCGAGGGATCTACATGCAGGACTCTGCCGAGGGGTCGGATGCCGTGCTGACGCGTGCGCGCCAAGCGGAGGCCGCACTGCGGCCGCGACGGACCGAGGATGAGACACCACATGAGAGGTCCGGGCTCCGGCGATGGTGCGGGTCGGCCCGCCCGATCTTCTTCGCTGTCCTGGTGGGTCTCGTCGTGCTGGGGATTCACCTCCTCGCGCTCAGAGCCGGCGCGCATCCGAGGTCTGGGCGGACGGAGTACGGGCTGCACACCGCCGCCATGGTCGTCGCTGCGTTGGCCGTAGGTGCGGTGTGGTGGGCTCGGCGGACCGGTCGGACGTGGGACAGCGACCTGCTGCCCGCCCTGTTCGCGGGACTCGCTGGGTTGACCATGCTCACCGCGCTGCACGGCACTCCGTTCGACGTGTACGGCGTGCAGGGTGACCAGTCCTTCCGTACGGCGATGGTCACGCGTTTCGCAGACACCTGGCAGATCGTCGACTACACCTACCGCGACCTTCCGGGCTACTACGCCCCGGGGTACTTCTGGCTGTTGGGCAGGGCCGCAGCCCTGACCGGCGTGGCTCCTTGGCACATACTCAAGTTCGGCGGGATCGCCGTCGCCTTCGCCGTACCGCTGGTGTCCTATCTGTTCTGGCGGCGCCTTGTGGCGCCCCGGCACGCCGCGCTCATCTCGGCTGTACCGCTGATCGTGCCGGACCTGTACGAGAGCTACGGCTGGTTGGTGCAGTTGGCCATGATCCCCTGGTGGCTGGAAGCCGTCCACGGGTTGACCAGGCCGGGTCTGCGTCGTCGGCACCCCATCGTGTTGGGATTGATCGGGGCGGCGCTGTTCTGCGTCTACTACTACTATTTTTTCCTGTTCATATTGGTCTTCCCCCTGTTCCTCGCCGTGCAGTGGTTGCGCGGTGAGTTCGATCGGCGGGTCGCGGGCCGAGGCATTGTCGTCCTCACCATCGCCGCCTTGGGCTCGGCGATTTTCTGGGCGCCGCTGGCCTGGAATTTCCTCACGGCACCACATTTTGAGTCGCTGAACAACCGGTGGATCACACTGAACTCCGGTGATCTGGCGCTACCCATGCTCGAGCCCACCGTCGTTGGTGCGCTCTGCCTCTTCGGTCTTGGTCACCTCGTCCTCACCGCCCGGGAGGCGCTTTCCCGATCACTGCTGGTCGTGCTCGTCGCGCTGTACCTCTGGCATGCTCTGGGCTTCGTCTTTCTCGCGCTGGACGTGCCGCTGATGTCGTTCCGGATGAAGACGTTGGTGCCGTTGGTGCTGCTGAGCGCGGCAGCGCTGGGGCTGGTGCGGGGCGTGCAATGGATCCTCGGCCGGATCTCGGTGCCCGCGATGTGGCCGGTTGTCGCCGTCGGCGCAGGTCTGCTCGCCCTCATGGTCGGTGACGGATTCATCAACCGGGTGGTTGATGACCCGCGAGTTCGCGCGGCGCACAACGAGACACTGCCGGATGGCAGCCTGCCCCCCTTCCACGACACCGACAAGCAGCCGTCTCTGCCCGCGACGACCCGGGTGGACGCCCTGATCGAGGCCACCTATCGGGGCACCGGTCACCCGGTGGTCCTCTCGGACCGTACCCATCTCTTCGCCTACCAGCCCTACTACGGCTTCGTGCAGTGGAACGCCAACTACTCACACCCGACCGCCCAGTACCACCATCGACTGAGGCTGCTCGAAGAGGCGGCGGGCTCGGTGTCGCCTGTCGAGTTCGCCGCGAAGACCGGCGACAACCCGTACGACCGGATCGATGCCATCGTGCTCCGGGTGGATGGAGACAACCTGGTCTACCGCACCTACGACGACGATTTTCCGTTCGGTACGAAGGCCAGGACGATTCTGGTCCCGAGTCGGTTGGTCACCGCAGAGCACTTCGAGTTGACCGAGATCGACGGCTATTTGGTGGCGGTACGGCGGCCGGTCGGGGCCTGAGTCGTCATCACGACGGACCAGCTAGCCGAGGCTCGTCGACCAGCCATGACCGTGTTGTCATGGCGTTGTCCGCATCGGACGGTGCGCGTCGTCGCGTCCACATCGCCTATGGTTGTCGGATGGCCGAGGATGTCGCGCTGCTGCTTCGCCGCGCCGGCTTCGGACCGACGGCAGCGGAGATGGCGGCGGCAACCAAGGTCGGCTATGCCGCCACACTCCTGTCGATGATGGTGCCGGCGGGGCCTGACATCGGTGCCACGAGCGCCCCCGTACCACAGCTCGGCCCTGATGGGTACGCGGCCAATCCGAACCTGAGCACCAAGCAACGAGCTGCCGCGGACCAGGCCCGGGAGGAGCAGACGGAGCAGCTGACGCGGTGGTGGTTGGATCGGATGACCGTCGCCAACCACCAGGCGGTGGAGAAGCAGCTCTTCTTCTGGCACGGGCACTGGGCTACCTCCATCCGTAAGGTCAAGAGCCCACAGCTGATGCTGGCCCAGCACCGCACCCTCCGCCTAGCTCCCGATTTCGCCGACATGGCTCGCCGTATGGTGGTCGACCCGGCACTCGTGTACTGGCTCGACGGGCAACTCAACACCCGAACGGCCCCCAACGAGAACCTCGCCCGGGAGCTTTTCGAACTGTTCCTGCTGGGCCGCGGGCGCTACACCGAGGTCGACGTCAAGGAGGCTGGTCGGGCGTTGACGGGCTGGCGGCTCGACAGGCGGGCGGAGCGCCTGGTCCTCGATCCCGGCACGCACGACACCGGCAGCAAGACGATTCTCGGCACGCAGGCCGCATTCACCGCTCAGAGCCTGGTCGAGCTGTTGCTCCGGCAACCCGGCTGCGCCGATTTCATCGCTGACCGGCTCTGGTTCCGCTACGCCTCGTCGACCGAGCCGATCCCGTCGGCCACCCGGGAGCGGATGGTCGCGGCGTTTCCCGTTCCGATGGCGATGCTGCGGGCTCTCTTCACCGACGACGCCTTCCGCGCCACCGCAGGCACGATGGTCAAACAACCGATCGAGTGGATGGTTGGGGCTATGCGCCAGTTGGGTGTCCGGCCGGCGAACTTTCCACGCGAGGTGTTGATCCCACTCTGTGACGGGTTGGGTGGGCTGGGGCAACGGCCCTTCGCCCCGCCGAGCGTCGGTGGCTGGCCGGCCGGCGCTGCCTGGCTCACCTCGGCCGCCGCACGGCTGAAGCTCAGCCTCGCCGGCAAACTGGCCAGTCAACTTGAACCCGGTCGCCTAACTCCGGAGGACGTGGCGGCCATGCTCTGCGTCGACCGGTGGACCAACCGGACGTACGCAGTGCTGCGAAAGGTGCACAACTCCCGCATGTTGCTGACGTTGAGCCTGATCAGCCCGGAATACGCGGTGACCTAGATGGACGCCCTCACCCGACGTCGTTTCCTGCTCGCCTCTGGGGTGACCGGTGCGGCCGCGTTGGCGGCCGGTGGCGGTGCGCTGGCCTTCTCCCGGCTGTTGGGCAGCGCCGCTCGCGCCGTTGAACCACCGGGCGACACGCTCGTCGTGGTCACCCTCTACGGCGGCAATGACGGGCTGAACACCGTCATCCCGTACGCCGACCCGGCCTACCACGCCAACCGGCCCCAGCTGGCGTACCCGGTGGAGAAGGTGCTGCCGCTCGACGGTGCGCTCGGCCTGAACCCGGCGCTGACGGGGTTGAGGCGGCTGTGGGACGACAAGCGGCTGGGGATCGTCCTGGGCGTCGGATACCCCCAGCCTGACCGGAGCCACTTCCGTTCCATGGACATCTGGCAGACTGGGGTGCCGCACGGCCCGGTGACCACCGGCTGGGTCGGCCGTTGGCTGGATGACACCGCGGCACCTGTAGGCACGGCGGTCAGCTTCGAGCCTGTCATTCCGCCGTTGCTGGTGGGCCGCCGGCACATCGGCTCCTGCGTCAGCTACCAGGGACTGGACCTGCCGCCCTGGGTCGACCCGGGGTTGGTGGCGGAATTGGGGATCGCAGAGCCGGGAGAACCGGCCATGCAGGCGCGAGCTGCCTCGGCCTACGCCGACCTGCTCACCTTGCAGCGGGTCATCGGAGGCATGACCGGGTCGGCCGGGTCGCCGAGAGAGGTGCCGGAGCCACCGGTCCCCGCGACCGGCACCGGTGGCGAGAGCGCCCTCTCCGCCCAACTCGCCCTGGTCGCGCACTGCGTCGAGGTCGGCGTGCCCACCCGGGTCTACTCGGTCAGCCTCGGCGGCTTCGACACCCACGCCGACGAGTTGTCCACGCAGGAGCTGCTGCTCCGCCAGCTTGACACGGCGCTGTCCGCATTCGCGGATCGGATGGCGCAGTCCGCTGCGGGTCGCCGGGTCACGGTCATCGTGTACAGCGAGTTCGGCCGCCGGGTGCGGGCAAACGCGTCGGACGGCACGGATCACGGTACAGCCGGTCCGGTTCTGGTTCTTGGTCACCAGGTGCGGGGTGGCTTCCACGGTGAGCAGCCCAGCCTGACCGACCTGGACCACGGCGACCTCAAGGCCACGGCGGACTTCCGCGACGTTTTCGGCAGCGTCCTGGGATCGGTGCTGCACGCTGATCCGAGCCGCTACTTCGACGGGTACCAGCCGCGCATGCTGCCGCTGGTGAACACTGGCTGAGGGCGCTGCGCGGGTCGTCAGCGACCACCGCCCCGAAGGACCTCCGCGACCGTGCGCAGCATGACCTTGATGTCCAGCCAGAGTGACCAGTTCTCGATGTAGTAGTTGTCGAACCGGGCCCGGTCAGAGATCGGGGTGTCGCCCCGCAAGCCACTCACCTGCGCAAGCCCGGTGAGCCCGACGGGCACCCGGTGCCGAGCGGCGTAGTTCGGGTATTCCGCCGAGAACTTCTCGACGAAGTGTGGCCGTTCCGGCCGAGGGCCGACCACGCTCATCTCCCCGCGCAGGATGTTCCACAGCTGCGGTAGCTCATCCAGCGACGTGCGGCGCATGAACCGGCCGATCGGCCCGACCCGCTGATCGTCCGCGATGGACCACCGGGTCTGCGACTCCTGTTCGTCCAGTGGACGCATCGTTCGGAACTTGATGACCTCGAACGACTTGCCGTCGCGGCCGACCCGCTCCTGACGGAAAAAGACGGCCTGCCCGCCTTCGAGAAAGGTGGCGATGGCGCAGAGCAGCAGCACCGGGCTCAACAGCACCAACGCGACCATGGCGAAGACCAGGTCGGACGCCCGTTTGATGGCCCACTTCGGACCGGCGAAGGTGAAGTCACCGATCTTGACAATCGGGATGGCCCCGATGTGGTCGGGGTAGCCGCCCTGCGGGCGAGAGCCCCACAGGCCGGGCACAGCCCAGAGATCGCAGCGGGAGCTGCGTGGCCGGATCAGGGCCTCCATGAGGTGTGACTCGACGCAGGCCGGATCGGCGATGATCAGTACCTCGCACTCCAGCAGCCGCACCAGATGTTCGAGATCGTCGAGGCTGCCGCTGAGCGGTAGGGCCACGGTCTCCTGCCGTGACGGTGTGTCCACGCAACCGACGAACCGGAGGCCGTAGCGCGGATGGCGGCGCAGCAGCCGGGCCAGTTCGAGGCCGACCGGCCCGCTGCCGATGATGATGGCATTGTGTTCCACCCACCGGTGCTTGCGCACGAAGACGACGAGCGCGCGGCTGACCGTCCGCCCGGTGATGACGAGACCCGCCGAGAGCGCGACGTCGCGCATGAACCCGCTGACGTACTCCACCGAGGCGTGCCGCTGTGCCGCGATGATGGCGACTACCGCCGCAGAGGTCAGCAGGCGACCACCGAGACTCGGCAGCTCGTCGAGAATGCTCACGTGCCGGCGCGGCCGGTAGAGCCCGCCGGACCAGAAGGCGGCCACTGCCAACGCGGCGTAGGCCAGCATCCCGCGCCAGTACGTCTGGGTCAGCAGCAACGGCGCGGTCAGCGCGGCTACGTCGATGGGCAGCGTGACCATCCAGGCCCGGACCCAGCGCGTTCGGGATGACGCCCGGGATCTCGCGTACGGCAGGACCGCGGTCGTGCCGGCCGTGACTCGGGATTCCGGCTGCGGCACCATCTGCGACACCAGCCCGCCGAGGTGGGATCCGGCATGACCGGCCGCCGGTTGACTCGTCATGGTGTGCGCTCCCCCCGTAAGTCCCATGACCTCGCGAGATGGCTTGGGGCGACCGCAGAGTACGGCCGGGCGGGGCCCGCCACCACAGTCGGCAAGCCGGTTCGAGTTGCTACTTCACGGCGTTCAGGATGTCCGGTACTGCATCCCGGCGGACCGCGTCGAAAAGTTTGTCGGCCTTGGCCTTGTCGGCCAACACCACACTCTCGTTGCCGATGGTGCCGGTGCCCTTGGTGGGGCAGGTGAGGAAGGTCAGGTTGCCGCCACGCAGGTGGCGTAGCTCCATCGAGAGGTCCAGCAAGGACATCGAATTGTCGACCGCCACGGCGTCGGCGGTGGCCCGGACGAAAGAGTTCAGTTTGGTGGGACTGGCCAGTGTGCCGCCCGAGGCGGCGGTGTCCAGGATCGACTTGATCACTTGCTGCTGGTGCTTGATGCGGGTGAAGTCGCCGTCAGCAAAGGCGTACCGTTCCCGGGCGTAGTCGAGGGCGGCGGCACCGTCCATGGTCTGCTTGCCCGCGACGAACTCCCGCCGGCCGTCCGGGTTGAGCGAGTGTCGGGAGGTGAAGCCCTCCTCGACGGTGATCTCGACGCCGCCGAGCGCGTCGACGATCTCCTTGAAGCCGGCGAAGTCCACCATTGCCACGTGGTCGATGCGGACACCCGTGAACTTCTCGACCGTCTGGACCATCAGCGGCGCGCCGCCCCACGCGTACGCGGCGTTGATCTTTGCGTCTCGGCCGCCCCGGCCCTCCGGCGACTTGGGCACGGGCACCCAGGTGTCCCGGGGAATCGAGATCAGCTGGGCGCTCGACCGGTCCTTCGGCAGGTGGGCCAGGATGATGGTGTCGGTGCGGGAACCGGAGTCGCTGTCCGGGTCGCGGGTGTCACTGCCCAGGATCATGATGTTCATGGCACCCGTCGCCACGGCCTGTGGGCGGGACTCCTCAGGGACGCCTTCGAAGGCGTCGACGCGTTCGATGCTGGACTCGACCGAGCGGTAGTAGAGGCCGCCGGCGACCATGCCGGCACCGCCCAGGAGCACCAGCACCAGGAAGCTGATCAGTGCGATCCGCTTCCACCGGCGTCGACGCGGCGGGTTACTGGTGGCCCGCTCCGACACCTGCTGGTCGTCGTTGCCCGCCTGCTCTGCCGGAGGTTTGTCGAAGAGCATGGTGTCGGGTTCGCCGTCCCCGTGCTGTTGGCGCATGGCGGTGATGCTACTGAGTTCACGTTTGCTGCGGGGTCCCCGGAACCGGGCAGTTCGGGCACATTGTTACCCGCATGTTTCCCTTGGTCTGGTACAACCTCGCCGTGGACGCCGTCAAGCTGCGTCGGGCGCTGGCCCGTACGCGCCTCGCCCCTGTTGCCGCCTTTCCGAAACGCCTGGCCACGGTCGCCCGACACGACGCCAAGGTGCTGCGCGTCTCGGCTCGTTGGCTGGTCGGCTCGCGGGAGCATCACAACTACACGTACGACCTGACCAAACTCAGCCGTAGTCACCTCTGCTGGTTCGTCAGCGTCGTCTGCGACCTGCCGGTCGCCCAGGTCCGGGCGTACCTGGCCGAGATCGAGTCCGACGACGAGTTGCGGCGGCACGTCACCTCGGCCACCGCGTCCGCCGCCCGCCGTGGCCTGGCCGACAAGCAGGTCCGGTACGCCCGCCGGGTCGGCTGGTACGCCATCGTCAGGGCCCGCAAACCGAGGCACATCGTCGAGACCGGCGTCGACAAGGGACTGGGCAGCTGCGTGCTTGCCGCCGCCCTGCTGCGCAACGCCGCCGAGGGGCACCCGGGCCGGGTCAGCTCCATCGACATCAATCCGGAGGCCGGCTACCTGGCCCGTACCGCGCCCTGGTCGGACGTGATCGACCTGGTCATCGGCGACTCGGTCGAGTCGATCGAGGCGCTGGACCGGCCGGTCGACCTGTTCCTGCACGACAGCGACCACAGCGGCAAGTACGAACGGCGCGAGTTCGAGGCGGTCGAGGCGAAGCTGGCCCCGGGGGCGATGCTGCTCACCGACAACGTCACCCACACCAACGTGCTGGCCAAGCATGCCGAGGGCACCGGCCGCCGCTTCCTCGCCTACCGGGAGACCCCGGCCAATCACTGGTACCCGGGCGACGGCATCGGCGTGGCATGGTAACCGGGTGTACCTGAGCGCGATCCACACGTACCCGATCAAGGGTTGTCAGGGGCTCGACCACGACGCGGCCGAGGTGGCGCCGTGGGGCCTGGCCGCCGACCGACGCTGGATGGTGGTCGACGCCGACGGCGTCGGCATCACCCAGCGGGAAACCAACGCCCTGGTCCGGGTGCACGCCCAGCCGGTCACCGGCGGCCTGCTGCTGCGCGCCGCCGGCCAGCCCGACCTGCTGGTACCGGAGCCGGCCGAGGCCAGTCCGGTGCAGGTGCGCACCTTCCGCCGCCGACCGCTGCGGGTCGACGCGCTGCCCGCCGGCCCGAGCGCCGACGCCTGGCTCGGCGCGGTGGTGCAGCGACCGGTCCGGCTGGTCTGGCTGGCGCAGCCGGCCCGGCACGTCCGGCGCGGGGACAAGGAGTACGACCCCGGCGACCAGGTCAGCTTCGCCGACGCGTACCCGGTGCTGCTGACCAGCACCACGTCGCTGGCCGCGATCTTCGACGCGGGCGCGTCGCCGGTGCCGATGGCCCGGTTCCGGCCCAACCTGGTGGTCGAGGGCGCTCCCGCTTGGGCGGAGGACGACTGGGTCGGGCGGCCGTTGCGCATCGGCGGGGTGGCCTTCCGCGCCGCCGGTCCGTCGGCCCGCTGCCTGGTCACCACAATCGACCAGCAGACCGGGGTACGCGACCGGGAGCCGTTGCGCGCCCTGGCCCGGCACCGCAACATCGGGCGCAAGCTGCTGTTTGGGCTGAACCTCCTGCCGCTGGAGTCGGGCCGGGTGCGGCTCGGCGACGCCATCGCGCTCTCTTAGCTTTCGCTTAGCTGGCTTGTCTGGCATGGCCATGATCCGGCAGCATCAGAGCACGTGACCGACGGTACGAACGGCCCCGCCGCGCGGACAGCAGTCCAGCGTTCCCACCGGAGCCGCTGGCTGGCCGGCGGGGCCGTGGCCGCGCTGGCGACAGTTCTCGGGCTCACCCTCGTGCTCCGCACGGGTGCCGCGCCCGCCTGCGCCGCGCCGCCCGCCGCCGGCAGCACCCAGCAGGGCAAGGCAACCTTCTACGACTCGAAGGGCGAGGGCGGGAACTGCTCCTACCCGGCCGCGCCTGCCGACCGGCTCTACGTGGCGCTCGGCCCGAGCGAGTACGCCGCCGGTGCCGCCTGCGGCGGATATCTCGACGTGACCGGCCCCAAAGGCTCGGTCCGGGTGATGATCATGGATCAGTGCCCGGAGTGCGCCGCCGGGCACATCGACCTGTCCAAGGAGGCGTTCGCCCGGATCGGCGACCCGGTGCAGGGCATCATCAAGGTCAGCTACCGGCTGGCGGTCGACCCGCCGCTGTCCGGACCGCTCACCTTCCGGATCAAGGAAGGCGCGTCGCAGTACTGGTTCGCCGTGCTGGTCGCCGGCCACGGCAACCCGCTGAGTGCGGTCGAGGTACGCCAGGGCAGCTCGGGGGCGTGGCGGACGGCCAGCCGGGAGTCGTACAACTACTGGCTGATCGACTCGGGTGCCGGTCCCGGCCCGTACCAGGTCCGGGTCACCGACACCCGCGGACACCGGGTCACCGCGACCGGCATCCGGATGGCGCCGGGCCAGGTCCAGCGCAGCACCGTACGGATGTACGGCGGGACGGCGGCACCTGCCGCTTCGTCCCGACCCTCCTCGGCCAGCCCGAAGCCGACCGCGAGCCCGAAGCCGACGGCGAGCGCGACCGTCACGCCCACGCCCACTGCCGCGACCACGACCGCCGCAGCATCCACGCCTTCGCCGACCGCCCTGTTGGACGGTGTGGCGCTGGCGGAGACCGATTCACTGGCGGCGTCCTCCGGGGGCTGCGACACCTGACGGCCGGCTACCCCGTGTCTGCCGGGGTCAGTTGAGGTGCGCGGGGTCGTCGGTGAGGTCGAGCCACATGAGGATCTCGTCCCGGTCGTCGCCGGGGCCGACCCGAAGCGCGGCAGGCCAGCGGCCCACCTCGCGGTAGCCGAGGCGGCGGTAGAACCGGTCCAGCCCCAGGCCGTCCCGCACGGTCAGGTGCAACGCGGCCAGCCCCAGGTCGCGGGCCACCCGCTCGGCCTGGCGCAGCAGTGCCTCGCCGACGCCGCGCCCCTGGGTGTCGGGGTGGACCATCACCCGGGTGAGCACCCGCAGGTGCGTCTTCAGGTGGAACCGGGGGTCGGTGAGGATCGCCATCGCCACCAGCCGGTCCCCGTCGTAGCCGAGCAGCAGCCGGTCCGGGCCGTGCGCGATGCCGGCCAGCGTCGGGTCGGCGATGGTGCGTACCTGCTCGGCGGTGGTCGGTGCGACGAAGCCGACCGCGCCGCCGGCGTTCGTCACGTCGACCCAGAGCGCGACGATGGCCGTGCGCAGCTCGGGGGTCAGCTCGGGATCGAGGACGAAGCGCAGACTCACGGCGCTCATCCTCACCGACCCGGGCGTCGGACCGCCCGCGATGGTGACCAGGCAGACAGGTGACCAGGCAGACAGAGGGACAGGTGCGGGAGGGGGGATTCGAACCCCCACGTCCTTTCGGACAATAGGACCTAAACCTACCGCGGCTGCCATTACGCCACTCCCGCTGGCACCAGAGGATCTGGTTCCCGAGAGTCTATGGCCTCGCCCCGCGCCCCTGTCGACCCC
>NZ_POTX01000299.1 GCF_003236305.1 Micromonospora endophytica | reverse complement strand
CGCCCACCCTCTCCTCTGTTGATCATGAAGTTATTACCACCCGGCCCGGCGTGTCGGCGCAATAACTTCATGATCAACGGCGATGAATGAGCGTGCGACTCCGCGTGATTGGTCAGAGAAGTCGGGATTGGGCAATAATCGCGCGGGCGGGCGCGGCTCGGGCCGTCATCGATCTTGCGGAATGGAGGGGCTGGTGGGGGCGCGGTACGTGCCAACAAGATCGCGATTTGTGCACGTCTTCACAAGCGCCTACTCTGTAATTCCGACGCGTCCTGCTAGCACAGCCGGCAATTTCGGTCGCCAGCGGGAGTCCCTGAACGGCCGGCCGGTGGAGTTGGTCGAGGATCGCACCGCACGGAGTCTCATGAGTCAGCACCGTCACCCTGGCGCGCCCGGTCGCGCCGGTGCCGTACCGGCGCTTCCGGACCTCCCTGAGGCGACGGTGGCCCGGCTGCCGGAGTATCTCCGTGCCCTGCACTCGCTCGCCGAGAACGGCCACGAGACGGTCTCCAGCGAGGGGCTGGCCAGCGCCGCCGGGGTGAACTCGGCGAAACTCCGCAAGGACCTGTCCCAGCTCGGCTCGTACGGCACCCGCGGGGTCGGTTACGACGTGGGCCTGCTGATCGAGCAGATCGAGTATGTGCTCGGCCTCACCCAACGTCGGGCGGTCGCCCTGGTGGGAGTGGGTAACCTCGGTCACGCCCTGGCCGGGTACGACGGCTTCGCCAGCCGTGGATTCCGGATCGCCGCCCTCTTCGACGCGGATTCCGGCCGGGTCGGTGAGGAGATCAACGGCCTGGTCGTCCGACACGTCGACGAGCTGCCCCGGGTGGCGGCCGAGGAGTCCATCGCCATCGGTGTGATCGCCACCCCCGCGCCCGCCGCCCAGCAGGTCGCCGACCAGCTCGTGGCCGTCGGGGTGACGAGCATCCTGAACTTCGCGCCGTGCGTGCTCTCGGTGCCAGCCGGCGTGGACGTACGCAAGGTCGACCTCGCCATCGAACTTCAGATCCTGTCGTTTCATGAGCACCGCAAGGCATCCCTGACCGCGCTCCCCACCACCGGTGGGTCCGCGCTGACCGCCCTGCCGGGCGGGCTCGCGGTCACCGAGAGCCAGGAGGCGATCGGCACGTGAAGCTTCTCGTCGTTGGCGCGTCCTACCGCACCGCGCCGGTCGCGACCCTGGAACGGCTCGCGGTCCCCCCGGCCGACCTCACCCGCACCCTGGACCGCCTGGTCGCGCAGCCGTACGTGAGCGAGGCCGTCCTGGTCTCCACCTGCAACCGGGTGGAGGTCTACGCGGCGGTGTCCGGTTTCCACGGTGGCCTCGGTGACATCTGCGCGGTCCTCGCCGAGCAGGCCGACTGCCAGCCGGCCGCGCTCGCCAACCATCTCTACGTGCACTTCGACTCGGCCGCGGTGGATCACGTCTTCCGGGTCGCCGCCGGCCTGGACTCGATGGTGATCGGCGAGGCGCAGATCCTCGGTCAGCTCCGGGACTCCTACCACCGGGCCGGCGAGGCCGACACCGCCGGGCGACTGCTGCACGAGTTGATGCAGCAGGCGCTGCGGGTCGGCAAGCGGGCCCACTCCGAGACCGGCATCGACCGGGCCGGCCAGAGCGTGGTGACCGCCGCACTGGGGCTGGCCGCCGGTCATCTCGACGACGACCTCGCCGGCCGACCCGCGCTCGTCGTGGGTGCCGGGGCGATGGGTTCGCTGGGGGTGGCGACGCTGTCCCGGCTCGGGGCCGGGCCGCTGAGCGTGACCAACCGGAGCACCGAGCGGGCCGTCCGGCTGGCCGAGTCGTACGGCGCGGTCGCGCGGCCGATGGCCGAACTGGTCGACACTCTCTCCACAGTGGACATCGTAGTGGCCGCCACGGCCTCGGCGGAGCCGGTCCTCACCCGTACGGTCGTTGCCGAGGCGGTGGCGGCACGCGACCCCGGACGCGGACCGCTGGTCCTGCTTGACCTGGCCGTGCCGCGCGACATCGGCCCCGGCGTGGCCGAGCTGGCCGGTGTCGAGGTGATCGACATCGACCGGATGGCCGAGCTGCTCGCCGACGGGCCGGCCGCCGTCGACGCCGCCGCCGTGGAACGGATCGTGGCAAGCGAGGTCGAGTCCTTCCTGACCTGGCTGCGCGGAGCCGACGTGGCACCGACCGTGGCCGCCCTGCGCGGGCGGGCCGACGACGTGGTCGGCGCCGAGCTGCGCCGGCTCGCCCAGCGCCGCCCCGACCTCACCGACGACCAGCGGGCCGAGATCGCCCGTACCGTGCACCGGGTGGTGCAGCGGCTGCTGCACCAGCCGACCGTGCGGGTCCGGCAGCTCGCCGCCGAACCCGGCGGCGACCAGTACGCTGCGCTGCTCCGTGAGCTGTTCGACCTTCAGGTCCCACAAACCTCGCCGGTGGACAACGTCCCCGACATCACTCCGATCTCCAGAGGTGAAGGATGAGCGCCCCCCTGCGCCTCGGCACCCGGGGCAGCAAACTGGCGATGGCCCAGTCCGGGCACGTGGCCGACGCCCTGACCGCCCACACCGGGCGCCCGGTCGAACTGGTCGAGGTGGTCACCGCCGGCGACCGCTCCCACGCGCCGGTGCACCGGCTCGGGGTCGGAGTGTTCGTCTCCGCCCTGCGCGACGCGCTGGTGGCCGGAACCATCGACTTCGCCGTCCACTCGTACAAAGACCTGCCCACCGCGGCGGCGGCCGGGCTGCACATCGCCGCGGTGCCGCCCCGGCAGGATCCGCGGGACGCGCTGGTCGCCCGCGACGGCCGGACCCTCAACGAGCTTGCCGAGGGGGCGACTGTCGGCACCGGCGCGCTGCGCCGCATCGCCCAGTTGCACGCGCTGGGCCGGCAGCTCTCGGTCACCCCGATCCGGGGCAACATCGACACCCGGCTGGCCCGGGTGCTCGGCCCGGAGGCCGACCTGGACGCCGTCGTGCTGGCCCGCGCGGGCCTGGCCCGGATCGACCGGACCGACGTGATCACCGAAACGCTCGACCCGATGCTTATGCTGCCGGCCCCCGCCCAGGGCGCGCTGGCGGTGGAGTGCCGGATCGATGATCAGGAACTGGTCGAGCTGCTCGCCACGCTCGACCACGCACCGTCGCGCGCCGCGGTCACCGCGGAGCGGGCGATGCTGGCCACCCTGGAGGCCGGATGCTCCGCTCCGGTCGCCGCCTATGCCGTCGTCGCCGAAGGCGAGCCAACCGGCTCCGGCGCCGAAGGCGATGTTGTCCAGGAGATCTACCTGCGCGGGGCGGTGATCAGCCCGGACGGCACCCGTGAGGTCCGGCTGTCCCGCACCGGAACGCCCGCCGACGCGGCGGAGATCGGCAAGGCACTCGCCGCCGAACTCCTCGACCTCGGCGCCGACTCGATCCTCGGCCCGCAAGGACAAGACGGCCCGGGGACCCAGCAATTTGGGAGCACAGAATGACCCGCACCCGTAAGCCCGTAGGCCGCATCGCGTTCGTCGGGGCCGGACCCGGCGACCCGGGCCTGCTGACCCGCCGGGCGCACGACGCCCTGGTCGACGCCGATCAGGTGGTGTACGACCGGGGAGTCCCCGAGTCGCTGCTCGACGTCGTCCGGGCCGAGGCCAAGTCCGACACCCAGTTCACCCCGGCCGAAGGCGTGCCGGGTGACGTGGCGAAGGTGCTGATCTCGGCGGCCCGCTCCGGGCAGAACGCGGTGCATCTGGTGGCCGGTGACCCGTTCGGCCACGACTCGGTGGTCAAGGAGGTGCAGGCGGTGGCGCGTACCGCCGCGCACTTCGAGGTGGTGCCGGGTGTCGGCCAGGCCGAGGGGGTGGCCACCTACGCGGGCGTGCCGCTGCCGGGCGTACGCACCGCCGCCGACGTCGAGGACGTCAGCACCCTGGACTTCGAGGCGCTCGCCGCAGCCGTGCAGCGCGGCTCGCTGGCGCTCGCGGTGGACGCCGGTGACCTCGCCGCGATCCGGGACGGGCTGCTCGCCGCCGGGGTGGACGGTGGCACCGCCGTCGGGGTGACCGGCGACGGCACCGGCGAGACGCAGTACACCACCACGTCGACCGTGGACTCGTTCGTCGCGGCGGCACTCGGTTTCACCGGCCGGGTCGTGCTCACCGTCGGCGACGGTGTCGGCGAGCGGGACAAGCTCAGCTGGTGGGAGAACCGTCCGCTGTACGGCTGGAAGGTGCTGGTCCCCCGCACCAAGGAGCAGGCCGGTGTGATGAGTGCCCGGTTGCGCGCGTACGGGGCGATCCCGTGCGAGGTGCCGACCATCGCGGTGGAGCCGCCGCGGACCCCGGCCCAGATGGAGCGGGCGGTCAAGGGCCTGGTCGACGGCAGGTACGCCTGGGTCATCTTCACCTCGGTCAACGCGGTCCGTGCGGTCTGGGAGAAGTTCGCCGAGCACGGCCTGGACGCCCGGCACTTCGGCGGCGTGAAGATCGCCTGTATCGGCGAGGCCACCGCCGACGCGGTCCGCGCCTTCGGCATCCAGCCGGAGCTGATCCCTGCCGGGGAGCAGTCCTCCGAGGGGCTGCTGGCCGAGTTCTCGCCGCACGACGAGGTGCTCGACCCGGTCGGCCGGGTGCTGCTGCCGCGCGCCGACATCGCCACCGAGACGCTCGCCGCCGGGCTCACCGAGCGCGGCTGGGAGGTCGACGACGTGACCGCGTACCGGACGGTCCGGGCGGCGCTGCCGCCGGCCGAGATCCGCGACGCGATCAAGTCGGGCGGGTTCGACGCGGTGCTCTTCACCTCGTCCTCCACGGTCCGGAACCTGGTCGGTATCGCCGGGAAACCACACGCGCGTACCGTGGTTGCCGTCATCGGACCCAAGACGGCGGAGACCGCCACGGAGTTCGGCCTGCGGGTCGACGTCCAGCCGCCGAACGCCTCCGTGCCCGACCTGGTGGAGGCGCTCGCCGGCTACGCCGTCGAGCTGCGGGAGAAGCTCGCCGCGATGCCGGCGAAGCAGCGCCGTGGCTCGAAGGTGCAGGGTCCGACCGCGCTGCGGTTCCGGTAGTCGTTGCGGTTCCGGTAACCCCCGGATCCGGTAATCGTCAGGGAGACCCTCATGCCGTACCCGGAGATCCGGCCCCGCCGGCTGCGCCGCACCGCGGCCCTGCGCCGGTTGGTGTCCGAGACCCGCCTCGACCCGGCCGAGCTGGTTGTGCCGATGTTCGTCAAGGAAGGGCTGACCGAGCCACGCGCCATCGGTTCGCTGCCCGGCGTGCTTCAGCACTCCCGCGACTCGCTGCGCAAGGCGGCGGCGGAGGCCGTGCAGGCCGGCGTCGGCGGGATCATGCTCTTCGGGGTGCCGACGACCCGGGACGAGCGCGGTTCCGGTGGGATCGACCCGGACGGCATCCTCAACGTGGCGATCCGGGACGTGGTCGCCGAGGTGGGCGACGACACGGTGGTGATGAGCGACCTGTGCCTGGACGAGTTCACCTCGCACGGGCACTGTGGCCTGCTCACCCCCGACGGTGCGGTGGACAACGACGCCACGCTCGCCGCGTACGCCGAGATGGCGGTGGCCCAGGCCGCCGCCGGGGTGGCGATGGTCGGCCCGTCCGGGATGATGGACGGCCAGGTCGGCGTGGTCCGCCGGGCCCTCGACGCGGCCGGCCACACCGACGTCGCGGTGCTGGCGTACGCGGTGAAGTACGCCTCGGCATTCTTCGGTCCCTTCCGCGACGCGGTGGAGTCGGCGCTGGACGGCGACCGTCGCACCTACCAGCAGGATCCGGCGAACCTGCGAGAATCTCTGCGCGAGGTGGAGCTGGACGTGGCCGAGGGCGCTGACCTGGTGATGGTCAAGCCGGCCCTGCCCTACCTCGACGTGGTCTCGGCGGTCCGCGCCGCAGTGGACGTCCCGGTCGCGGCCTACCAGGTCTCCGGCGAGTACGCGACAGTGGAGGCGGCGGCCGCGAACGGCTGGATCGACCGGGAACAGGTGATGATGGAGACGCTCACCTCGATCCGTCGCGCGGGTGCCCAGATCATCCTCACCTACTGGGCCGTCGAGGCCGCCCGACTGCTCCGCCAGCGCTACTGCTGGCTCTTATACACATCTGACGCTGCCGACGCTAAGGCTCGT
>NZ_POTX01000298.1 GCF_003236305.1 Micromonospora endophytica | reverse complement strand
CCACGTGCCTTATCGTCGGCAGCGTCAGAGGTGTATAAGAGACAGATGTGGTGGCCCACCACGGTTGGGCCGAGCATCACGGCGAACCCGGAGCCGTCCCGGCGCGGATCCGCCGCAGGCAACTCCACCGCCTCACCGTTCGCCGTCGACCCCACCGGGCGGGGACCTACCCAGGCCACGACCACGTCGGTCTCACCCTTGAGGAAACGATGGGCCCGCACCCCGGCGGTCGCCCGCCCCTTTGCCGGGTACGCCGAGAACGGCGTCACCTTCACCGTCGCGCCGGTGGAGGTGACCACCATCGGCTCACCGTGCTCCGGATCGTCCGTACGGACCGCGCCGAAGAAGACCACATGCGACCCGGCCGACAGGGCGATGCCCGCCATGCCACCACCCTTGAGCCCCTGCGGGCGGACCACGCCGGCAGGGAAGCGCAGCAGCGACGCCGCACTGGTCAGGAAGGCCAGATTTTCGGCGCCGTCGGTGAGCCAGGTCGCCCCGACCACCTCGTCGCCCTCGCGCAACCCGATCACCTCGAACTCGTCGGACCGCACCGGCCAGTCGGGAGCGCAGACCTTGACCACACCGTGCCGGGTGCCCAGCGCCAGACCGGGCGAGCCCTCGGCGGGGCCGCCGAGCGGCGCCAGACCGACAACCGTCTCCCCCGGATCCAACGGCACCAGTTCCGCGGCGGACATCCCGCCCCGCAGCGACACCGTGCCGGCCTGCTCCGGCAGCACCGGCAACGGCAACACGTCCACCTTGAATGCCCGGCCGGCACTCGTCACCAGCAGCACCCGCCCCCGGGCGGTGGAGTGCACCACGGCGCGTACCGCGTCGTGCTTGACCCGGCCGTGCCGGCGCCGCCCCTCGGCGGCCTCCTCCGACTCGGCAGCGGTACGGGCCACCAGCCCGGTCGCCGACAGGATCACCTGGCACGGGTCGTCAGCCACCTCCAGCGGACCGGCCGGCACCGACGCGGCAAGCACCTCCTTGAGGTCGCCGTCGACAAGTGTGGTCCGCCGGGGCGCGTTGAACTGCTTGACCACTGCCGCCAACTCGTCGGAGACGAGCTTCTTCAGCACCTTCTCGTCGTCCAGGATGGTGGACAACTCGGCGATCTCCGCGCGCAGCTTCTCCTGCTCGGCCTCCAACTCCAGCCGGTCGTACTTGGTCAGCCGGCGCAGCGGGGTGTCCAGGATGTAGCTGGCCTGGATCTCGGAGAGCTTGAACCGGCGCATCAGGCCGTCCTTGGCGTCTTGGGCGTCCTCGCTGGCCCGGATCAGCTTGACCACCTTGTCGATGTCGAGCAGGGCGATCAGCAGACCGTCGACCAGGTGCAGCCGCTCCTCCCGCTTACGCCGGCGATAAGCGGTGCGCCGGGTCACCACCTCGTAGCGGTGCGACAGGAAGACCTCCAGCAGCGCCTTCAACCCGAGGGTACGCGGCTGCCCGTCCACGAGCACCAGGTTGTTCACGCCGAAGGACTGCTCCAGCGGGGTGAGCCGGTAAAGATCGGCAAGCAGCGCCTGCGGGTTGACCCCCACCTTGCACTCGATCACCAGCCGGGTGCCGTTCTCCCGGTCGGTCAGGTCCTTCACGTCGGCGATGCCGGTCAACCGCTTGGTCTTGGTGACCTCGTTGGTGATCGCCGCGATGACCTTCTCCGCGCCGACGCCGTACGGCAACTCGACAACGGTGATCGCCTGCCGGCCCCGGCTGCCCTCCAGCGGGCCGATCTCCACCTTCCCGCGCATCCGCACCACGCCCCGACCGGTCTCGTACGCCCGCCGCACCTCGTCGAGGCCGAGCAGCAGGCCACCGGTGGGCAGATCCGGGCCGGGCACGAACTCCATCAGCTTGTCGAGGGTGGCGTCCGGGTGCCGGATCAGCCAGCGGGCCGCCGAGACGACCTCACCCAGATTGTGCGGGATCATGTTCGTCGCCATCCCTACCGCGATCCCGGACGTGCCGTTGACCAGCAGGTTCGGGAAGGCGGCCGGCAGCACGGTGGGTTGGGTCAGCGAGCCGTCGTAGTTGGGCTCGACGTCGACGGTCTCCTCACCCAGCTCACCGACGAGCAGCATCGCCTCCCGCGACATCCGCGCTTCCGTGTAACGCGCCGCAGCCGGTCCATCATCGGGAGATCCAAAGTTGCCATGCCCGTCGATGAGTGGGACGTTGAGCGAGAAGTCCTGCGCCATCCGGACCATCGCGTCGTAGATCGCGGTGTCGCCGTGCGGGTGGTAGCGACCCATCACGTCGCCGACCACCCGGGCCGACTTGACGTGCGCCCGGTCCGGCCGGAAGCCCGCCTCGTGCATCGAGTAGAGGATGCGCCGGTGCACCGGCTTGAGGCCGTCACGGGCATCCGGCAGCGCCCGGGAGTGGATGACCGAGAAGGCGTACTCCAGGTAGGAGTCGGAGACCTCGGTCACCAGCGGGTTGTCGAACACCCGCGCGCCGGCCCGGTCGAACGCGGAGTGGTCGGCCTTCGTGTCCTTGCGGCGTGCCATGGCTGCGCTGTCCTTCCGAAAGAGCCGGTGCTCAGGCGTCGATCGCGTCGCGGTCGACCCGGTCGGCGGAGTCGATGAGCCAGTTGCGTCGCGGCTCGACCTTCTCCCCCATCAGCAGGTCGAGGATCCGCTCGGCGGCGTCGACGTCGTCCAGGGTGATCCGGCGTACCGCGCGGGTGGCCGGGTTCATCGTGGTCTCCCACAACTCGTCGGCGTCCATCTCGCCGAGACCCTTGAACCGGGGCACGGGGGTGACGATCTGCTTGCCGCCCTGCTCCAGCTTGCGGATCGTCGCCTCCATCTCCGCCTGGGTGTAGGTGTAGACGGTCTGCGGGTTACGCCCCTTCGTGGTGATCTTGTGCAGTGGCGGCATCGCCGCGTAGAGCCGGCCGGCCTCGATCAACGGCCGCATGTAGCGGGCGAAGAGGGTGATCAGCAGCGTCCGGATGTGCGCGCCGTCGACGTCGGCGTCGGCCATGATGAGTACGCGGCCGTACCGCATCGCGGAGAGGTCGAACGTCCGCCCCGAGCCGGCCCCGAGCACCTGCACGATCGCCGCGCACTCGGCATTGTCCAGCACCTGCTGAAGGTTGGCCTTCTGCACGTTGAGGATCTTGCCCCGAATCGGAAGAAGCGCCTGATATTCGGCAGAACGGGCAAGTCGCCCTGTACCCAGGGCGCTGTCCCCTTCCACGATGAACAATTCACTCCTGTCGATACCTGACGCGCGGCAGTCGACGAGTTTGGCGGGCATGGCCGCGCCTTCGAGGGCGGTCTTGCGGCGGGCCGCGTCCTTCTGCTGCTTCTGGGTGAGCCGGACCCGGGCCGCGTCAACGATCTTCTGCAGGACCGTACGCGCCTCGGTCTTCGTCTTCCGGTCGTCGAGCCAGGACTTGAGGTGCTGCTCGACCAGTCCCTGCACGACCTTGGTGACCCCGGCGGTGGAGAGTTCGTCCTTGGTCTGCGAGGTGAACTGCGGCTCGGGCACCCGGACATGCACCACAGCGGTCATGCCCTCCAGGACGTCGTCCAGGGTGGGCGCGTCCTCCTTGGCCTTGAGCAGCCCGCGGGTGTTGCGCACGGCGTCGGCGAGGGTGCGCGCGAGGGCCCGCTCGAAGCCCTTGCGGTGGGTGCCGCCGTGCGCGTTACGGATGGTGTTGGTGAAGCACTCGACGGTGCGCTCGTAGCCGGTGCCCCAGCGCAACGCGATCTCGACCTCGGCCCGGCGCTGCACGTTGGACTGCATCACACCGTTGGCGTCGGCGGCGTTCTCCCGGTAGGTGCCCTCGCCGGTGACCAGCAGGGTGCCGGAGACGGGCCGGTCACCGGGCGGAGCGAGGAACTCCACCATCTCGGTGAGCCCGTCCGGGTAGTGGAAGACCTCGTCGGTCGACTCCTCGGCGGTGTGGTCGCGCAGGGTGTAGCTGACCCCGGGCACCAGGAAGGCGGTGTGCCGCAGCTTGGCCCGGACGGCGTCGTGGTCGAGGGTGGCGCCGGTCTCGAAGTAGCGGGCGTCGTGCCAGTAGCGGATCGAGGTGCCGGTGCGCTGGCCACGCTTGACCGCGCCGACGATCTGGAGGCCGGGGCCGGGGGTGAAGGGCGCGTCCGGGCCGTCGCCGTCGAAGACGCCCGGTACGCCGTGCCGGAACGACATGGCGTGCACCTTGCCGCCGCGACGAACGGTGACGTCGAAGCGGCGGGAGAGGGCGTTAACCGCCGAGGCGCCGACGCCGTGCAGGCCGCCGGAGGTCTTGTAGCCGGAGCCACCGAACTTGCCGCCGGCGTGCAGCCGGGTGAGCACCAGCTCGACGCCGGAGATGCCGGAGCGGGCGTGCACGTCGGTGGGGATGCCCCGCCCGTCGTCGTCGACCTGCACCGAACCGTCGGCGTGCAGGATTACCTCGATCTTCGTGGCGTGGCCGGCGACGCCCTCGTCTGTGGAGTTGTCGAGGATCTCGTTGACGAGGTGACCCACGCCACGGCTGTCGGTGGAGCCGATGTACATGCCGGGCCGCTTGCGGACGGCGTCCAGCCCTTCGAGGTGCGTAAGGTCGTCGGCCCCGTACAGGGTGTCAGGCTCTGCGGTCAACTGGTCGTACTCCCGGGTCTCGGCGATGTGCTGCCCCGCACCGTCGGCGGTCGGCCCAGCGTGGGCACGCCGCAGCGAGCGTAGCCGTACGCCCTGACACGCGACGCGGACACCCGTACGGCACGCCGAACGGGGCCGCCGCTGGTGTTCCTGCCGAGGTCAACGCCCCGGTGCCCGGCCTTATGCCGTCGGCCGGGCTCGGGACCGCGGCTCCGGCGGTGTCCGGTGGGGATGTGTACCCCAAGTGAACCAGGTGTCACAAGTGTTTCCAGCTGTCGACCTGCGTCACACCTGCGTGATCCCATCACCAACAGAGGATCTTTCATATTTCCATGCACGGATGGGAGTGCCATGTCCGGGTTGCGTCGTACCGCCGCCGCAATGGCCCTGGCCGTCGCGGCGGCGACCCTCTCCACCGCCGTCGCGGCGCCCGTCCCCGCCTCGGCGGCGCTCCCCACCGCCGCCGTCGCCCTCGGTGACAGCTTCATCAGCGGCGAGGGCGCCGGGGCGTACCAGCCGGTGGTCGATTCGACCGGGGTCGCGCAGGGCTTCCCCGGCTGGACCGCCCCGAACAGCAACGCCTTCTTCTGCCACCGGTCGGCCAACGCCTCGCTGCACCAGGCCACGCTGCCCGGCGTCCAGGACCGGTTCAACCTGGCCTGCTCCGGCGGCCAGCCACACGACATCGCCGCCGCCTCCTCGGCGCGGCCCAACGGTCGCCAGGTCGCCGCCCAGCTCGACCAACTCCGCGCGGTCGCCCGGACGCACGACATCGACGTGGTGCTGATCGGCCTCGGCTCGAACAACAGCTCGTTCACCTTCGGCGGGGTGGCCGAGAAGTGCGCCAACCGGTTCATCGCCGACGCCTGGACGGGCTGGTGGGAGTTCTGGGCGTATGTCAACGGGCCAGTGGAGCAGAAGCCCTGCGCCGACGCCGACCTGGCCACCGCCGCCCAGCTCAGCGCCGCGACCGCGGAGACCACCGCCGCGGTACGCCGGATCCTCTCCACGCTGCGCGAGGTCGACGCCGACGGTCAGCACCGGGTGGTGCTTCAGGACTACACCAACCCGCTGCCGTTGGAGCTGGAGTCGTCCTACCACTCGGAGGACAGCCGGGACGACACCCGGGACAAGTTCCGCGCCCTGGGTGCCGAGCGGTATGCCGCCGGCTGCCCGATCCACCGGGCCAGCCTGGCCCCCGGTCACCGTTTCTCGCAGGGCCTCGGCACCATCGTGCGCTCCACCCGGGACACCTTGGCCGCCGAGTTCCCCGGCGCCGAACTGGTCTACCTCAACGTGCAGCGGGCCTTCGACGGCGCCCGGCTCTGCGAGAACTCCGGCAGCCCGACCGGCACGCTGGCCACCCCGATCCGGCTGATGGACAACCCACCCAACGGCACCTTCGTCACCAGCCTCTCCGGCAAGGACAAGATCGCCATTCAGCGGATCGCGAACACCTGCGCGGCCCACTTCCAGACCTGCCAGGAGTCGTGGCACCCGAACGCCGCCGGCCACCAGATACTCGCCCAGTGCCTCACCGCCGCAGCC
>NZ_POTX01000297.1 GCF_003236305.1 Micromonospora endophytica | reverse complement strand
CACCCCACCCCACCACGTGCGGTGGGGTGGGGTGGTCAGGCGGAGCGGCTGGCGGCTACCTGGGATCCAGCAGTTCCCGCAGCTCGTCCGGGATGTGCAGCGACTCGATCAGGTCGCGGTCGTGCTCGGCGAGCGCCGCCAGGGTGGCCTCGGCCTGATAGCGGGCCTGCTCCGGGCTGCGACCGCTGATCCGACCGACCTCGGCCAGGAAACCGGGCAGATCCCGGCGCTGCTCGATGCCGTCGACCGGCACGACGTCGTGCAACGATGCCGGCACCGCCGCCAGCAGCCGACCGCGTTCGGCCGCCTCCAGCGCCGAGGCCAGCACGAGCACTGTCGACTCCATGCCCACCTTCGCGGTACGGAAGTCGACGCCGGCACGCCGGACGACATCCTCCACCAGGTCGCGGTAGCCCATCGTGGCGACTCCCGGCGCATTGGGGCCGGGCTGTGGGCGGGGGCGCGGTGTCTCCGGGACACCCGCCTGGGGCGTTGCGGGTCTACCGCGTGTGCTGTTCGGTTTGTGACGACCACCCGCCGCTGGGCCGTTCCGCTGCTTCTGGTCGAGATGGGTGAGTTGTTTGGACGCGCCGAGGCTGACGCCAGTCTCCGCCGCCTGCATGCCACGCTCCCGGGCCTGTCGGGCCAGCGCCCGGCGGCGCTGGTTGTCGCCCTCCATCTGCTTGCGCATCGGTGACACCTCGCTTCCGCTGGTGTGCTGCGGCTCCGCGATTGCCTTCCCACCGCTGCCGGGCAGGAAACGACCCGGGTGAGCCCGCGATCGCGCCGCCGACGTGGCGTCATCCGCTCCGGGTGAGGGGCGCTCACCTGGTTCAGCCTGCCGCCTGGGCGCCCTCATCCTCGCTCGCCGGCAGGTCCAACAGCTCGGTGAGCCCGGTGCGGTCCAGCAGTTGGCGAAGGGTGGCGCTGACTCCGGTCAACCGGATCGGCACGCTGCCACCACGGCGCGCCACCACGAACGCGCTCAGGCCCGAGGAGTCGCAGAGCCCGACGCCGGTCAGGTCGATGACGAGTTGCTGGTAGCCGTCGCGGCGCAGCTCGGCGACCGCGCTGATCAGGTCGGGTGCGCTGTCGAAGTCCAGGTCACCGGAGAGCCGCAGCTCGGCGCGGTCACCGTCGAACCGGCCGACCTCGATGGTCAGCAGCGGGGAGGACATGCCTCCATGCTCCCAGCTCGCCGGCTGGGCGCAAGTCGCGGGGTGGATCGGTCTACGCGGTTGCCGCAGGCCGATCGGACTCGGTGAGGTCGTCGGACTCGGTGGCCGTCCGGGCGAGCAGGCCGGTGACCCCTGTCATGTCGAGAATCGTCGCCAGGAACCGCGGCACCGCGTGCAGTCGCAGCGCGATGCCCGCCCGCTGCCCCTCGCGCCAGGCGTGCACGATCACGCTGAGCCCGGTGCTGTCGATGAACTCGAGTTCGGCGAAGTCGAGCACGAGGCCGGCCGGGCCGCCGCCGAGGATCTGGTCGATCTCCGTACGCAGCGGAGCCGCCGTCGTGTAGGCGAGATCACCACCCACGTGGATGACGGGCACGTCAGGGTCGCAGCGGTCGACGCGTACGCGCAACGGCGTCGCATCGGGTCTTCGACCGTGGGACAGCAACGATCACGCCTTCCGCGACTGGCGGGCGGTCAGGGTCGTTTCGGATCGTAACAACCTTTGTCCGGTGCTGCCCCTCGGCGGCTGGTGGGGCGGGTGCACGCGCACTCCGCTGACCAGCGCACCCGGTCGGCGGCTGTCCGCCTGGGTGGGACAGCGTCAGGTGGCGGTACACCGATTCCGGCGTAGGGTGGAGGTTGGACACGACCAGGCACTCCGCCAGCGGGCGGAGTGCGGCATCGAGAAGGAGTGGGGCTCAGCTGGTGACTGGTGCCGACGTCAGGGACATCGACCCCGGCGACGGACGGGTTTCCACGCCGAGTGCCCCCCGGGGGTCGGCGTGGCGTTCCGGCACGCCCCGGACTGCGACGGTGACGTCGCCCGCCGTCGACCTGTCCCGGCAGACGTCCACGCCGGAACGTTCGTGGGCCCGGGTCGTCGCCGACTGGCCGGAACTTGTCGAGCATTTCCGTGAGGGCCTGGTGGTCTGCGGTCCCGACGAGGTGGTGTGGCATGTCACCCCGCTGGCCGAGCGGTTGCTGCCGGAGGTCGCCGTCGGCGTCACGCTCGCCGGGCTTCCCGGATTCGACGCCCGCAACGGCGAGTTCGTCCACCATGGCCGCCGGTTGCGTACCCGGCGGGTGCTGCTCTCGGCCGGACGTAGTTGCTGGTACGTCGAGGACGTCAGCGAGAGCGCCGGCCGGTCCGACGCGTTGCTGGCCGAGCGGGCCAGAGCGGCGTTCCTGGCGGTGGCGGGGGAGAAGCTGGGCAACCCGCTGCATCCCGACCGCGCCGCCGCGGCGGTGGTCCGGCTCGCGGTACCGGAGCTGGCCGAGGTGGCGGTGCTGGTGCTGGCGCCCCGCTCCGGTCGAGCCCGCTGGTGGCGGGCCCGGCGAGCCGACGACGAATCACCCGTCGTGGACCGTGGCGTCCTCGGCGCCGCGGAACTGCCGCCGGCGATCCTCGACGGGCTGCGTGACGCCGCGCCGCACACCGTCGACTGGCTGGCCGAACAGGCCGTCGAGGCGGGATGGCTGCCCGGCCTGTCCGCCGACGACGTCGGCGTACGACTGGTGTCGCTGCCCGGCCGCGACGAGCCCGTCGGCGTGCTGCTCATCGCCCGCCCGGCCACCCGCTGGTACGGCGAGGAGGACATGGATCTCGTCCGGGCCTTCGCCGACCGGGCCGGCGCGGCACTCACCACCGCCCGGCTCTACCGGGATCAGGCCGAGGTGGCCGACACCCTCCAGGCCAGTCTGCTGCCGGCGGAGCCGGTGCAGACAGCTGGTGTGCAATGGGGTACGGCGTACCGGCCAGCCCCGGGCGGGCTGCGTATCGGCGGTGACTTCTACGGTTCGCACCCGTTGCCCGACGGCGGTTCGATCTTCTTCCTCGGCGACGTGTCGGGCAAGGGTGTCGAGGCGGCGGTCTTCACCGGTCAGCTGCGCCAGTGTCTGCACGCGCTGCACCGGATCGAGCAGCAGCCCGCCCGGTTGCTGCGGCTGCTCAACGACGCCCTGCTGGAGACCACCCTCGCGCACGGTCAGGGCCGATTCGCCACGATGGTGCTGGGCACGGTCCGCCCGCACCGCGACGGTGGCCTGAAGCTGACCCTGGCCGGTGGGGGCCACCTCCCGCCGCTGGTGCTGCGCTCCTCCGGCGAGGTGGAGCACTTGCCGCTCAACGGGATGCTCATCGGCGTGGTGCCGGATCCCCGGGTCGGTCAGGTCTCCACCCGGCTCGCCCCGGGTGAGACGTGTCTGCTCTACAGCGACGGGGTGACCGAGGCGCGCGGTGGGCGCCGGGGTGACGAGCAGCTCGGCGCCGACCGACTGACCCAGGCGTTGACCGGTTGCCACCGGATGCCGGCACCCGCCCTGGCCGAGCGGGTCGAGCAGATCACCTGCGACTGGCTGGCCCAGCGCGACCACGACGACATAGCGGTGCTGGCGCTGCGTGCCACAGGCACCGGAGCCCGCGGGCAACGGCACCTGCACGCGGTGCCCGATCCCACCGGGACGACCCGGGAAGGAACGCGCGCACAGTGACCGCCGCGACCGCCGGGATCTCGCCTGCCAGCGAGTACCCGGACTATCTGCACTGCCTCGCCGAGGCCGACGAGACCGCCGCGATCGAGCTGGCCCGGGGCCTGCTCGACGCCGGGGTCCCGGCCGACCGGGTGTTGCTGGACCTGGTCGCGCCCGCGCAGGCGGAGGTCGGTGAGCGGTGGGCGCGCAACGAGTGGAGCGTCGCGCAGGAACACGCGGCCACGCACATCAGCGAGCGGGTGGTGGCGGCCGTCGCCGCGTACGCCGATGTCCGCCCGACCCGGGGCCGGATCGTGGTGGCCTGCATGGACGGTGAGTGGCACGCGTTGCCCGCGCGCCTGGTCGCCGAGGTGCTGCGGTTGCGGGGCTGGCAGGTGACCTTCCTCGGTGCCAGCGTGCCCGCCCCGCACCTGGTGTCGTACCTGCACCGGCACGACGCGTACGCGGTGGCGTTGGCCTGCGCGCTGCCGATGCGGTTGCCGCACGCGCACCGGATGATCGAGGCGTGCCGACGCTCGGACGTGCCGGTGGTCGTCGGCGGTCGGGGTTTCGGCACGGACGGCCGGTGGGCGCGGCGGCTCGGTGTGCTGTGGGCGCCCAACGGGCCGGCTGCGGCCGATCTGCTCACCGACGAGCGGGCGTTGCGGGCGGTGACGCCGGCCAGCCTGGCGCATCTGGCCGACGACGAGTATGCCGCCCTGGTGCGCCGCCGCCCGGAGCTGATCGACAGCGCCCTGGCCCACCTGGCTCGGCGGATGCCTGCCACCCGCGACTACGACCCTGCCCAGCTGGATTCGACAGTCAACGACCTCGGCTTCATCCTGGATTTTCTCGCCGCCGCACTCTACGTCGACGACGGCTCGTTGTTCACCGAGTTCGTCGACTGGTTGGTGACCATTCTGGACAGCCGGGGTGTGCCAGCAGCTGCGGTACTGGCCACACTGGAGCATTACGCGGACACGTTGCATGACTTTCCGCGTGCCGTGCGTTATCTCCGTGACGCGGGCGCGACGTTGCCGGCGGCGGTGGGGCTGCCACTGTCGCCGTAGGGCGGCTAAACTGCGGCCCGCCGCGTGGCAAGCTCTATACTTGCCCCACTGCAAACATCCGGGTCAGGGTGGCGAGAGGGGGTTGTCGTGACGTTGTCCGTCACGTACGCCGACCGTGACGGAGCCGGCGCTGCCCGTCTCCGTCTCGCCGGTGAACTCGACATGAGCAGCGCTCCCCAGCTCACCGCGGCCATCGACCGGCTGGCCGCCGCCGGGGAGCGGCGGCTGCTGGTGGACCTCACCGATCTCACGTTCTGTGACTCCACAGGCATCGCGGTCTTCGTCCGGGGGGACAACCGAGCGACGGCCGACGGCGGGTGGCTGCGGGTCACCGGCGCCACCGGCCGGGTGGAGCGGGTGCTTCAACTGACCGGGCTGTCCGAGGTGCTCGGGTACGCCGCCGACGCCGCCGACCCGGCGGCCACGGACCGCCCGGCGATCGGCTAGATTTTGCCGCCGACGCGGGATCGGTAGATCCCGTCCCTTGACCTGAGGCAGGTAGTGATGGCCGCTCGTGCGCTTGACCCGGTTCGCATCCTCGTGGTCGACGACGACCCGGGCGACGTCCTCATGATCGAGGAGGCGCTGGCGACCTCGGACGTCGAGAAGGTCATCGACGTGGTCGGCGACGGCCAGGAGGCGATGGAGTTTCTCCGCCGCGAGGGCCGGCACACCGGCGCCCACCGCCCGGACGTGATCCTGCTCGACCTGAACATGCCTCGCAAGGACGGGCGTCAGGTGCTGGGTGAGGTGAAGGGCGACGAGGACCTGCGCACCATCCCCATCGTCGTGCTGACCACCTCCAACGCCGACACCGACATCATCAGCAGCTACACCCTGCAGGCCAACGCGTACGTCACCAAGCCGATCGACCTGGACGACTTCAACGACGTGGTGCACCGCATCGACGAGTTCTTCGGTCGGGTGGTCGTGTTGCCGAAGCGGGCCTGAGCACGCCGCTCAGGGGCGAGCGGCGCTGGTCAGGTCAGCGCCTCCACCACGGTGGTCGCCCGCTGCTCGTGCTGGGCGTACGCGTAGGGGAAGGCGGAGATCTGCACGGCCTGGGCGGCCATGGTCAGGCTCATCTCCTGCCAGCCGGGCACCTCGAGCAGCGCCTGGTAGAACGCCTCGGCCGCGTACGCCGGGCGCATCAGGTCCCGCACGCTGCCCCAGCCGCTGCTGGGCCGCTGCTGGAACAGTCCGACCGAGTCGTGGTCCCAGCCGATCGCCTGATGCGGGTAGTCCTGCGACTCGGGCAACACGCCGCTGGCGTAGTTGAGCAGGGTGCTCTCCTGCATCGCGGTGGCCACGGCGATCACCAGGCCCTGACGCGGCACCTTGAGGTCGACGCCGACGTCGACGATCACCTTGGCGTTGTCCATCTGCTGCTGGCTGAGCCCGGCCACCGGCTTGGGGCGCGCCGGCGCGGTCTTCGTCTTCTTGGGTTTGGGCTTGGGGCTGGCTGACGGCTTGGCCTTGGGGGAGGCGCTCGCGCTCGGGGTCGGGC
>NZ_POTX01000296.1 GCF_003236305.1 Micromonospora endophytica | reverse complement strand
TAGCGGTGGTGTGGGTGGGCGGGGTGAAGGCGCGTTCGGCGTACGCGGCGGTCACGGCCGCCGCCACCTGGTCGGCCTGAGCCGCCTCCACCAGGGCCAGTACGCAGCCGCCGAAGCCGCCGCCGGTCATCCGGGCACCCAGCGCCCCGGCGGCGAGGGCGGCCTCGACGGCGGTGTCGATCTCGGGCACGGTGATGGCGAAGTCGTCCCGCATCGAGGTGTGCGAGGCGGTGAGCAGCGGTCCGATCTGGCGCACCCGCTCGGCGCGCAGCAGGGCGACGGTGTCCAGCACCCGCTGGTTCTCGGTGACCACGTGGCGGACCCTTCGGCGGGTCTCGTCGTCGGTCAGCCGGGCGAGCGCGTCGTCCAGCTGCTCCGCCGGTACGTCCCGCAGCGCGGTCACGCCGAGTTGCTTCGCCGCCCGCTCACACGAGGCACGGCGGGCCGCGTACTCGCCGTCGGCGTGCCGGTGCGGGGCCTGGCTGTCGATCACCAGCACGGCCAGCCCGGCGGGTTCCAGCTCGAACGGGATGTGTTCCACCTGCTCGGTGCGGCAGTCGAGGAAGAGGGCGTGTCCGGCGTGGCACCGGATCACCGCTGACTGGTCCATGATGCCGGTGGGCGCGCCCACGTAGCCGTTCTCAGCCCGCTGAGCCAGCCGGGGTTGCTGCTCGGCGGGCAGGTCGAGCCCGCCGAGGTCGACGAGCGCGGCGAGCACGGCCGCCTCCAGGGCGGCCGAGGAGGAGAGCCCGGCACCGAGCGGCACGTCGGAGGCGACGGCCAGCCGGGCCCCCGGCACCCGATGGCCCGCCTCGCGCAACGCCCACACCACTGCGGCCACGTACGCGGCCCAGCCGGTGACCGGGCCGGGGGTGCCGGAGCCGGTGGCGGTGACCTCGGCGGTGCCGAAGCTGACGGTTTCGCCTGTCAGTTCGGACCAGACCTGCCAGCGGTCCTCGGCGGCCGGCGCGGCGGCGACGACGGTACGCAGCGGCAATGCGAACGGCAGCACGAATCCGTCGTTGTAGTCGGTGTGCTCGCCGATCAGGTTGACCCGTCCGGGAGCCGCCCAGCGGCCGGCGGGCGGGCTGGCGTACACCCGCTGGAAGCCGGCGGTGGCGCGGGCCGCGACGTCGTCCCGGGCGGTCACGGCTGACCCAGCCGGTGCGTGCGGTGGAAGACCCAGGCGTCGCTGATCATGTCGTGCAGGGTGGGTTTGCGCGGTTCCCAGCCCAGCTCGGCACGGGCCAGTGCGGCGGAGGCGACAAGCTCGGCGGGATCGCCTTCGCGGCGGGGTGCCACCTCGACCGGCACCGGGTGACCGGTGACCTCGCGGACCGCCTCGACCACCTGCCGGTTGGTGAAGCCGTTGCCGTTGCCGAGGTTGTAGACGCGGTGCTGTCCCGTGCTCGCCGCGTCGAGGGCGAGCAGGTGGGCGCGGGCCAGGTCGGCCACGTGGATGTAGTCGCGTACGCAGGTGCCGTCGACGGTGGGGTAGTCGTCGCCGAAGAGTTGCAGTTTCTCGCGGCGTCCGGCGGCCACCTCCAACGCCAGCGGGATCAGGTGGGTCTCCGGCTCGTGCCGCTCACCGAGAGCGGTGTCCCCGTCGAGGTACGCCCCGGCGACGTTGAAGTAGCGCAGCGAGACGGCGGCCAGGCCATGCCCGATCGCCTCGGAGGTGAGCGCCATGTCGACGGCGAGCTTGGTCGCCCCGTAGGTGTTGGTCGGGGCCTTGACCGCGGTCTCCGGGATGGGCAGCTCGGTCGGGTTGCCGTAGACGGCGGCGGTGGAGGAGAACACCAACCGGGGTACGCCGGCGGCGCGGACCGCGTCGATCAACGCCAGCGAACCGACTGTGTTGTTGTGCCAGTACCGCTCGGGGGCGACCATCGACTCACCGGCGGCGATCAGCGCGGCGAAGTGCAGCACGCCGTCGAAGCCGGAGCGCGGGGTGAGCACCTGGGCCACGTCGTGCAGGTCGATCGCGACGTGGGTCGCGTCGGGAGCAAGTGCTTCCCGGTAACCGGTTCGCAGGTCGTCGAGGACGACCACCTCGTGTCCGGCGTCGAGCAGCAACCGGGTCACCACGCTGCCGATGAAGCCAGCGCCGCCGGTGACGAGCAGTCTCACGTCGTCTCCTTCCGCCCGACCCGTCCGGTCGTGGCTCGTGGTGTTCACACCTTACGGCGGTGTCGCTGGCCTACCATCAGTGTCATGCGGGCAGCGCGGCGGCGCGGATCCCGGCGGCGGGAGCCAGACGGGCCCCGCCGCGAGCCAGGGCCGCTGGCCCGTGCCGTGGCCCGGGTGGTGGTCCGCGGTGCCGATGGCGCGTTGCGGCTGGTCACCGACCTGCTCGGTGCCGGGACGGCGGCCGGTCGCGAGCGGATCAGCGCGGCGGAACTGCGGGACCTGGTCGCCGCGAACACGGTGCTCGACCCGGTGGGCCGCCGCATCATCGACGAGGTGCTGGTGGCCGGTGCGAGTCTGGTCCGTGAGGTGATGATGCCCCGCACGGAGGTGGTCTTCCTCTCCGGGGCGCTGACCCTCGCCGAGGCCGAGCCGCTGGTCCGGGCAGGTACACACACCCGCTATCCGGTGATCGACGGCACCCACGACGACGTGGTCGGTGTCGTGCACCTGCGCGACCTGTTGCTGCGGCCGGATCGTGACCCGGACACCCGGGTCGGGCAGCTCATCCGGGAGGTGAAACGGCTGCCGGCCAGCAAGCGGGTGCTCGCCGCGCTCACTGAGATGCGCCGCGAGGGGCATCACCTCGCCGTCGTGGTCGACGAGTACGGCGGCACCGCCGGCATCGTCACCTGCGAGGACCTGATCGAGGAACTGGTCGGTGAGATCCATGACGAGTACGCCGACGCGCCCGAGCCGGCCCTGCCCGGCCTGCCGGCGGTGGTGGACGGTCGGCTCAACCTCGCCGACTTCGTCGAACGCACCGGTGTGCCGCTGCCCAGCGGGCCGTACGAGACGGTGGGTGGCTTCGTGATGGCCGGGCTGGGGCGGCTGCCCACGCCGGGCGATGAGGTGGTGGTGCCCGCCGATTCCCCGGGCGGGTCGGGTGGTGCGCTGCTGCGGGTGTTGACGCTGGAGGGACGGCGGGTGGCTCGGCTGGCGGTCACCGCCGCGCGCCTGCCGGAGCAGCGGCGGGACACCGCCGAGGGGGTCGGCCGGGCGGGACCGGCCGGCCCGTCATGACGCGCGCCGGGTGTTGCTGACAGAATGCCGGCATGTCCGACGTTCCCGCCCGCCCGCGCGTCTTCTCCGGCATCCAGCCGACAGCCGACTCGTTCCACCTCGGCAACTATCTGGGCGCGGTGCGGCACTGGGTGGCGTTGCAGGAGTCGCACGACGCGTTCTACTGCGTGGTCGACCTGCACGCCATCACCGCCGGGCACGACCCGAAGGTGCTGCACCAGCGGTCCCGGGTGGCTGCCGCGCAGTTGCTGGCCGTCGGGCTGGACCCGGATCGCTGCACGTTGTTCGTGCAGTCGCAGGTGCCCGAGCACGCGCAGTTGGCGTGGGTGCTGGGCTGCATCACCGGGTTCGGTGAGGCCAGCCGGATGACGCAGTTCAAGGACAAGTCGCAGAAGCAGGGCAACGAGCGGGCCAGCGTTGGCCTGTTCACGTACCCGATCCTCCAGGCTGCCGACATCCTGCTCTACCAGGCCAACGCGGTGCCGGTCGGCGAGGACCAGCGCCAGCACCTGGAGCTTTCCCGCGACCTGGCGCAGCGGTTCAACACGCAGTTCGGGCCGACCTTCACGGTGCCTGCCCCGCACATCGTGAAAGAGACTGCCAAGATCACAGACCTGCAGGACCCGACGGCGAAGATGTCGAAGTCCTCCTCGTCGCCGAGCGGCATCGTCGACCTGCTGGAGGACGCGGCCCGCTCGGCCAAGAAGATCCGCTCGGCGGTCACCGACACCGGTCGGGAGATCGTCTTCGACGAGCAGACCAAGCCCGGCATCTCCAACCTGTTGACCATCTACTCCGCGCTCAGCGGGCGCGGCATCGACGACCTGGTCGCCGCGTACGACGGCAAGGGTTACGGCGACCTGAAGAAGGATCTCGCCGAGGTGGTCCGCGAGTTCGTCGTGCCGATCCAGGAACGCACCCGCTCCTACCTCGACGACCCGGCGCAGTTGGACAAGCTGCTGGCGGCAGGTGCCGAGAAGGCGCGCCGGGTGGCGGTGCCGACGCTGCTCAAGGCGTACGAGCGGGTGGGTTTCTTCCCGCCGGTGCGCGGCGAGTAGTCGTCCGTACCAGCACGGACGGTGGGAACGAGTCGGGGCCGAAGGGGTGGCGCGAGGCGTGGATCAGGAGACCGGGGTGCCGACGCTGGGCGGCGACACCGTCCAGATCGGCATCGCGGTCGACATCCCCGAGCCGTGGGGCAGCCTGCTGACCCGACGGCGGCTGGAGGCCGGCGACCCGAACACCGTCCCGGCCCACGTCACCCTGCTCGGGCCGACCGAGATCCCGGTGGTCGCGCTGCCCGAGGTGGAGCGGCATCTGGCCCGGGTCGCCGTCGCCCATCTGCCGTTCACCCTGCATCTGCGGGGCACCGGCACGTTCCGGCCGGTGACCCAGGTGGTCTTCGTCGCGGTGGCCGCCGGGATCAGTGAGTGTGAACTGCTGGCCGCCGCGATCAACGCCGCGCCTCAGCTCCGCCGGGAGCTGCGGTTTCCCTACCATCCCCACGTCACGGTGGCGCAGGACGTCGCGCCGGAGGCGTTGGACAAGGCGTACGAGGACTTGGCCGACTTCTCCGCGATGTTCGAGGTGGAGTGCTTCACCCTGTTCTCGCACAGCGGTCAGACCAGGTGGCAGCCGCGCCGGGACTTCCGGCTGGGCGGTTGACCGACTGGCCCGGTCCGGCTGCGGGCGCGTCGACGAGGCATCGGCGAGGATGACGACGTGAACGTTCTGGGCCGGACCGAGGCCGCCATCGACCGCCGGCTGAGCGCCGCCCGTCGCCGCTCCCCGGCGTTCGCTCACCTGTGGCGGGCCGGGGTGCTCTACACCGATCAGCAGGGTGGTCGGTTGGCCGCCGCGATCGCCTACTACGGCTTCTTCGCGGTCTTCGCCCTCGCGCTTGTCGGGTACGCGGTCTTCGGCGCCATCCTGGAGGAGAACGACGAGGTGCGGGCGGCAGCCGAGGACTTCCTCGGGGAGAATCTGCCCTTCCTGGATCCGGCGCAGGTCGCCGACAGCAGCGGCACCGCCGGTCTGGTCGGCCTGCTCATCCTGGTGCTGACCGGGATCGGCTGGGTCGAGGCGATCCGTTCCTCGCAGCGGCTGATGCACGGCCTCGACCAGCATCCCGGCAACCTGGTGGTGCGCCGGCTGGTCGACCTCGGCGTGCTGCTCGTCGTCTTCGTGCTGCTCGGTGCCTCCGTGGCAGCGGTGGACGCGCTGGAGTCGCTGCTGCGTTTCCTGCTGCGCAGCACCGGCTCGATCACACTGACCACTGTCAGTGCCGTGCTCAGTGTCCTGGTCAACGCGGTGTTGGCCACCCTGCTGCTGGTCGCGGTGCCCCGGCTGCGGATGAGCCGGGCCCGGTTGCGGCCGGTGGTGCTGCTGGTCGCGGTGGGCATCACCCTGCTCAACACGGTGGGCCGGTTCTGGGTGGGACGGGTGGAGCACAACCCGGCGTACACGGTGGTGGCGACCGCCGTGGGCCTGCTGGTCTACCTGTACCTGCTCAACCAGTTGGTGCTCTTCGGCGCGGCCCTGGCGGCGACCAGCCGGCACGGGCGGGTGATCGACCTGACGGGTGCGCGCGGACCCGCCGACCTCGACGGGGACACCGATCCCGGCGCCCCCGGCGGGGGCGGTTGAGCGCATCTTGCGTCGAACCCGCCCCACCCCCGGTGAGCAGCGACGATGATGGGCCCGTGGGGGCACTCGTGACGTTGGATCTGCCGAGCGACTCGCCGATGCTGGACCTGCCGTGGGTCATCACCTTCGGCCCGCTCGACGACGCCGACGACTGGGAGCCGGTGGTCTGCGGCCCGTACGAGCGGGCGCACGCGTTGGCGTTGGCCGAGGCGGTGGTCGCCGACGAGCAGTTGATGGCGGTGGTGGAGCCGTTGGTGCCGGCGGTCTCGGTGGAGCAGATCCGCGGTGAGATCGTCGCCGCGCAGCTCGCCGCGGCGGACGAGACGGTCCGGGTGGACCAGGCCGACCTCTACGGCGACTACGAGGACACCGTCGACGAGGAGGAGGACCTGGCTGCCACCGGGCAGGCCGAGCTGACCGGCCCACTGCCCGCCCCGACCC
>NZ_POTX01000295.1 GCF_003236305.1 Micromonospora endophytica | reverse complement strand
GCCAAGTTGATCAAGAAGTTTTGGTCGGGATCCGACGACTGGGAGACCAGAACTTCTTGATCAACAACCTCAGGGGAGAGGGGCTCAGTGGGTTAGGCGGGTCCAGGTGCGGGTTTGGGCGGTGCCGGTGCCGAGGGTGGTGGTGGTACCGGTGGTGACGACGATGGTGTCGTCGGGGAGCACCTCGACGGTCGGGTCGTCCTCGCTGTTGCCGAAGCGGTCGCGGGGTTCGGGCGCGTCGATGTAACGGTCACCGGTCCAGTAGCCCACGTTGCCCCAGGGATTGGTCACGGCGAGCAGCCCGCCGTTGACGGCGGCTACCGAGTTCGTGTCGGGTGGCAGGGCGACCCGCTCCTGCCACTGCTCGTCGATCAGTTGCCACACCCGCTTGGCGGTGGAACCGTCGTAGTTGTCCTCCGTCATGTCGACAAGCCAGGCGTCGCGGCCGTCCGGGGAGACCAGCAGTCGGGCGGCGTCCGACACAACCGGCAGCCGTCGCCAACTGGTCGCCCCGTCCACGCTGACCACCACGGTCAGCCTGTCGTTCTGGCGTACGGCCAGCCAGAGCCGGCCGTCGCCACTCTCGATGAGCTGGCGATCGCTGCCCCAGGGCAGGGCCACGGGTGGTGGGGTCGGCACCGGTGCGGCGTCGACCCGGACGAGTCGCAGCTGGGCGCAGGACAGATCGCTCAGCCCGTCGCCACCCGGGCACGAAAGCAGGAAACCACTGCGGGTGGCCACGCCGCGCCGGGTGGCCGGAGGTGGAGCACCGAAGGGGTACGCGGTGAAGGAGGCCCCGCCATCGGTGGTGACCAGGTAGTCACCGCCCACCACAACGGTCACTGTCGTACCGTCCACCGGGAGCAGGTGCGCCGGTCCGGAAAACTGCTGGCGGTTCCCGGTTTCCGGCAGGGCGACACGCTGCCAGGTCTCGCCGCCGTCGACGGTACGCGCGACGTCTCGGCGGCAGTCGTCGCGGCCCAGATCGTCGACCTGGTGGCAGGTGTCGAAGAGGGCCCAGCCGTGCCGCGCGTCCACGAACCGCAGCTCGGTCAGCTGTCCGGCGACCCCCGTCGGATGCACCCGCCACTCGACCGGCTGCCCGTCCGGTGGCCTCGGGGTGGGTGGCGTCTCGTCACCGTCCCGCCCGGCGATGGCGTACGCCCCGGCGGGGCCGGCCAGCAGCAGCGCGACGAAGCCGGCCAGCAGGCCACGGCGGCGACGGCGAGCCCGCGTCCGGCGTCGGGCCTCGGGCACGCCTGGTGGTCGGAAGGTCGGCGCGGCGCTCGCCTCGAACTCGGCGAACATCTGGTCCAGGTCGGTCTCACGCACGGCCGGCCTCCTGCCGCTCGGTGAAGTACGTGGCCAGTGCCGCTCGACCGCGGGACAGCCAGGACCGGACGGTGCCCTCGGGCACGCCCAACTGATCGGCGATCTCCGAGGTTCGCAGGTGTGCCAGGTGGTGCAGGACGATGGCCTGCCGGTGAGACGCGGGCAGGGTGGCCAGCGCTCGCAGCAGCGCCACCCGGTCCGGCCCCGGACCGGGTACGTGTTCGGGTCGTTGGCGGGCGAGATGGCGTACCGCGGTGCGGACCCGCCGGAGTCGGCTGGTGGCCAGATTCCAGCCGACCCGGCGTACCCAGGCGTACGGGTCGTCGTACCCGCTGACCCGGTCCCACCGCTCCAACAGCCGGCAGAACGCCTCCTGGGTGAGGTCCTGCGCCTCCGCGTGGTCGCCGAGGTACGCGTAGAGCTGCACCGCCAGCTTGTGGAAGTGGCCCTGGTAGAACTCGGCGAATTCGAGGGGTGGCGAGGTGGCCCCGGGTGGCTCGGCACGGTGCCCTGCGGTCATGGTGGTCCTCGGTGCTCGGCGGCAGTCATCACTGTCACGCCGGATGCCTGGCCTTTGTTGCACCCCTTTCTGACTTCGATGAACCGCTGGGCCGTGCAGGTGTGGTTCTCGGCCGCGCTATGCCTGCGGCAGGCGAGTCCGGCGTCGGGCGAGGAGCATCATGGCGCCGCCACCGGCAACCAGGACGAGACCGGCGACACCGATGAGCATGGTCGGCGCCCCGGTGACCGGAAGTCCACCACCACTGCCACCATCGCCGCCGTCGTCGTCTCCACCATCGCTGCGTGCGGCGACCACCACAGCGAAGCCGTCCTGGTTGTCACTGGCGTCCACGTCGGCCGCCGGCACCGCGACGGCGTTCGCCGGCAGCTTGGTGGTCGTCGTGGCGGCTCGCCTGTCCACCTGCTCGGTCAGGCCCTCGACCTGCACGGTTCCGCCGTCCAGCGTGACCGGCGCCTCGGTGTTTTCCGACACCGTCACCAGATGGTGCACCTCGACCGCGGAGTAGACGTTGTCCTTCGGATCGGTGTCCTGGCTGGTCGGTACGAGCGCGAGCGTGTCGAAGGTGCAGACCGCAGAGCGTCCGCCGTCGTCGATCGCACACTCCTGCGGCGGCTCGATGAACGTCACACCCTTGGGCAGACCGAGCGTGACCTTGATGCCGCTGACCGCCTTGCTGCCCTGGTTGGCGACCTGGTACAGGAGCGCGCCCGTCTCACCCGGGTTCAGCTTTCCGGCCGGCTCCAGCTTGCCGTCCGCGTCGACGCGCACCGCCTGCGTCACGTCCGGCGCCACCACCGCCAGGTCGGCCTCGGAATCGTCGACCAACGCCAGCGTGAACGACTTCTTGGCCTTGACCCAGCTTCCGTTGCCCTCCCAGTCCATCGACACCTCGATGTCGAAGGTGCCTTCGTAAGGCTCCTCGTCCTCGTAGACGCGGATGTCGATGGGAAGGTCCACCGTCCCGCCGGGTGCCGGCATCAACTCCGGGAACTGGTCCGCGCTGGCGAAGCAGTACCAACCCGGGGTGTCGCCGTCGCACTCGCCGGAGCCTCCGCCCGCCGGCCAATTGAGCGACGCCTTGTTCATCCAGTCCAACCCGTTCTCGGAGTAGACGTGGAATTGAAGCCCGCGTGGGGTTTCGTCAGTCAGGTTCGTCAACCTGAGGTGGACCCTTTTCTTCTTGTCCCCCAACGAAACCGTCGTACCGGGCAGGTCGAAGGTGAACTTGGGCTCGGGGTCCACTGCGGCGGCGGGGCTCGCCGGAACAGCCGTCCCGGCGAGGAGGAGCAGCGCGGCGGCGGCCGTTCGTAACAGCCATCGACGACCAGTTTTCACAGCAGGAATCCTCCAGTTGAGCGGACGTTTGGTTTCAGACACTATTCGCATTGAGCTGCCGGCGGTGTCCCGCTCACCCGAGCGCGCCACCTGGAAGCCGGTTACTGGGTACCTTGGGTTCATGTCTGTGCCGAACGATCCCGATTCCCGACTTCAGTCGTACGCGGACCCGCAGCGGCTGGTCACCACCGACTGGCTGGCCGAGCATCTGCACGATGAGGGCTTGGTGGTCGTCGAGTCCGATGAGGACGTCCTGCTCTACGACACCGGCCACATTCCAGGTGCGGTGAAGGTCGACTGGCACCTGGAGCTGAACGATCAGGTGACCCGGGACTATCTGGACGCCGAGCGCTTCGCCGAGTTGTGCGCCGCGAAGGGCATCGGTCGCGACGACACCGTGGTGTTCTACGGCGACAACTTCAACTGGTGGGCCGCGTATGCCCTCTGGGTTTTCACGCTTTTCGGTCATTCGGATGTGCGGTTGCTCGACGGCGGCCGGCAGAAGTGGATCGCCGAGGGGCGGGAGCTGACCCGGGACAAGCCCAGTCGGCCCCGGGCGGAGTACCCGGTCCCGCAGCGCGACGACGCGCCGGTGCGGGCGTTCCGCGAGGAGGTGGCGGCGCACATCGAGGCCGGCCGGCCACTCGTGGACGTGCGTTCACCTGGCGAGTACACCGGCGAGATGCTGCACATGCCGGACTACCCCCAGGAGGGCGCGCTGCGCGGCGGGCACATCCCGGGCGCGGTGAGCAAGCCGTGGAAGTCCGCCGCCAACGACGATGGCACCTTCAAGTCGGCCGAGGAACTGCGCGCCATCTACGCCGACCAGCTCGGGCTGAGCCCGGATGACGACGTGATCGCGTACTGCCGGATCGGCGAGCGCTCCAGCCACACCTGGTTTGTGCTCCATCACCTGCTCGGTTACCCGCGCGTGCGCAACTACGACGGCTCCTGGACCGAGTGGGGCAACCTGGTCCGGGCTCCCGTCGTCAAGGGCCCGGATCCGAGGTGACCGGTGTGCGGCTGGCGGCTCGAAAGGGCTGCCAGCCTCGCGCTCACGCGGTGCCTGCCGGGGCGCGCAGGTAGCGCTGGATGGTGGGGGAGAGCCAGTCGATCAGGTCGGCCGGAGGGATGTCGACCATGGGAGGCAGGCGCAGCACGTAGCGGGTGAGGGCCACGCCGAGGAGCTGACTGGCGACCAGACCGGCGCGGCGGGGGGCCTGCGCCGGGTCGGCGACCACGCGGGCCACCGCCGTACCCAACTGGTCGGCGAAGATCTCGCGTACGCGTTCGGCCCCACTCGGGTTGGTGCACGCGGTACGCAGTAGCGCCGGCAGGCTGCTGTCCCCCTCCCAGCGGGTGAAGAAGTAGCTGACCAGGACCACGCCGAGGCGGTCGGCCGGCACGTCGCTCAGGTCGGGCAGCCGCAGGTCGAACTCTGCCGCCGTGGCGAACAACTCCTCCTTGCTCCCGTAGTACCGGATCACCATGGACGGGTCGATCTGGGCGTCGGCGGCGATGGCGCGGATCGTCGCCCGGTCGTAGCCGTCCGTCGCGAACCGGTCCCGGGCGGCCCGCAGGATTGCCGCGCGGGTCGCGTCCGAGCGGCGCGGGCGAGGGCCCCCGGCCGCTGGCGCCGCGTCGGCGCGACGTGGCCGCCGGGCCCCGGCAGCCGGCTCCGCGGCTGGTCCCGCCTCTTCCGGGAGTACGCCTTCCGTCATGTGGCCGACGATATGCCAACGCTTGTTGACTTCCGCTCGTGGGGGTGCCTAGCGTTGCCAACAGGTGTTGGCCAACATCTGTTGGCATTGGCCGAAGGAGGTCGTCATGCTGCCCGAACGAACGGATGTGCTGGTCGTCGGAGCCGGCCCGACCGGGCTGACCGCCGCACTCACCCTGGCTCGCCGAGGGGTCGAGGTCACCCTGATAGAGCAGCGGGAAACGCCGCCGGTGACCTCGCGGGCGGCGGTTGTGCACGCGTACACCCTGGAGCTGCTGGACCGGCTCGGCGCGGGCGCGCCCCTGGTGGCCCGGGGCCTGCCGTCGGTGCGGTTCAGCATCCGCGACCGCGACCACGTGCTGTTCACCCTGCCGTTCGACCGGCTGCCCAGCCGTCACCCGTACGCGCTGATGGTGTCCCAGTCGGTCACCGAGGAGGTGCTCACCGAGCGGCTCGCGGACGCCGGGGTGCCGGTGCTGCGGCCGTACCGGCTCACCGGCCTGCGCCACGACGGCGACGGCGCGGTGGCCTGGTTCGACGGTGGCGCGAGCGTGCGCGCCCGGTGGGTGATCGGCGCCGACGGCCTCCGCAGCACAGTGCGCGAGCTGGCCGGCATCCCCTTCACCGGCCCGGCGGATTCCGCCGAATCGTTCGTGCTCGCCGACGTACGCGTCGACAGCACCCTGCCCCGCGACGGCGCGTCGGTCTTCCTCGCCCGTAGCGGTCCGCTGGTCTGGGCGCCGCTGCCCGACGGTCGGGTCCGCCTGGTCGCCACCGTCGCCGACCCGCCGGCCGAGCCCGACGCCGACTACCTGCAACGGCTGCTCGACGAGCGCGGTCCGGCACGTCGACCCGATCGGATCCGCGAGGTGCTCTGGTCGTCGCGTTTCCGGCTGCACCGGCAGCTCGCCGAAACCTTCCGCCGCGGGCCGGTGCTGCTGGCCGGTGACTCCGGTCACGCGCACAGCCCGGCCGGCGGGCAGGGCATGAACCTGGGCATCAGCGACGCGGTCGACCTCGGTGAAACCCTCGCCGACGTGCGGGCCGGCGGTCCCGACCGGCTGCTCGACGAGTACGCGGCCCGCCGCCGTCCGCTCGCCCACGAGGTGTCCGACTTCGCCGACCGGCTCACCCGGCTGGCGACCGCACCACCCGCCCTGCGCCCGGCCCGCGACCTGCTGCTGCGCCTGTTTGCGGTGTTGCCGCCGGCCCGACACCGGATCGCCCTACGCCTCTCCGGCCTGCACCAGCGGCCCGCCGCCGAAGGGTCGAACGTGGCCCTGAGTGACGCGGTGCCGGGTGCCGTTCCCGGCAGGCGGACTGGCCGGTAACCGAGACTGCCCACCCCCACCACCCTGGGTCTACGCTCTGTCTTTTATACACATCTCCGAGCCCACGAGACTAGCGCTCACC
>NZ_POTX01000294.1 GCF_003236305.1 Micromonospora endophytica | reverse complement strand
CGTCCGTCCACCTTCGCGCCCCCGGCGACCGCCGGTCGGGCGTCCCACTGAAACACCCACGCCCACCCGGCGTGGCGGAAGTCTCAGGAGGCCACCATGTCCGTCGTCGCCATCAGTCCGCGCCAGCACCCGCCCGGTCGCGTCAACCGGGCCCGGGTGGCGCGACCGCGCACCGGACCGACCCTGACCATCACTGTCGACCTCAGTGTGGGGCAGGTCAGCCCACGCCTGAACCGCCTGATGGAGTTGCTGGGCGAGTTGGCGGAGTCGGGCGAGGGACGGATGTCCCACGAGGGTCGGCACTTTTCCGACGACGTCGTCGAGCGGCCGACCACGCAGGACCCGGCCGCCGTACGCATCGTCACCGGGCCCCGCGTCGTGTACCAGGGCGACCGTCCGGTTCCGCTCACCCGCATCGAGTACGACCTGCTGCTCTTCCTGGCCGAGCGCCCGCGTCGGGTCTTCACCCGGATCCAGCTGCTCAACTCGGTCTGGGGCTACGACCACGCCGTGGTGCGTACCGTCGACGTGCACGTCCGTCGGTTGCGCGCCAAGTTGGGCACCGACAACCCGCTGCTGACCACGGTTCACGGTGTGGGCTACCGCCTCGCCGACGAGGCGCGGGTGACAATCGAGACGTGATCCGGTCTGCCACCCGTACGCGTGACGCGGGACGCGAATCCTCCGGGGACCCCCCGTAACAGATCATTCGGGTGACTCTGCTGTAATCATCTGGTCTAGTACGCAGAGCGAGCAGTCGGCTGCGATGTGTCGGCCAATTGTCACATTCATGCAACGCAGTCGGCTCTTGACCCTTGCCCGGACGCCGGGAAGCATCGATAAAACGGCGTCCCGGGGCCGTGGGGAAACCCGGACCAGCCAAGGAGGACCATGTCGGTCAGCCCCGCTTCGTCGCGCGCCGGATGGCATACGTCCCAACCCTCGGTTCCCGGTCGACCTCCGGGCGGTCAGCGCCGTCCCAGCAGCACCGCGGCTCCGGTGCTCACCGTCACCCTCTCCATTCCACTGGCGTGTGAGGAGTCGCTCACCCCGGCTGCGCGCCGGCTGCTGGAGGCGGCCCGGGAGATGATCGAGCGAGGCGAGGGCAGCGTCAACGCGGTCGGGCCGGTGGTCCCGGAGCGCCGGGCCGAGACCGTCCCGGCCGGACGCTCGCCGCGTCAGCTCACCCCGACCATCCCGACCCTGCACATCCTGGCCTCTTCCCGGTCGGTGCTGCGCGACGGCGAGCCGTTGCCGCTGACCCGGCTGGAGTTCGATCTGCTGCTGCATCTGGCGGCGCATCCCCGACGGGTGTTCACCCGGCTGCAACTGCTCAACGCGGTCTGGGGCTACGAGCACGCGGGCGTGCGTACGGTGGACGTGCACGTGCGCCGGCTGCGCGGCAAGGTCGGCGTGGACGTTCCCCTGGTCACCACCGTCTACGGCGTCGGCTACCGGCTCGCCGACGACGCCCGGGTCACCCTGGACCGCGCCGGCTGACGTCACCCGGTGGGTGCGCCCCGCCGTCCCGGGCACCATTGTCGGATGCGCGCGCGTCCCATCTCACCGCAACTGCTGGTCGCCGAGTTGACCGAGCGGATCATCACCGCCGGGTCGGTCGGAGGGCCGGCGGAGGCCGGGCGGGTGCGGGTCGCCGTGGACGGCGCTCCCGCCGCCGGTCCGGACGACTTGGCGGCCGCCCTGGTCGACCCGCTGCGTGCCCTGAGCCGTCCGGTGCTGCACGTGCGGGCCGAGGACTTCCTGCGTCCCGCGTCGGTTCGGCTGGAGCGGGGACGGCACAACCCGGACGCGTACTACGAGGGCTGGGTCGACGAGGCCGGACTGCGTCGGGAGGTCCTGGACCCGGCCGGGCCGCACGGCACCGGCCGGCTGCTGCCCTCGCTCTGGGACGCCAAGGCGGACCGGGCCACCCGGGCCGGGTACGTCGACCTGCCCCCGGGTGGTGTGGTCCTGGTCAGCGGCGCGTTTCTGCTCGGCGGCGGCCTGCCCTTCGACCTCACCGTGCACCTGGAGATGTCGGCAGGTGCGCTGCGCCGGCGCACCGCGCTCGAACAGGCGTGGGCCCTGCCGGCGTTCACCAGATACGCCGAGGAGGTCGTCCCGGTCGGCTTCGCCGACCTGGTGGTCCGGGTGGACGATCCGATGCGACCGGCGATCGTGGAATCCGGCAGCCAGGCGGTTTGACCCGCCCTCGCGGGGGGTATTCGCGGGGCCTCACAGCGCCCGGGTGATCACGTCTGGGCGGTATCGCCGGGTGGGGACCGTCTCGTCCGGCTGACGACAGATGCCAAGGAAAGGCAGGCAGCGATGCTCGTCCACGACACGATCGGCACGGGCCGATCCCAGGCGGAGATCGACCGGATCCGGCTCTCCCTCCAGGCCCGCTACGCCGAACTGTCCGAGGAGTACGAGCAGGCGGTCCAGCAGAGCCAGGTGCTCCGGCTGGTCGAGGTCGGCGACACCGCCGGCGACGACCAGGCCGACAGCGGCACCAAGACCGCCGAGCGGGACACCGCGCAGTCCCTGCTGCGCACCATCCTCGACCGGCGGGCCCAGTACGAACACGCCCTGACCCGACTCGACGAGGGCACCTACGGCTACTGCGAGGGTTGCTCCGCGCCGATCCCGGTGGAACGGCTGGAGATCTTCCCGTCGGCGACCGCCTGCGTGACCTGCAAGCAGAGCCGGGAGCGGCGGGCGGCCTGAGCCGAGGCGCCCCGGTTGGGCGAACCGGCCGACGCGACGGACCAGACCCACGTGCTGCTCAACAACTGTTACCGGGACTATGCGACCCGCAACGTTCGGGTGACCAGGCCGTGGGCGGCCCACGCCACGCCCAGCAACTCCAGGCGCTGCACACCGAACCCACCCGCAGAGGGTGAGGACGGCTCACCCTCTGCGGGGAGACCATGAGGCGCAGGTCGAATGGGGCCGGGTGGCGAACCGGCCAGGCAGACGACGGCACGGAGGTGGTGGGCGATGACGGCTCGGATGTCGCCACGCCGGCGTCCCGGCGGGGTGCTGCGGGTGGTCGGCGCGGCCGACCCGGCGAGACGGGCACCGCGCGCCGGTGGGGCCGGCCCGATCAGGCCGCGGCGCGGTCGGGTGGGCCCGCCGCGGCGGCACGACGACCGACGGTGGGAAACCGACGTACGGGGGTGGACAGATGGCTGAGCAGTTCCAGTCGGCGGTGGAGTCCTCGGTGGACAAGACCAACCTGATTCTCAAGGACATCGAGCAGGCGTACGGGTGGCCGAAGGAGCGACGCAACCAGTCGTACGCCGCCCTGCGTACCGTGCTGCATCTGCTGCGTGACCGGATGCCGGTGCAGGAGAGTGTGGAGTTCTCCGCCCAGTTGCCGATGTTGGTGCGCGGCATCTACTTCGACGGCTGGCAGCCGCAGGACGTGCCGATCAAGCTCGACCGGGACGACTTCCTCTACGAGGTCCGCCAGGGTTTCCCGTACGACGTCGAGGGCGGTCCGCTGCGGGTGGTCCAGGTGGTGCTGGACACCCTGCGTCGGCACATCACCCAGGGCGAGTGGGACGACGTGAAGGACAACATGCCCGGCGACCTCGCCCAGGTCATGCCCTGACCGACGGCGGCCTACCAGAGGTCGAAGCGGAACACCTCGAACGAGGTGCCGTAGCGCGTGCCCAGCCGGGTGCCGACGGGACGGGCGCCACCCTCCAGGAACTCCTCGGCGTCGAAACTGCCGTCGCCGAGCCCGGTCAGGTACGCCTCGTGCGCGAGCAGCGACGCCACCCCCTTGTCGGTCGGTGGTGTCCACGCCGTGCCCGGAGCGGGGGGAGGAGGCCGCCCAGACCTGGCGCACGCCGCCCCACGGCCCGACGTCGCCGGTCAGTTGCTCCGGGGATCGCGGCGGCGGCCCCGAACTCCAGGTCGTCCGGGTGCGCCACGATGGCCAGGGCGCGCTGCCACTGCTCGGTCACCGGCTCCAATGGTGAGGTCATCGGCACCTCCGTCGGTTCGAGTGGCGTCCATCCTGTCACCCAACGCCGGGAACCACAGTGCCCTCCGCCTTGCCATCTCGCCAGAACCCGCCTGGCTCCCATCGCTCCTCTTGGCGGTCTCTCTTATGCCGGCCGGTCCGGACGTTTACGGTATGGGCAGTCTGGTTAGAGAAGATCGGCCGCGGGGTACCACCCGCGACACGACGCACCCCACCGACGGCGGGGGTGGGGCCATCCGAGGGAGCACGATGCCACTCAACGACGACGACATTCAGAGCACCAGCGGCGGCGGGCTGGAAGGTCCGGCGGACGGCGGCGCCACCCCCGGCCAGCACGACGGTGGTGCGGACGGCAGCGCCGAGGGTCCGGCTGACGGGGGCGCGACTCCGGGTCAGCACGACGGTGGTGCCGACGGCAGCGCCGAGGGTCCGGCTGACGGGGGCGCGACTCCGGGTCAGCACGACGGTGGTGCCGACGGCAGCGCCGAAGGCCCGGCCGACGGCGGTGCCAACCCGGGTCAGCACGACGGCGGTGCCGACGGCGCGGCCCGGTAACGGATCACCATGACGCATCTCGAACCGCCGGGCGGCCACGGTCGCCCGGCGGTTTCCGCTCCGTCCACGGCCGCCCACGCACGCCCGACGCCGTCGGACGCGGCCCACCCCAGCGCTGCGCATCCGACGCCGTCGGCCGTGGCGGCCCTGGCCCGCTGCGTCAGCGTGGAACCGGCGAAGTTCGCCGCCGCCCACTGGGGACAGACCCCGCTGCTGTCACGCGCCGCCGAACTGCCCAACCCGGCCGGCTTCACCGACCTGCTCAGCCCGGACGACGCCGACGAACTGCTCAGCCGCCGCGGTCTGCGTACCCCCTTCCTGCGGGTGGCCAAGGACGGCCAGTTGGTGCCGGCGGCGCGCTTCACCGGCGGCGGCGGTGCCGGCGCCGAAATCGGCGACCAGGTCCTCGACGAGAAAGTCCTGGCGCTGTACGCCGACGGTGCCACCCTTGTGCTCCAGGGCCTGCACCGCATCTGGCCGGCGCTTGTCGACTTCACCCGTGACCTGAGCCTGGCCGTCGGCCAGCCGTTGCAGGTCAACGCCTACCTGACACCGCCGGGCAACCAGGGCTTCGCCACCCACTACGACACCCACGACGTCTTCGTGCTCCAGGTGGACGGCCGCAAACACTGGCGGATCCACCCGCCGGTGCTGCCCGAACCGCTGGAACGTCAACCCTGGGGTGGCCGGGCCGACGAGGTCTGCGCCACCGCGCAGGACGCGCCCGCCCTGGACGTGGTGCTCGAACCGGGCGATGCGCTCTACCTGCCCCGCGGCTGGCTGCACAGCGCCCAGGCGCAGCAGGACAGCTCGCTGCACCTGACCGTCGGCATCCGCGCCCTCACCCGGTACGCCCTGGTGGAGGAGTTGCTCGCGCTGGCCGCGGAGGACCGGCGGCTGCGGGCCACCCTGCCGTTCGGCACCGACCTGGGCGACCCGGACGCGATCGAGCCGGAACTCACCGAGACCGTCGAGGCGTTGCGGGACTGGCTGCTGCGCGCCGACCCGGCGGCGGTGGCGACTCGACTGCGGCAGCGGGCGTGGCCGGCGTCGCGTCCGGCACCGATCCGCCCGCTGGCCCAGGCCGCCGCGCTCGCCGCGCTGACCGTCGACGATCAGGTCATCCTCCGGCCCGGCCTGCGTTGGCAGCTCACCACCGAGCGCGACCGCACCACCCTGCGCCTGTTCGACCGGACGATCACCCTGCCCGCGTACTGCGAGCCCGCCCTGCGCGCCCTGCTCACCGGCGAGCCCGTCCGCGTCGGTGACCTGCCCGCCCTCGACACCGACGCCGACCGCCTCACTCTGACCCGCCGCCTGCTGCGCGAAGCCGTCCTCACCCCGCACGTCGATCTAGGGCTTGTTGCTGCGAGTTGATCTCCTGGAACGACGACGAGCCCTAGATCGACGAGGGTCAGACAGTGACCAGCAGCAGGAGGGTGGTCAGCAGGCCGGCGGTGGCCACGATGATGACCGGGCGGGGGCTCAGCATGGCGTGGCGGCGATCGGCGATCAGGCGCGCCGGGATCAGGCCCAGCACCGGGCCGAGCAACGTCACCACCAGCGCCAACACCGGCAACCCCACGGCCAGCTCACCGTCGGCCCGCGCGGCCAGCGCGCGACAGCCGGCACCCAGGGCGTACGCCAGCACCGCCCCGGCCACCCCGCAGAGCGCCAGCAGCGGGTTGACGCTGCTGGGCAGCTCGCCCGGCTGCCCGGTGCGGCGCAGCAGCTCCCGGGCCGCCTCCAGCAGTGGCTCCGGATCTCCGGTGGCGTCCGCCCGTGGCCCCGGCGGCGTGCCCGCC
>NZ_POTX01000293.1 GCF_003236305.1 Micromonospora endophytica | reverse complement strand
CCCCCACCGGCACCGCCGGCCCGACCGCCTCGCCGTCGGCGACCGGCTCGCCCACCGGCACCGCCTCACCCGATCCGGTGCCGGCACCCGGGGGCGGGCTGCCGCGTACCGGTGTCGCGATCGGTTCCCTGGTGCTCGCCGGCGGGGCGCTCGTCGGCGCCGGGGCGGCGCTGCGGACGATGGCCCGGCGGCGCGAGCTTCCGTCCGGCTGACCGGGCGAGCGGAGCCGCCCACGGTTGACCGGGCGGTGCGGCTTTCGCCGGGCTGGCCGGCGAACCGGGGCCGCCGAAGGTTCGCGTACCCTCGTCAGGGATGACTGAGCAGCAGAGTTCGTTTCCCCGCCGGGACGCCGAGGGTCGCATCCGGACCCTGGGCGATCTGCTCGGCGTCGGGTTGGCCGGGGTGGTCATCGGGCTGCTGGTGCTTGTGCTCTTCGACGCGGTGTTCGCCTCGTTCGGCAGCGGCGACTTCGGTCAGGCCAACGGCTGGCTCGCGGTGATCCTGCCCGTCTGGCTCTTCTGGGAGGACTTCCGGGCCTGGGAGTTCGGTGCGGCCCGGGTGGTGGCCGGTTTGGTGGCCCTCGCGGTGGCGGTGGTGTCCGGGCTGTTGCTGGCCGGCGTGACCACCGGACTGCCGCCGCTGCTGTCCGGCGGGGTGGCGGCGACGACGTTCACCCTGGTGTACGCGATGATCTGGTTCCCCGGTGTCCGCTGGCTGATCCGGCGGACCGGCTGAGCCGAGGCGCCGGCAGGGGATGGAGAGCGCCGTTCGGCTGGACGGCGGAAGGTGGAGTGACGACATGAGTGCGGCGGTCAAGTACACGCTGGGCCGGATCGGGCTGTTCGTGATCGTGCTGCTGGCCCTCTGGCCGGTCAACTTGGACATCTTCCTGAAGCTGATGGTGGCGTTGCTGTTCTCCGCCGCGCTCTCGTTCTTCCTGCTCAAGCGTTGGCGTGACGAGATGGCCGAGGAGATGGCCACCGCCGCCGAGCGCCGCCGCTCGGAGAAGGAGCGGCTGCGGGCCGCCCTGGCCGGCGAGGACCAGGCCGCCGACGAGCAGCCCGACAGCGCCTCCGAGCAGGGACGCGGCCCCTCGGCGTGACCCGTCCGGGAGACATCTCGCCGATGGGACGATCCGATTGGGATGGACCGGAGAACGATCGATATTGATATGACCATGTGACCGGTGGTGGGCTGTCCATCACCGAGCGGGGAACCCCCGCGCCTCCAGGAGGTTGTGCATGGCCTTCCGTACGATCCCCATCCGCCGTTCGCTGGCGCTCATCGTCGCCGCCGGGTTCGGCCTGCTCGCCATCTCCGCGCCACCGGTCTCCGCCCAGCCCGCCTCGGACCGGGACGAACAACCGGCCGCCGCGCCCTACCGGGTGCTCGGACCGCGAACGGCGGCCGACCGGACCGCTGTCGCCGGTACCGGTGCCTCGATCGACTACTCCGAGCACGGGGTGCTGCACGTCTCGGCCACCAGCGCCGAGGCCGCCGCCATCACCCGGCTCGGCTTCCGGTTGGAGCGGGTCGCCCCGACGCCCACCGATCGGGGCCATGACGATGGGGATATCGGCACCCTGGCCTTCCCGCCAGCCGACGCGAACTACCACGACTACGCCGAGATGACCGCCGTGGTCAACCAGGTCGTCGCGGACCACCCGTCGATCGCCCGCAAGATCAGCATTGGGAGCTCGTACGAGGGCCGGGACCTGGTGGCGGTGAAGATCTCCGACAACGTCGGCACCGACGAGAACGAACCGGAGATCCTGTTCAACTCGCAGCAGCACGCCCGCGAGCACCTCACCGTCGAGATGGCGATCTACCTGCTCAACCTCTTCACCGACAACTACGGCTCCGACTCCCGGATCACCAGCCTGGTCAACAACCGGGAGATCTGGATCGTGCCGACGGTCAACCCGGACGGCAGCGAGTACGACATCGCCACCGGCTCGTACCGGTCCTGGCGCAAGAACCGCCAACCCAACAGCGGATCGTCGTACGTCGGCACCGACCTGAACCGCAACTGGAGCTTCAACTTCGGCTGCTGCGGCGGCTCGTCCGGCTCCACCTCGTCGGACACCTACCGGGGCCCCTCGGCCTTCTCCGCACCCGAGACGCAGGCGCTGCGGAACTTCGTCAACAGCCGGGTGGTCGGCGGAGTGCAGCAGATCAAGGCCAACATCGACTTCCACACCTACTCCGAGCTGGTGCTCTGGCCGTACGGCTACACCTACAACAACACCGCCCCGGGGATGACCGCCGACCAGTACAACACCTTCGCCACCATCGGCCAGCAGATGGCGGCGACGAACGGCTTCACCCCGCAGCAGTCGAGCGACCTGTACATCACCGACGGCAGCAGCATCGACTGGATGTGGGCGACGCACGGCATCTGGGCGTACACCTTCGAGCTGTATCCGGGCTCGGCCTCCGGCGGCGGCTTCTACCCGCCCGACGAGGTGATCCCGGCGCAGACCTCGCGCAACCGCGAGGCGGTGCTCCTGCTCACCGAGTACGCCGACTGCCCGTACCGGGCCATCGGCAAGCAGGCGCAGTACTGCGGCGGCGGCAGCGGGACGACGGTCTGGTCGGACACCTTCGAGACCGCGACCGGCTGGACGATCAACCCCAACGGCACCGACACCGCGACCTCGGGGCAGTGGGAGCGGGGCGCCGCGCAGGCCACCAACTCCAGCGGGGCCAAGCAACTCGTCCCGTACGCCGGCAGCAACGACCTGGTGACCGGCCGGCTGGCCGGCAGCGCGGCGGGTGACTACGACGTCGACGGCGGCGTGACGAGCGCCCGCTCACCGGCGATCACCCTGCCGGCAAGCGGCACGTTGACGCTCTCGCTGGCGTGGTATCTGGCACACGGCTCGAACTCGTCCTCGGCCGACTACCTGCGGGTCAGCGTGGTGCACAACGGCGGCACCACCGCCCTGCTCACCCAGGCCGGGGCGGCCAGCAACCGCAACGGGGCCTGGACCGTGGCGAACCTCAACCTCACCCCGTACGCCGGGCAGTCCGTCCGGATCCTGGTGGAGGCCGCCGACGCCTCGACCGCCAGCCTGGTCGAGGCGGCTGTCGACGACGTCACCATCACCGCCTCCTGAGCGGACGGGGCCTCGCCACACCCCCTCGCGCGGGGCCCCGTCCCGACCCTTGCCGCCGCCCTCGGCGGTGTCGTCGATCGCAGACCGTGGCCTGCTCAGCAGGCCACGGTCGCGGCGTGCGCTACGGTGCTACCGACCCGCCGCAGCGAAGCCGGTGTGAAACCGGCGCTGTCCCGCAACTGTGATGCCCCTCCGGGGGACGAGCCAGGTCGCCTGGGGCGCGGTCGCGAATTGCGCTCTCGAGGAAGGGCGCCTCGCGGACGGGCGCACAAACTCCCTGTCGGCGAAGCACCACACTCCTCGACCGACAGGAGGACCGATGTCCAGACGTACCCCTCGGATCTTCGCCGCCACCCTCGCGGTGGCCGCGCTCGCCCTCGGTGCCTGCGCCGAGCGGACCGCCGAGACACCCGCCGCCAGTGGCGGCCCGACCACCGCCGCCTTCCCCGTCACGGTCGGCTCGCTGACCTTGCCAGAGCGTCCCGAGAAGATCGTCTCGCTGTCGGCGACGGCCACCGAGATGCTCTTCGCGATCGGTGCCGGCCCGCAGGTCACCGCCGTCGACGACCAGTCCAACTTCCCCGCCGACGCGCCGCGCACCGACCTGTCCGGCTACCAGCCGAACGCCGAGGCGATCGCCGCGAAGGACCCCGACCTGGTGGTGCTCAGCGACGACCGCAACAAGATCGTCGACCAGCTCGGCGCGTTGAAGATCCCGGTCTACCAGACCCCGGCGGCGCAGACGCTCGACGACACGTACCGGCAGCTCAGCGAGCTGGGCACGCTCACCGGCAACGCCCCGGCGGCGGCCGACCTGGTGCAGCGGATGACCGACGACATCACGAAGATCGTCGCCGAGGTGCCGCAGCGGGTCCAGGCCCCCACCTACTTCCACGAGCTGGGCCCCGAGCTGTACACCGCGACGAGCAAGACCTTCATCGGCTCGATCTACGCCCTCGCCGGCCTGGAGAACATCGCCGACCCGGCCGACGCCGACGGCAAGAACGGCGGCTACCCGCAGCTCTCCCAGGAAGTGATCGTCCAGGCCAATCCGGATTTCGTCTTCCTCTCCGACGTGAAGTGCTGCCAGCAGAGCGCCGAGACGGTCAAGGCGCGCAGTGGTTGGGCCGGCATCAACGCGGTCAAGAACGACCAGATCGTGGCGCTCGACGACGACATCGCGTCCCGCTGGGGACCACGCGTGGTCGACCTGCTGCGGACCATCGTGGACGCCACCGCCAAGGCATCCGAGTGACCGTCCCCAGCTGTCCACGTGCCGTCGGCAGGTCGGCGCGCGGCCGTGGCGCTCTGGCGCGTGGCCGTGGTGCTCTGGCGCGCGGCTGTGGTGCTCTGGCGCGTGGCCGTGGTGCTCCGGCGCGCGGCTGTTAATAAGGGGCCCTTGCTATGCACCAGGCGTTAAAAGGGGGCCCCTCCTTCCCACCGGCCGCGCCGGTGCGGCCGGCGGGTCTGCGGTGGCGTTGGCTCGCCGCCGGGGTGCTCGCCGTGCTGGTCGCGCTGCTGGCCGGTGTCTCGCTGGGGCCGGTCAGTCTGCCGCCCGGCAGCGTCGCGATCGAACTGCTCAACCTGCTGCCAGGGGTACGCCTGGACAGCGGGCTGACCGAGCGGGAGATCGCCATCGTCACCGAGCTGCGGCTGCCCCGGGCGGTGCTGGGTCTGCTGGTCGGTGGGCTGCTGGCCCTGGCCGGTGCCGCCTACCAGGGGGTGTTCCGTAACCCGCTGGCCGATCCGTACCTGCTCGGTGTCGCCGCCGGGGCCGGGCTGGGGGTCACCGTCGTGCTGACCCTCGGCGTCGGCTCGGGCGGGGCGCTGAGCGGGTTGCCGGTGACCGTGCCGCTGGCCGCCTTCGTCGGCTCGCTCGGCGCGGTCACCATGACCTACCTGCTCGGGGCGGCCGGCGGGCGCAGCCGTTCACCGGCGACGCTGATCCTGGCCGGGGTGGCCGTCTCCGCGTTCCTCTCCGCCGGGCAGACGTACCTGCTGCAACGGCACGCGGAGAGCATCCAGGCCGTGTATTCCTGGCTGCTCGGCCGGCTGGCCACCGCCGGTTGGCAGGATGTCCGCCTGGTCCTGCCGTACTTCCTGGTCACCACCCTGATCGTGCTGCTGCACCGGCGCGAGCTGGATGTGCTCTCGGTCGGCGACGACGAGGCGGCCAGCCTGGGCCTGCACCCGCAGCGGTCGCGGTATCTGCTGATCGCCGCCGCCTCGCTCGGCACCGCCGCGGCGGTCTCCGCCTCCGGCCTGATCGGCTTCGTCGGCATCATCGTGCCGCACATCGTCCGGTTGCTCGCCGGGTCGAGTTACCGGGTGATCCTTCCGTTGTCGCTGCTGTTCGGCGGGGCCTTCCTGGCCCTGACCGACGTGGTGGCGCGGACCGTCGCCGCTCCGCAGGAGATCCCCATCGGGGTGGTCACCGCCCTGCTCGGCGGCCCGTTCTTCGTGCTGGTGCTGCGCACCGCGCGGCGGGTGCTGACATGACCCCGATGCCGGCCGCGCCGCTGCCTGCGGTGGACGTACGCGACCTGCATGTCCGGCTCGACGGCGTACCGATCCTGACCGGGGTCGACCTGACCGTGGCGGCCGGGGAGTGGGTCACCGTGATCGGCCCCAACGGCGCAGGCAAGTCGACGCTGCTGCGCGCCGTCGGTGGGTTGCTTCCCGTACCGGGCGCGGTCCGCCTCTTCGGCACGCCCCTGAACGAGCTGCGTCGCCGGGAGCGGGCGCGGGTGGTGGCCACTGTCGCCCAGTCCCCGGTGGTACCGCCCGGCATGGCGGTGCTCGACTACGTGCTGCTCGGCCGCACCCCGTACATCCCGCCGCTCGGCCGGGAATCCGCCGCCGACCTGGCCGTCGTGGACGAGGTGCTGGACCGGCTGGATCTTGTCGGTTTCCGCAGCCGTGAACTGGCCACCCTCTCCGGCGGGGAACGGCAGCGGGTGTTCCTGGCGCGGGCGCTCGCGCAGGGTGCCACCCTGCTGCTGTTGGACGAGCCGACGAGCGCGCTGGACATCGGTCACCAACAGGAGGTCCTCGAACTTGTCGACCAGTTGCGCCGCCAGCATGGCCTGACCGTGCTGACCACCATGCACGACCTCTCCATCGCCGGCGAGTACGCCGACCGGATGGTGCTGCTCGCCGACGGTCGGGTGGCCGCCGCCGGAACCCCGCACGAGGTCCTGACCGAGGACATCCTCTCCCACCACTACCGCGCCCACGTCAAGGTCATCCCCACCCCC
>NZ_POTX01000292.1 GCF_003236305.1 Micromonospora endophytica | reverse complement strand
CCTTCCCCGCCGCCGCCCACCTGCCGGTGGTCACACCCGCCGGCCACGACCTGTCCGCCGAGTCCGTGCTGCGGCTGGCCCCCACCGTCGTACTCGCCGACCGCAGCATCGGCCCGGCTGAGGTGTTGGCCCAACTGCGGCGCGCCGGCGTACCCGTGGTGCTCGTCGACGACGAACAGAGCCTCGCTGCGGTGTCCCGCAACATCCGCGCCATCGCGGCGGCGCTCGGCGTGCCGCAGGCCGGGGAACGCCTGGTGGACCGGGTCGAGGCCGAGATCGCCGCGGCCCGCCGCAGCGCACCGCCGGACACCGCGCCGCTGCGCATCGCCTTCCTGTACGTCCGCGGCACGGCCGGGGTGTACCTGATCGGCGGCGCGGGAGCCGGCTCCGACGAGATGATCCGGGCCATCGGGGCGACCGACGCCGGCACCGAGATCGGGCTGTCCAAGTTCCGGCCGTTGACGAGCGAGGGGCTGATCAACGCGGCCCCGGACGTCATTCTGGTGATGACCGAGGGACTGGAGTCGGTGAAGGGAGTCGAGGGCCTGCTCGCCCTGCCGGGCGTCGGCCAGACCCCGGCCGGTGTCCACCGCCGGATCGTGGACATGGACGACGGCCTGCTGCTCACCTTCGGCGCGCGCACCGGCAAGGCCATCAAGGCCCTGGCCGAGGCGGTTCACGGTGCCTGCTCATGAGGCGGGCGTCGCTGGTCGCCGGCCTGACGGTGGCCCTGCTCCTGCTCTGCCTCGTCGCCGCCGGCACCGGGCAGGTGCCGGTGCCCCCGGCGGAGGTGCTCGGCTCGATCCTGCACCGCGTCGGGCTCGACATCGGACCGTCGCCGAGCGCTACCCACGGCGAGAGCGCCCTGTGGGTGGTGCGCTTTCCCCGGGTGGTCCTCGCGGTGATCGTCGGGGCCGCGCTCGGTGGGGCGGGCGCGCTGATGCAGGGTGTCTTCGGCAACCCGCTGGCCGAGCCGGGTGTCATCGGCGTCTCCTCCGGCGCCGCCGTGGGAGCCGCGTCGGTGATCGTCACCGGGATCGCCACCGTCGGCGGCTGGACCGTGGCGGCCGGCGCGTTTCTGGGCGGCCTGCTCGCCACCGCCCTGGTCTACGCGATGGCCCGTTCCGGGGGACGCACCGAAGTGGTCACCCTGGTGTTGACCGGCATCGCGGTCAACGCGGTGGCCGGCGCGCTGATCGGCCTGCTGATGTTCTTCGGTGACGCGGACGCGGTCCGGGCCATCGCGTTCTGGCAGCTCGGCAGCCTGGCCCAGGCAAACTGGGCGGCGGTGACGGTCACCGGGCCGTGCGCGGCGGTCGGCCTCGCGATCACCGTCGCCGTCGCCCGGCGGATCGACCTGCTCTCGCTCGGCGACCAATCGGCCCGGCACCTCGGCGTCCGCGTGGAACGGCTACGCCTGGGCATGGTCGCGGTGACCGCGCTGCTCGGGGCGGCTGCCGTCGCCTTCACCGGCGTGATCTCCTTCGTCGGGCTGGTGGTGCCGCACCTGGTGCGGATGGTCACCGGCCCCGGACATCGACTGTTGCTGCCGGCGAGCATGCTGGGCGGGGCCATCGTGGTGGTCGCCGGGGACCTCGCCGCCCGCACCCTTGTCGACTATCAGGAACTGCCGCTCGGCGTGCTGACCGCCGTGGTGGGCGGTCCCTGCTTCTTCTGGCTGCTGCGGCGGACCCGGACCCGGGCGGGAGGATGGGGATGAGGCCAGCGGTGACGCCGATGCCGGACGCGGCGGAGCTGCGCGTCGAGCGGCTCCGGATCCTCCGGGACGGCCGTCCGATCCTCACCGACGTGACGATCACGGTTCGGGCCGGCGAACTGCTGGCACTTGTCGGGCCGAACGGTGCCGGCAAGAGCACCCTGCTCGGCGCGATCTGCGGGGACCTGGCACCGACCTGCGGCGACATCACGTTCGCCAGCCGGCCGCTGTCCCGCTGGAGTCCCGTCGAGTTGGCCCGTGCTCGGGCCATGCTGCCGCAGCGCACCACCGTGTCGTTCCCGTTCACCGTGGCCGAGGTCGTCGCGATGGGCCGTGCCCCCTGGGCCGGCACCCCGTACGCCGACGAGGACGCCGTCGCGATCGCCGAGGCACTGCGGCTGACCGGGATGGAGTCGCTCACCGGCCGGGTCTTCGCCGCGCTCTCCGGCGGCGAGCAGGCCCGCGCGGCACTCGCCCGGGTGCTGGCCCAGCGCACCGGGATGCTCCTGCTGGACGAGCCGACCGCCGCGCTCGACCTGCACCATCAGGAGCTGGTGCTCACACTTGCCCGGGATCATGCCCGGCAGGGCGGCAGCGTCGTCGTGGTGCTGCACGATCTGGGTCTGGCGGCGGCGTACGCGGACCGCATCGCGTTGCTGGCCGGCGGCCGCCTGGTCGCCGACGGGCGGCCGGGCGAGGTGCTCACCGGCGACCGGCTCAGCGAGGTCTACCAGCACGAGGTCGAGGTGCTGCCACACCCGCGTACCGGCGTTCCGCTCGTGGTGCCGGTACGTCCGACCGTCGGCTGACGTACCGGCACCGGCGCGCTGGTCAGCGCGCCTCGGGGCGCGGGGTGCGGCCCAGCGCCGCGCATGCCTCCCGGTACATCCGGGCGGCTTCGGCGCGGATCTGCCGGCGTTCCACGATCGGGCCGTGGAACGGGATCCGGACCGGGACCGACGCACCGCCCACGGTGGCGAGGAACTCCATCGCCTCGGCGTCCATGCCGGACATGGTCGCCGCCGTGGCCGCCGGCTGGCCGCCCAGGCCCTGGCAGATCAGCAGACAGTCGTCGGCATGGTCGTCGTTCATGTGCCGCCGCACCGCCACGATCACCTCTGGTGCGAACGGGTCCGGCGTGCTCATGCCGCCCGCTCCTGGGCCACGACCTGCCCCAACTCGTCGAGGAGGTCGGTGTTGAGTCGGTAGGCCCGGGAGACCTCGTCGAGGAAGCGTCGCCGTTCGGCCTCGTCCCACGGCACGGTGTCGAGCAGCGACCGGTAGTGCTCCTTGAAGGCGCGCGGATCGAGGCCGGGGAAGGTGAAGAACTCGACTCCAGCGGAGTCGAAGCCGAACGTCCGGCGCAGGGCGCGGGCCATCACCTGCCCACCGGAGAGGTCACCGAGGTAGCGGGTGTAGTGGTGGGCGACGAAGCCGGCCGGCCAGCTGAACGCGATGTCACCTAGGCGTTCCTGGTACCGCCGGGTGGCGGGGGTCGGGACGATCCGGCTGGCCCAGTCCGGCCCGTTCAGGAACTCCAGGTCGGCCGCGATGCGCGGCAGTCGCTGCAGCTCGTCGACGACGAACCGCCCGGCCACCGGATGGTCGCGCATGGTTCCTGCGGCTTCCTCCAGCGCCTGGTAGACGAGGTGGAGCTGTTCGAGGAGCGCGGCGTACCCGGCCCGGTCGAGCCGCCCCGACAGGAGGGCGTCGAAGTACGTCACATGCTGCGCGGCCCGGTGGTCCGCCCTGGTCAACTCGCGTACCTCCGCGGCGAACCCCATAAGCACCTCCATGTTAGGTAAGGCTAACCTATCAGGATCATGCCAGCCCGCGAAGCTGACCGAAAGGGCCGTCGGTCGCCCGGTCCGGTGGATGGGCGCCGCGTCCACATTCAGTGCGCCACCGTTGACACACACAGAGTCACGTGATCTGCTCACTCCTGCAACGGCAATGAAAACCATAGTCGTTAAGTGAGGAGAGTCATGTCGCTCACCGTGTCACCGGAACTGCTGCACGCCGCCGAGTCGGGGCCGATCGCCGACGAGGAGTTCGTCGCCTGCGTACGCGAATCCCTGCCGTACGCCTGGCAGACCGTCTCCCGGGTGGCGGCGGAGCTGTCGTCGTCCGACGCGGAGTTCGCCGACAACGAGATCCCGCCGCCCGGCGAGGAGGAACGGGGCCAGTTGCTGCGGGCGCTGGCCAGCGACGCGATCCGGTCCAGCCTGGAGCGGCACTTCGGGGTGAAGTTGGCCTTCCAGAACTGCCACCGGGTGGCCGCGTTCCGGCCGGCCGCCGTCGACTCGGACACCTACCGCCGCTTCATCTCCGTCCGCGGTCAGTTGCTCAACCAGTCCCCCGAGCTGCGCAACTGCTGATCCGGACCGGGCGGGCACCGGCGTCGGCGGCGGGGTTGATCCCGGCGCCGACGCCGACGCCTCAGGCGTTCGGTGCGACGATCTGGATCAGGTTGCCGCAGGTGTCGTCGAAAACCGCGGTGGTCACGGCACCGGCGTCCAACGGCTGCTGGGTGAAGGTCACCCCGAGGCCCTTCAGCCGCTCGTACTCGGCAGACACGTCCGCCACGCCGAACATGGTGAACGGGATCCCGTCAGCCACCAGGGCCTTCTTGAACGCCGCCGCCGCCGGATGCTGGTCTGGTTCGAGGACCAACTCCACGCCGTCCGGGTCTTCCGGCGACACCACGGTCAGCCAGCTGTGCTCGCCGAGCGGGATCTCGGTCTTCTTGACGAAGCCGAGCACGCCCGTGTAGAACGCCAACGCCTTGGTCTGGTCGTCGACGAAAATGCTCATGTGTCCGATTCGCACGGTCCAACCCTCCACCGATCGTAGATCTGTCGAAGCGGGGACGTGTCCAGGTCGATGAAGAGGTATCTGCCCTCGCGGCGCACCACCACCAGCCCGGCCTCGGTCAGGACGGCGAGATGCTGCGAGATCGCCTGCCGCGACGAGGTGAACCCCTTGCCGGTCAGCCGCACACACAGCTCGAACAACGTCTGACCGCTGCGGTCCTGCAACTCGTCGAGGATGGCGCGGCGGGTCGGATCCGCAAGCGCCTTGTACACGTCACCCACAGCCGAGACGATAGGCAAGTGTTTACTTGCATGTCAATGCGTGATCACACTCTCCTCCCCCGTGAGCGACTGGTTGTTCCGGGCCGGTAAAGCCCGGATGCCGCTTCGGCGCCAGGACTGGCGCATGCCGCGACATCTTGCGACGCTGGTGATCGTGTACGACTACGACGTGTTGGTGCTGGGCTCCGGGCCCGGCGGTCAGAAGGCCGCGATCGCAGCCGCCAAGCTGGGTCGACGGGTCGCCATCGTCGACCGCCGCGACATGATCGGCGGCGTGTGCATAAACACCGGCACCGTCCCGTCGAAGACGCTGCGCGAGGCCGTGCTCTACCTGACCGGCCTGAGTCAGCGCGACCTCTACGGCAGCAGTTACCGGGTCAAGGACGAGATCACGGTCAGCGACCTGGCCGCCCGTACCCAGCATGTGATCAACCGGCAGACCGACGTGATCCGCAACCAGCTGGCCCGCAACCGGATCACCCTGATCACCGGCACCGGACGGTTCGCCGACCCACACTCGGTCTGGGTCGACGGCGGCTCCGGCCGGGAGGACCGGGTCAGCTTCGACAAGGCGATCATCGCCGCGGGCACCCGACCCGCCCGTCCGGACAGTGTGGACTTCGACGAGCGGACCATCGTGGACTCCGACGGCGTCATCCACCTCGAGGCGGTGCCCCGCAGCATGGTGGTGGTCGGTGCCGGGGTGATCGGCATGGAGTACGCCTCCATGTTCGCCGCGCTGGGCACCAAGGTCACCGTGGTCGAACGGCGCGACACGATGCTCGACTTCTGCGACGAGGAGATCGTCGAGTCACTCCGGTACCACCTGCGCGATCTGTCGGTGACCTTCCGCTTCGGCGAGGAGGTCGCCGCCGTCGAGAAGCACCAGGCCGCCGCGCTCTGCGTACTCAAGAGCGGCAAGAAGATCGTCGCGGACACGGTGATGTACTCCGCCGGCCGGCAGGGCCAGACCGACGGCCTGGACCTGGACGCGGCCGGCCTGACGGCGGACCGGCGCGGCCGGATCGAGGTCGACGAGAACTACCGCACCGCCGTTGCCAACATCTACGCGGTGGGCGATGTGATCGGCTTTCCGGCGCTGGCCTCCACCTCGATGGAGCAGGGGCGGTTGGCTGCGCAGCACGCCTGCGGCGAACCGGATCGGCCGATGCACGAGCTGCAACCGATCGGCATCTACACCATCCCGGAGATCAGCTTTGTCGGGAAGACCGAGCAGGAGCTGACCGACAGCGCCACCCCGTTCGAGGTGGGCGTCGCCCGCTACCGCGAACTGGCCCGAGGGCAGATCGTCGGCGACTCGTACGGCATGTTGAAGCTGCTGGTCTCCCCCGCCGACGGCCGGTTGCTCGGCGTGCACGTCTTCGGCACCGGCGCCACCGAGATCGTCCACATCGGACAGGCCGTGATGGGCCTCGGCGGCACCGTCGACTACCTGGTCGACACCGTGTTCAACTACCCCACCCTGGCCGAGGCATACAAGGTCGCCGCCCTCGACGCCGGCAACAAAATCCGCAACATCACCCGCATCCTCAGCTAACCCCCC
>NZ_POTX01000291.1 GCF_003236305.1 Micromonospora endophytica | reverse complement strand
CCGCACGAGCCCGCCCCTGACCTCACCCACAGTTGACCCGTCGATCATGGAGTTGTGGTGCCGGAAATCCGGTGAACGCCCGACTTTGTCAGGCACCACAACTCCATGATCGGCACCGACGGCCCCTCGTGGTGGGCGATCATCATGGTGAGGAACTGCCTGTCGAACTCCGTGCCGGAGACAGCCGCGAGCCTGGCCATGTCGGCGTCGGACATCATGCCCGGCATCTCATGTCCCATGTCGGGTGCGTCATGACCCGTACCGTGCCCGTCGCCGGACGGCAGCGGCGCGCCCCACTGGGTCAACCAGCTCCCCATCTGCGCCATCTCCGGTGCCTGGGCGTCCTTGATCTGCGCGGCGAGCTGCGTGACCTCCGGATCGGACGCCCGGGTGGCAGCCAGCTCGGCCATCTCCAACGCCTGCTCGTGGTGCGGAATCATCATCTGGGCGAACATCACATCCGCCGCGTTGTTCGCGGCACCATCGCCGCTGGTCGCGCTGGCCGATGGCGGGGCGGACGAGTCATGGCCCTCGGCCTGGTGGTCCGCGCCGCAGGCGGCGAGGCCGGCGAGACTCACGCCAGCCAGCAGGGCTCGGCGCAGGAAGGTACGACGCATGGTGGAAGAAGCCTTTCAAGGTCGGTGAACAGGTAGGAGTCATCGGCGCGGCATCCCTGTCGCGGGATACGCGCTTACCGCTCCTACGTCCGCAGCACCGACACCGAGGTCGTGATCAGACCAATCGTGCGGAACCCGGGTGGCCCTCGGCTGCTGGTCACCCGCTTCGTGGCGCGACCGGACGGCAGGTTGCCGCGCCTACCACGCAGGAAGTGGGCGGCAAGCACGACGGCGAGAGCGAGGGCGGCGGCGATCGCCATGCAGACCGCCCAGCCGGGGTGGTGACCATCCCGCGGCTCCTCGGGGGGCGGGGCCACCTGCTGGACGCACCGCGCACCGCCACAGTCGATGCCGGTGGCGGTGGTAGCGGTGTGGCTGTGGTGCCCGGCCGTACCGAGGATCGGGTCATGCCCCAGGCTGTGCATCGCGGCGAGCCCGACCAGGGTGCAGGCGAGCAGCACGAACCGGAGCCATCGTCCGGTCGTGGCCGCCTCGCCTCGCACCTGATCACGATATCGCCCGGTTGAGCACCACCTGCACCGAACCTGTGATCGGCGCAGACCCTTCGCGGCTAGCGGGACCCGATCTGGCGGGTGATCGTCGGGTCGGTGATCTCGGCGTCCTTGGCCAGCAGCATCGCCTTGCTGAGGATCACTGCGAGCATGCCGTCGCCCTCGAACGGCAGGAACTGCTGCTCCCCTGACCGGCCCGCGCCACGGTCCGGCACGATGCAGAGATATGCGTCGTTCGGGCTCATCAGGATGTTGCCCGACCCCAGATGGATGCGGTAGGTGCGCAGCTCGCCGTCGACCACGAGGAACCGGCCGTCGACCCGGGCCTGCCGCCCCACCGCCAGCCGGGGCAACAGCCGGACCAGCAGGTCCCGCCGGGTCTCGGCGGTCGCCGACAGCTCCCCGAAACTGTACGACGACCAGTAGTCCCGGAACCGGCCCTGCGGGCCGCCGTCCGACCAGGTCGGGTCGTTACCGACGCTGGCCACTCCGACGAACAGATCGACATCGCGCATGATCTCGCTGAACACCAGCGGCGGCACCTGGTCCAGCGGCAGTGGCTCACCCGGTCGGGCATCCGTCCACCGCGCGGCCGTGTAGCCGCCGCCGGAGGCGTGCGACCAGTTCTGCGCGGCGTCGACCGGATAAAAGCGCACCTGGTCGGTGACGAGCCGTAGGTACGACCCGCTGTCGGTGGTGTCGACGCCGTAGTCGTCGCCGATCCCCTCCACCCAGTACTCGGCGCGCAGCCCCCAGCCGGGCAGCTCGCAGGAGGTGGGCGGGTACGAGTCGTCGACCATGAGCCGGAGCCGATCGTTCCAGCCCCGGATCGCCGCCAGCGCATGGTACTGATGCTGACGCAGGATGTGTCCGGCGAACCGGTTGGAGTATGTGCCGGTGGCCTCCTCGGCCGGGGTGAGCAGGTAAACCTCCCGGTGTGCCTGCTTGAACGGCTGCACGATCCGGTGCCGCTCCAACCACTCCCGCCAGCCGACGACCTCCGGCACCGGGCGGCCGATCGGGTGCCAGATCCGCACCTCCGCATCGTCGGCGACGGCGAGCGGGCTGTCGTCGATGGTCCGCAGTGCGCCGTCGGCCCAGCCGCAGGGCACCCCGTCGACCAGCCAGAGCAGCCGGCGGGCCAACACGCCGACCAGCGGATGGTCGAGGTAGCGCTGCCGCCAGGCGCCCAGGGTCCAGGTGCGCTGGGCCAGAAAGAGCCGGTCCAGCCGGGCCGTCTGGGCGGCCAGCATTCCGCTGATCTCCTTGGCCAGGCTCTTCACGCCGGTCAGCTCGGCCGCGTGGTCGCGGCGTACGGCGGCTGGTGGGCTCTTCACCTGCCGACCGGCTTCGTTGTGCCAGACCAGGGTCGCGCCGGTGGACCCGATCAGCAGCTCGGCCCGGCACCCGCCGAGGGGCATCTCGTGCCGGCCCACCTCGGTCAGGCCGTAGTCCGGCACGGCCAGTTCCTCGATCTCGTCGCGGCCGATGCCGAGCGCGGTGGCGCGGGCGTCGAGCGCCTTGTCGATCTCGTTGCGGGTGCCCTTGTAGGTGACTCGGGCCGACAGCCGGGCGAGCTGCGCCAGCGCCGCCTCGCCGTCGAGTCGCCCGAGCACCCCGACGGCCGCGTTCGCCACCTTCGGGCAGGCCGGCCCGATCCCGGGCAGCCGGCGCAGCATCGACTCGACCAGGCCGCCGATGAGGCGTACCTGCTCCTGCTCCGGGCCGGTCCGCTCGACCAGCCAGAGCAGGCCACGCAGCAGGTCCGCGTTGACCGTCGACGGTGGACGGTGCGGGGTGCGGATGGCGGCGGCCAGCCACCGGTCGAGGACCTGCCGCGCCTGCGCCGCCTCGACCGCGACGAGCAGGCGTTGCGCCTCGGTGGACCAGCCGGCGGTGGGCCGGGCCATGGTGGCGGTGCTGGCGTGGGCGACCAGCCGCTGCCAGGCCGGGTCGAGAGTGGGCAGCTCGGCCAGGATCTGCGCCGCCCACGGGTCACCCGGGTCGAGTTGCGGCCCACTCAGCTCGGCGACCAGCTGCCGCAGCCGCTGACTCTCGTTGGACCTGTCGATCAGGACCGCCATCAGGTCAGTGGCGACCGGGCCGGTGGCGACCAGGCCCCGGGCCACGGTCTCCAGGGCGGTCGGTGAGAGCGAATACGGTTCCTCGACGGCGTACCGGGCGAGGTCCTGTAGCTGCTCCGGGGTCAGGTCGGGCGGGAGCCGGCGGGCCAACTGCCCGATCAGGTCCCGTGGTGGCCACGTCCGGCGGTTGTCCTGGCGGACCAAGGCGATCATCTCCTGCACCAGCCGGGTCACCTCCGGCCGGGACAGCACCCGCAGCGCGGCGCGTACCTCCGGATCGTCCCGGCAGAGCCGGGCGTGCGTGTAGAGGTGACCGGCCAGCGCGGTCAGGTCGTTCGCGGCGACCAGGTCGCGGGTGCGGGTGGCGTACCAGACGGTGTCGGTGGTGGTGGTCATCAGCCACCGACCAGCGGGACGAGCTTCAGGAAGGTGACCTCGGTGTCGCGGCGCAGGTCGACCTCGTCGTCCAGCTCCTCGACTTGGCGGTCACCGACGAGCACCACGAAGCCGTTGCGGCGGAACGCCTCCTCGGCGAGGGCGACCTGCCGTTGCGGATCGATCCGGCGGTGCGGTCGTTCGGCCCCGGGGTCACCGTTGAGTGCCCGCTCGGTGGGGGTGGGTTGCACCAGCAGTCGACGCGGCACCGGAGCAGCGGCGTTGTATTCCGCCACCTCCTGATGGATCCGCCGTCGGATCAGCTCACGCAGCGTCAACCGCTCCTCGAAGATCCGCAGCACCCACGCCGGGGTACGCGCACCAGCCGTGCTCTCATCCACAAAGGTCACCGTCGCCATGGGCGGGAGTTTAGGCACGCCCACCGACAACCGAGCCAGCGTCAGTCGAGGGCGAAGGTGGCCGCCGCCCGCCCGGCCGCGTCCGACACAGCCTCGAGATACGCCAGCCCGTCCCGGTGCCGGAGATACTGCCCGGGAAAGTTCACCGACTCCAGCGACACCTTCGCCGGGTCGGCCAGTCCGGGCCGGCGGACGAACGTCGCGTCCTGCCGGAACAGGTCGGATCCGTCGTTGCGCTGCACCCAGAGCTGATGGTCGCGGTGCCGCAGGTAGTAGCCGGGGTAGTTGGTCGACTCCAGCGAGATCGCCGCCGGATCGGCCAGTCCGGCGACGATCCGGAACTGGGAGTCGGCGAGGTTCGCGACGTTCGGCTCCAGCCGCACCCGGAACTCCCAGTGCCGCAGGTACTGGTCCGGCAGGTCGTGTGCGCGCAGCCGGACCGGGGTGACGCCGTCCGGCACCGGCACACCGAAGTTGGGGGTGCCGTCGGCGTTCCAGTAGACCCGCTGGATCCGGGTCCGCCGGTTCGGGTCGCTCAGCGGGTCGTAGCCGTTGCCGAGGTACCGCTCGTAGTTGCGCGAGTGGTAGACGATCACGTCGCTGCCGTCCTCGGCGACGGTGAAGGAGTTGTGTCCCGGCCCCCACTGGCCGGTCCGGCTGTCGCTGGCCAGCACCGGTGTGGCGCTCTTGCTCCACGACGCCGGGTTCAGCAGGTCACTGTCGGCCGAGGCGGTGAGCAGCCCGACGGCGTAGCTGGCGTCGGTGGCACTCGCCGAGTAGGTCAGGAAGATTCGGCCGTTGCGGATCAGCACCGCCGGTCCCTCGTTCACCCGGTAACCCCGGGTCTCCCAGGCGTACGTGGGCGTGGCGATCAGGGTCGGGGTGCCCGCGTACGTCCAGGGGTTGACCGCCCGGGCGAGGTAGATGTTCGAGTTGCTGCCGGCGTACTCCGCCCAGGCCAGGTAACGCTGGCCGTCGTGCACGAATGTGGTGGCGTCGAGCGAGAAGCTGCTGCGGGCGGGCTGGAGTTGGCCGCGTTCGACCCACGGCCCGTCCAGCGGATTCGCGGCGCTGCTCTCCAGCACGTACGGCCGGATGGCCCAGACGTCCTCGGCCCGGCCGGCGGCGAAGTAGACGTACCACCTGCCGTCGATGAAGTGGATCTCCGGTGCCCAGATGTGCGCGCCCATCTCGCCGGTGCCGTGCTTGCGCCAGATCACCTGCTCGGCGGCGGTGGCCAGCCCCTGGAGCGTGGTGGCGCGGCGGAGCACGATCCGGTCGTACTCGGGCACCGTCGCGGTGAAGTAGTAGTAGCCGTCGGTGTGCCGGTAGATGTGCGGATCGGCGCGCTGTTCGGCCAGCGGGTTGGTGAAGGTGACGGGTGCGGCCGACGCCGGGGCGGCCGGCCCCACCAGCATGCTGCCCAGCACCACGGCCATGGCGATGAACCCGGCCATCGGCCGGCTACGGGAACGCTTCAGTCGCATGTCTCGTCGCCTCTCCTCGCCGCGATCCGGCCGCCGCGTACCGAATTGATAGCGTTAACATCCTTGCGCCGTCAAGAGATCGAAACGCCTGTGTCATCGGTCGGCAACCGGTCCACCGGCTCGCGCTACCCGGTGAGGAGGCGGACGATCCGCTCGTACTCGGCGGCCATCTCAGGCTTGCCCAGGAAGTCGTCGAGATCGGCCGAGACCTGGTAGTCGACCTGCTCGACGGAACGGAGGGCAAGCTCAGCCAGCTCACCGCGCTGCCCGGTCTCCAGGTAGGTCGTCCAGTGTTCGAGTGCGGAGAGGGCGAGCAACAGGCTGGGGTCCATGTCGCCGTCGGTGAGGATCCCTTCGTCGATGCGCGCCAGCAGCGCCCGCAACTCGGGCGCCCCGGCGGTCAGGACGGTCTCGCGGGCGACAGTGAATGCCGCAAACGCGTCCTCATCGAGTTCGTCCTCGGCGGCTGCATCGAGCAGCGGCTCGGCTTGAAGCAGACGGGCGACCGTCTGCACGCCGAAGACACGAAGGCGGTCATCCTCGGCCTCCGTCACCAGCTGACGGATCGCCGCCTCAAGTTCGACATATCGCACCGCGTCAGTCTAGGAACGGCCGCTGCCGGCACCGCGCGCGGCGGGGGCACAGCCGGGCGTACGGGTCAACAGTCGAACACCGACCAGCAGATGTCGTTGCGCAACCGCTGGTCGTCGAGCACGAGTTCGCGGATCGCCGCCGGAAGCTGGTCCCGCTGCCATCGGCACTCGAGTCGTCCCGCGGCATCGCTCTCGCCCTTCGGCGCGGCAGCACGTACGGCCTTTATCGCGTATGCCGCCGCACCGAGTTCGTGCGCGGCGACATGCGCGACGACTGCCGCCTGGCCGGCGGCGTACGCGGCATTCCGGGCCGCCCCACGCAGGTCCCTGGCCGCCCCCATCGCGTGC
>NZ_POTX01000290.1 GCF_003236305.1 Micromonospora endophytica | reverse complement strand
GTCCCACCACCACGCCGACTCCCACGCCCACCGACCCACCGACCGGCTCGCCCACCCGCTACCTGCTCTCCGGTGGCGGCCTCGGTACGGCCGCAACCGCAGGTACGGCCACCGTGGCCGGTGCCGGCGGGGCCAACTCCGACGGCACCCCGCGCAACCCGGTGGTCTTCACCGCGACCGGACTCAACCTGACCCACAACGGTGGGCAAACCGCCTTCGACCTCTTCGTCGACGCCGGCCAGGCGGTCGGCAACGGGGTGCAGACCCGCGTCTCGTACGACCTGACCGGCGACGGAAGCTGGGAGCGGGTCGAGACGTACCGCTACTTCGCCACCGACCCGGTGCCCGGCTGGGAGAACTACACCCAGGCGGCTGGGCTGCACTCCAGCACCGGAGCCCTGGGCAACCTGCGCGGCGGCACCGTGCGGGTGGAGGTCTGGTCCGCCATCGGCAACAACCCCAGCACCATCGGGGTCGGCAACCGCTCGGTGCTCCGGCTGCCGTTCAGCTGATCCCGCGTACCACCACCCCGCGCCGCCGGTCGTCACCCGACCGGCGGCGCGGGCACGTAGGTTGCAGGACATGACCCGCGACCCCATCGCCGACCTGCGCCGGATCGCGTTCCTGCTGGAGCGGGCGAACGAGGCCACCCACCGGGTACGCGCCTTCCGGACGGCGGCGAACACGCTTGCCGCGCTGCCGAGCGGGGAGCTGGCCGAGCGGGTCCGCGATCGCACCCTCAGGGAGCTGGCCGGGGTCGGTGACGTCACCGCGCGCTGCGTGGTCGAGTCGCTGGCCGGTGAGGAACCTGTCTACCTGCGCCGGCTGCTCGCCACCGAGGGCGTCGATCTGGACGCCGAGGCCACCGCGTTGCGTACCGCCCTGCGGGGCGACTGCCACACCCACTCCGACTGGTCCGACGGCGGCTCGCCGATCGAGGAGATGGCGCTGGCCGCCGTTGAGCTGGGCCACGAATATCTGGTGCTGACCGACCATTCGCCCCGGCTCAAGGTGGCCCGGGGCCTCACCGCGAGTCGGCTCCGCCAGCAACTCGACCACGTGGCCCAGCTCAACGCGGCGCTGCCGGAGGGGTTCCGGATCCTCACCGGCATCGAGGTCGACATCCTCGCCGACGGTTCCCTCGACCAGGAGGAGGAGTTGCTGGCCCGGCTGGACGTGGTGGTCGGGTCGGTACACAGCGGCCTGGGCGACGACCGGGCGAAGATGACCCGTCGGATGTTGACCGCGATCGCCAACCCGCACCTGGACATCCTCGGCCACTGCACCGGCCGGATGGTGTCGTCCCGGCCGGCCGGGGTGACCGGGCCGGGTGACCGTGGGCACCGGGCGCGGACCCGGGCCGAGAGCGACTTCGACGCCGACGCGGTCTTCGCCGCCTGCGCCGCACACGACACCGCCGTGGAGATCAACTCCCGTCCGGAGCGCCAGGACCCACCGAAACGCCTGATCCGGCGGGCACTGGAGGCCGGTTGCCGCTTCGCCATCAACACCGACGCGCACGCCCCCGGACAGCTCGACTGGCAACGCTTCGGCTGCGAACGCGCCGCCCGCTGCGGCGTCCCCGCCGACCGCGTGATCAACACCTGGACCGCCGACGACCTCCTCACCTGGGCCCACCGCTGACCCGCACCTCGTGTCGTGCACCACAGAAACCACATACATTGGTAGGGCGTTGACCGACCGAGGAGGTGTACACCATGGCGATGCCGATGCGCTTCGACCCACTGTTCGATCTCGACGGCATGTGGACGACCCAGTTCGCCGACCGCTACCTCCCGTTACCTGAGGCACCCGAGGCACGCTACGAGTGCATCGACGGAAGGTTGGTCATGACGCCCGCCGAGGTCGGCACGAACAGTTACGGCGAGATCGAGCTTGCTCATCTTTTGAAGCCCGCCGCCAGGGCTCACGGCTTTTACGTGTTCGGTCAGGTGAACCTGACCTTCTCGCCGCAGCGCTGGATCCAGCCGGACGTCACGGTGCTGCACACCCTGCCCAAGACCGATGAGGAAGACCGCTGGATCCCGGTCCACCTCTGCACCATGGCCGTCGAGTTCGTCTCCCCCAGCAGCCGCCGCCAGGATCTCGTCGACAAGCCGATACCCTGCGCCGAGGGACGGGTGCCGTATTTCATGCGGGTGGAGATCTCGCGTCGCCTGCGGCACGTCGCGGTGGAGCTGTTCACCCTCGGCAAGTTCGGCGGCTACGACACGCTCGCCCAGGCGGTGAGCGGGCAGCGGTTGCGTGCCGACGAGCCTTTCCCGATCGACTTCGACCCGGCCGACCTGCTGCCCTGAGCGCGCTGACCACACCGGCCCAGCCCCCTGGCGTAGGGTTCGCAGCGTGGGACGAATCGACGACATCGCCAACCGCTACGTGGCCGACTGGGCGGCGCTGAGCCCGACCGGCGCCACCTACGTCGGCATCTCCGGTCATGACGACAAGCTCGACGACCTGTCGCCCGAGGGATACGCGGCGCAGGCCGAGCTGACCCGCCGCGCGCTTGCCGATCTCGACGCCACCGAGCCGGAGACCGAGGGTGAGCACATCGCCCGGGACGCGATGCAGGAGCGACTCGGGCTCGAACTCACCAGGTACGACACCGGCGAGACCACGAGCGAAGTAAGCGTCATCACCAGCGGGTTGCACTCGATCCGGATGGTCTTCGACCTGATGCCCACCGAGGGTGAGCAGGCACAGGCGAACATCGCCGCCCGGCTGAGCCTCTTCCCCGCCACGCTGGAGAGCTACAAGACGACCCTGCGCGAGGCTCTGGCCGCCGGGCACGTCAGCTCCCGGGTGCAGCTCGTCGAGGTGGCCAAGCAGTGCGACAGTTGGGTGGACCCGGACGGCGACAACGTGTTCCACGGGCTGGTAGAGCGGCTGAGCGCCGACGGCGCCCTCGCCGCCGAGCTGCGTCGGGGCGCGGCCGCCGCCACCGCGGCCACCGCCGAGTTCGGGCAGTTCCTGCGTACGGAGTTGGCACCTCGTGGTCGGGACAAGCAGGCTGCCGGGCGGGAGCGCTACGAGCTGGCCTCCCAGTATTTCCTCGGTGCCCGGATCGACCTCGACGAGACGTACGCCTGGGCCTTCGCCGAGCTGGCCCGCCTGGAGGCCGACATGCGTACGGTCTCGGCGGAGATCGCCGGCCCCGGCGCCACCATCGACGAGGCGGTTGTGGCGCTGGACGCCGATCCGGCCCGCACCATCCGGGGCAAGGAGGCGTTCCGCGACTGGATGCAGGCGCTTGCCGACAAGGCGATAAGCGACCTGCACGGCACCCACTTCGACATCCCGGAGCAGGTGCGGCGGATCGAGTGCATGCTCGCGCCGACAAGCGATGGCGGCATCTACTACACCGGCCCGAGCGAGGACTTCACCCGGCCCGGCCGGATGTGGTGGGCGGTGCCGCACGGCATCACCGACTTCTCCACCTGGCGGGAGGTGACCACCGTCTACCACGAGGGGGTGCCCGGGCATCACCTCCAGATCGGGCAGACCGCGGTCCGGGCCGAGTTGCTCAACCGCTGGCAGCGGCTGCTCTGCTGGGTCTCCGGGCACGGCGAGGGCTGGGCCCTGTACGCCGAGCGGCTGATGGACGAGCTGGGCTACCTGGAAGACCCGGGCGACAAGCTCGGCATGCTCGACGGCCAGGCGCTGCGCGCGGCCCGGGTGATCGTCGACATCGGCATGCACCTGGAGCTGGAGATCCCCAAGGACAACCCGTTCGACTTCCACCCCGGTGAGCGCTGGACGCCGGAGTTGGGTTGGGACTTCATGCGGGCGCACTGCCGGGTGCCGGACGAGATGCTGCGCTTCGAGTTGAACCGCTACCTGGGCTGGCCGGGCCAGGCGCCGTCGTACAAGGTCGGCGAGCGGATCTGGCTCCAGGCCCGGGAAGACGCGAAATCGCGCAAGGGTGCCGACTTCGACCTGCGGGAGTTCCACCGGCAGGCCCTCGACCTGGGTGCCCTCGGCCTCGACCCGCTCCGCCGAGCCCTCGCCCGCCTCTGACTGACCGCGGTAATCGATGACTTACGATGACGCAACGAGGACGGAGGGTGGACACGGGAGGAGGGAAACCCGCAAGGCACAGACCTTGGCTCCCCACCGGCCGTCGCGTTGGCTACCGTAGTTGTCTTCCGGGGTGGGGGTCCCGGCTCAACTCGCGGCTTTTCCCGAAGAGGTAGTTGTGACGCTGTACGGCGAAAAACGTCCGCCCGCCGATGACGACCGGCCCACCGTGCAGGTGGAAGCGGTCAGCTGGCCGCCCGTCGAGGAACCGGTACGACAGGCGCCGGTCGCCCCGCAGGGCGATCCCAAGCGGTCCAGCCGGTTCCGGATCCTGTTGGCCGCTGGGGTGGCCACCGCTGTGCTCACCTCGGTCGGCGCGGTGGGCGTCTGGGCGTACGTCGGTGATGTGCCACGCGGCACCACAGTGCTCGGCACCGAGCTCGGCGGACGCAGTAAAACGGACGCGGCGCGGGAGCTGCGCGCGCAGCTCGACCGCCGCGCGGCTGAGCTGTCCGCTCCCATCCAGGTACGCGTCGGAGAGCGGACCGCCGAGATCGTCCCGGCCGAGGTGGGGCTGACAGTCGACGTGGACGCGACAGTGGCCGCGGCGGCGGCGGCCGACGCCCACGCGGTGGACCGGCTGGTCGGCTCCCGCGAGGTCGAGCCGGTGGTCTCGGTCGACGTGCCGAAGTTGACCGCCGAGTTGGAGAAGCTCGTCGGTAAGCAGGGCCAGAAGATGACGATGCCGGCGATCACCTTCACCGGCACCAAGCCGAAGGTGCGTTATCCGAAACCGAGCCTCGACGTGGACGCCGAGCACTCGGCGGAGGTGGTCAAGGAGGGCTGGCTGCGTGGGCAGTCGGTGACCGTGCCGTTGGTGGAGAACCATCCGGCGACCTCGGCCGAGGAGGTCGACCGCATGGTTGCCGAGTTGGCCGAGCCGGCGGTGGCCGCACCGGTCAAGCTCTCCACCGACCGCGGTTCGGTGGAGATCCCGCCACAGGCGATCGCCAAGAGCCTCCGATTCAAGGCCGACAAGGCCGGCAAGCTCTCGCCCCGGGTGGACGTGAAGCAGCTACGGGCCGCACTCGGGGACCGCCTGGACGCGGTCGAGGTGGCCCCGAAGGACGCGACGATGGCCATCTCCGGCAACAAGCCGAAGGTGACTGACGGGCGTGCCGGGCAGCAGGTGGACACCAGCAAGCTCGGCGATGACCTGCTTGAGGTGCTGTCCCGCGACTCGGACCGGACGATCTCCGCCGAGCTCAAGCCGGTCCAGCCGAAGCTCACCGCGGAGAAGATCGGCACCCTGGGCATCAAGGAGAAGGTCGCTTCCTTCACCACCAACTTCACCGGTGGGCTCGGGTCGCCGCGCAGCCAGAACATCGTGACGATCGCCAAGGACGTGGACGGCACTGTGGTGCTGCCCGGCGAGACGTTCTCGCTCAACGGGCACACCGGGGAACGCGGCTACGCGCAGGGCTACCGTGACGCGCCTGTCATCCTCGACGGCAAGCTGGTGCCGGGCGTCGGTGGCGGCACCTCTCAGTTCACCACCACGCTCTTCAACGCGATCTACTACGCTGGGCTGGAGGACGTGGAGCACAAGCCGCACTCGTACTACTTCAGCCGCTATCCGGCGGTCATCGAGTCGACGATCTTCTGGCCCAACCTCGACTTCAAGTTCCGCAACAACACCGACCACGGCGTGCTGATCGACACCTCGTACACCGGCAACTCGATCACGGTGTCGATCTGGGGCACGAAGATCTGGGACAGCGTCAAGACCGAGTACAGCCCGCGGCGCAACATCACCTCGCCGAAGACCGTCTACCTCGAGCCTGGGCCGAGCTGCATCCCCGCCAACGGCAGCCAGGGCTTCACCCAGGACGCCTTCCGCGTCATCAAGAAGGACGGCAATGTGGTGAAGCGGGAGAAGTTCAGCTGGACCTACGCCGCTGAACCGCGCTTCATCTGCGCCAAGCAGCCTTCCTGACGCCACGCCAGCTTGCTCGCGGCCCCGCCGGCTTCCCGCCAGCGGGGCCGCTCCTTTTGCCCACGCCACCTCCTTTTGCCCACGCCCACCACCGCCCACGAACCACACCCGTCCTGCCCAGGCCGGCCCCCTGCAACGCGTCGATCATGCAGTTGTGGTGGTCGACAAAGTCGCACAATCGCTGCTCTTTCCGGCACCATAACTGCATGATCGACGCGTTGGGGTTGGCAGGAGGCCATGAAACAATTCAGGGCCACCCCGTGAGGGGTGGCCCTGAATTAGAAAGATGTCCGGCGGTGTCCTACTCTCCCACACCCTCCCGAGTGCAGTACCATCGGCGCTGGAGGGCTTAGCTTCCGGGTTCGGAATGTAACCGGGCGTTTCCCCTCCGCCATGACCGCCGTAACCTTATCA
>NZ_POTX01000028.1 GCF_003236305.1 Micromonospora endophytica | reverse complement strand
CACGGGGGATCGAAGAACACGGGGGATCAGCGGGCCGGCCGGCTCCGGGGGGTGTCGGCCGGCCCGTGCCCGGGTACGCGCCGGGCATGGCCACTGACGGGCAACTCTTCCGGTTCCGCTTCGACAGGCCGTTTCGTCAGGTGTTGGCCCTGATCGGAGTCCGACCGTCGACCGCCTGGGTGCGGGTGGACGCGGACGACCTCGTGGTGCGGTTCGGCCCGTGGCGGCTGCGCACCGGACGGGACAATGTGGCAGGCGTCGAGCCCGGTGGCCCGTACCGCTGGTGGCGCGCGATAGGTCCCCGGCTGTCCGCTTCCGACCTCGGTGTCACCTTCGGCAGCAGCACCCTCGCCGGTCTCTGCGTCCGGTTCGTCCACCCGGTGCCCGCCCTGGTGCCCGGCGGCCGGCCACGTCACCCCGGAATGACTGTCACTGTCGCCGACCCCGCCGGCCTGGCCCGCGCCCTCACCGGCGACGCCTGAGCGCCGACCGCACCGGCGTCTGGAGGGACGACCCGCTTTCACCGTTCCGCCGAGGCGGCGCACGACGACCGCCTACGGTCGGGTCAGGAACGCCGGAGGGCGGGGCGGAACATGGGGGACAGGGCCAGAACGCGGCGCGGCCGGGACCGCCGTACGGCATCCGGTACGCCGGATCCCGGGCTGCGTGCCGCCCGTGACCCCACCCGGCCGGGCGACCGGGCCGGTCCACGGATCACCGTGCCGGAGCGGGTGGCGGTGGGACCGAAAGCGCCCGCCCGTCCGGAGAGCCGGCTGCGCCGCTGGCTGTTCCGGCATCAGGTGCAGCCGGTCGGCCCGGAGACCGGCGAGGGGCAGGCCCGGTCGCACTCCTGGTGGCGGGTGATGTGCCTGACCGGGGTGGACTACTTCTCCACGCTGTCCTATCTGCCGGGCATCGCGGCCCTGGCCGCCGGGGCGCTGTCGCCGGTGGCCACCCTGTTGATCGTGGTGTTGACCCTGTTCGGCATGCTGCCGATGTACCGCCGGGTGGCGCAGGAGAGCCCGCACGGCCAGGGGTCGGTGGCGATGCTGGAGCGGCTGTTGCCGTTCTGGCGGGGCAAGGTCTTCGTGCTGGTCCTGCTCGGCTTCGTCGCCACCTCGTGGATCGTCACGATCACGCTCTCCTCGGCCGACGCCACCGTGCACCTGCTGCAGAATCCGTACCTGCCGGAGGGGTTCGGCGGTACGCCGGTCGCGGTCGCCGTCACGGTGCTGCTCCTGCTGGTGCTGGGCGGGGTCTTCCTGCTCGGCTTCCGGGAGGCGGTGGCGGTGGCCGTACCGCTGGTGGGCGCCTTCCTGGCGCTGAACGCCGTGATCGTGGCAGTGTCCCTGGTCGAGATCGTCGACAACCCGCAGGTGCTCGCGGACTGGACCGGGGCGCTCACCGCAGGCGGGGGCCCGGGCCAGGTGGCGCTGACCGCCGCGCTGGCGTTTCCGCTGCTGGTGCTTGGTCTCTCCGGTTTCGAGACCGGGGTGAGCATGATGCCGTTGGTCGCCGGGGCGGGCCCGGACGCGCAGGCGCGACTGGCCGCGCGGATCCGCAACACCCGCCGGTTGCTCACCGCCGCCGCGTTGATCATGTCGGTCTACCTCATCTGCACCACCTTCGTCACCGCGCTGCTCATCCCGCCCGAGCAGTTCGCCCCCGGTGGCGCGGCCAACGGGCGGGCCCTGGCCTATCTGGCCCACGCACAGCTCGGCGAGGTGTTCGGCACCGCGTACGACGTCAGCAGCATCCTCATCCTCTGGTTCGCCGGGGCATCGGCGATGGCCGGATTGATCAACATTGTGCCGCGTTACCTGCCGACCTACGGCATGGCGCCGGAATGGGCCCGGGCGGTGCGGCCGGTGGTCATCGTCTACACCCTGGTCTGCATCGTGTTGACCGTCCTGTTCCGGGCGGACGTGGACGCCCAGGCCGGCGCGTACGCCACCGGGATCCTGGCCATGATGGTCTCCGCCGCGGTGGCGGTGGCGATCGCGGCGGCCGGGCACCGGCAGCGTGCCGTCGCCGCCGGCTTCACCGTGCTCACCGTGGTCCTGCTGTACGCGCTGGGCGAGAACGTGATCCGCAAGCCGGACGGGATCGCCATCTCCGGCCTGTTCATCCTCGGCATCATCGCCGTGTCGCTGGTGTCCCGGGTCACCCGCACCACCGAGCTGCGGGCCGAACGGGTGGAGTTCGACGAGCCGGCGCGGCGGTTCGTCGCCGACTCGGTGGCCCACGACGGCCGGCTGCACGTGATCGCTCACAAGCCGCACAGCGGCGCGATCAAGGAGTACACCGTCAAGGAGCGGGGACAGCGCGGCCTCAACCCGGTGCCCGGCGCGACCGACGTGCTCTTCCTGGAGATCGACGTGCACGATCCGTCCGGCTTCCGGCACGTGCTGCGGGTGCACGGCGTCGAGGTCGGCGGGTACCGGGTGCTGCGGGCCAGCAGCCCGGCCGCGCCCAACGCGATAGCGGCGATCCTGCTGGCGTTGCGCGACGCCACAGGCGTTCGCCCGCACGCACACTTCGAGTGGTCGGAAGGGAACCCCATCGCCCACCTGCTGCGGTACCTCATCCTGGGCCGTGGCGACACCCCGCCGGTGGTCCGGGAGATCCTGCGCAAGTCCGAGCCCGACCCGGCCCGCCGCCCCGGCATCCACGTCGGGGGCTGAGGGGGCGGCTTGACGGGAAACGTAGGCCGTGCAGGGCCTGCTGCCGCCGGCCGGCAGTGTGATCAGCGGCAACACCACCCGAGGCAACGCAGCAGTGTGCCCCCGCTCCCGGGGCGCCGGGTTGTTCGTCACCGCCGGCTCCACCAAGCTGTACGACAGCCGGGTGACCGGCAATCGGGCCACCGTCGCGGCGCGTCACTCCGCCCGCCGTCGGTCGTGTCGACCGGGGGCGGGCGGAGCGGCGTGGGTGGCCGGTCCCCGTGCCACCGTCACTGCGAGGGTTGGGGCAGTTCGCACTCGACCTTCGGGTTGGCGCCGACGTAGTTCAAGGGACCGGCGACGATGGTCACCAGGATGGTGCCGAGTTCGGCACAGTTGGTCTCCTCGTTGTTGTAGTAGCCGCGCTGGCCCGCAGCGACTGCGCCGATGATCAGCCAGATCACCACGAGAACTCCGAATATCGACGTGCCGCGCATGGCTTCCTCCACGGTCCGGGGGTGGATGACGCCCTTGTACCCAACCGCTCCGTTTCGCTAACGACACCCCGGTCGGTGTGGCCCTCGCGGCAGTTTCGGGGAAGATGCTGTCTCGTCAGCCGCAGCCGGCGAGGCAGCACTTGCCCCGAAGTAGCGGGGTCCTCGACTGCGCCGGCCCGGTCGGCGGAGTTCGACGGGGTGCGGACGGGAGCGGGGGCCGGGTCGCCCGGGTGGGCGGTCCGGCCCCCGCATCGGGTGGCGCAGCGGCGGTGGTCAGGCGTCGTTGACCTGGGCCGCCAGGATCTTCGCCTGCTGGGGCCAGGTGGCCACGCTGGCCGTTGCCCGCAGCCCGGCACCCTTGATGGTGTCCCGCAACGCGGCCTCGTCCAGCTCCGCCAGCTGACGGTAGGTCCGGATTCCCGCGCCGTGCAGAGCCGCGGCCATCTTCGGTCCCACCCCCTGGATACGCCGGAAGTCGTCGGCGACAGCCGCGCCGGCCGCCACGCTCTCCTCGACCGGCGCGGCGGGTTCGGTTTCGGTGGCGGCGGGCGTGGCGGTTTCCGTGGCGGTGGCGACCGGCGCGGCGGCTTCGGGTTCGGTGGCGGCCGGCGCTGCGGCGGGAGTCCGCTTGGTGGCGGCCTTGCGCCGCGCGGGGCGGTCGGCGACCGGTGCGGCAGTGTCCTCGACGGAGGGTGCGGCCGGCTCGTTCGCCGGCTGCGACTCGGTGCCCGCCACAGCGGCGGTGACCGGGTCGTCGGCGGGTGCCGTGACCGCCTCGGCCAGGGCGGGCGCCGGCTCGGTCGCGGTGACCGGCTCGGTCGCGGTGACCGGCTCGGTCGCGGTGACCGGCTCGGTCGCGGTGACCGGCTCGGTCGCGGTGCCCGGCTCGGTCGCGGTGCCCGGCTCGGCCGCGCTGCCCGGCTCGGCCGCAGCGGGTGCCGGCTCGGGCGCGGTGACTGCCTCAGTCACGGTGGGTAGCGGCTCGGTTGTGGTGACCGACTCGGGCGCGGCGGGCTGCGGTGCGGTGGCGTCGACTGGTTCGGTGTCGTCCGGCTTGGCGGCAACCGGCGCGGTGGTGGAGCTCGGCTGCGGGGTGTCGCTGGTCGTGGTCGGGGCCGGCTCGGTCGTCTGCGTGGTGGCCTTGCTCGTCGGCGCGGGTGGATCGTTGCGCCGGCCGCGCAGCAGCAGCCAGCCCCCGGCCAGACCGGCCAGCAGCACCACGAGCAGTATCAGCCAGTTTCCGAAGGACTCGCCCACGGCAAACCTCCCTGGTTTTCAGTCCGGAACGTCGCGAAAAAAGCTCGCCGCAGCTTTTCACACGCGGGACAGAGACAACAGGCAGGCTCGGTAACAGTCCGTATGCAGGTGGGGAGAGGGCGAAACGCGCCGTTGATCTGCGGCGGTGAAAGCGGTCCACACCCGAGCGCAGCGTGGCCGCCGCGTCACAGATCCAGGGCAGATCGGGAGGTCAGTCCTGCTTACCGCGGTAGGTGCGGAAGTCGTCGAGGAACTTGCGACGCAGCGGCGGCACCCGGCTGGTGACCCGGAAGTAACCGCCGGCGCCGAGCAACGCGAGTCGACCGAACAGCGGCTTGTACATCCGATCGTCACCGTTGGTGCCGCTGCGGTTCAGCGAGTCGGCGTCGCAGCAGGTTCGCGTCCCGTAGCGCGGTGTGGGCACCCACTCCGCGACCGGGCGTCATGGTGTGGATCGCGTCGCCGAGCAGGGTGACATGGCTGCTCTTCCACGGCGGGACAGGTTCCGAGGTGGACACCCGGATCGGCCGGGCGCTGTCCGGGTCGGCTCGGCTGAGCAGTTCCCGCAGGTGCGGGTGCCAGTTGGCGGTCAGGTCCAGGGCCACCCGGATCAGCTCCGTACCGCGCCGGTTCAGCACGTCGGCGGGGAACCGGCGGGCGGTGCTCCAGTACGCCCATCACGCCACCGCTGCCGAAGATCAGCGAGATGCCGCGCTGCACCGTCGGTGGCAGCAGCGAGCGGGTGTACTCGGTGAGCGGGATCCGGGTGGCGATGTTCGTGGCGCTGCTGCCGTCGGCGAAGTGGGCCGTGACCGTGCCGTCGTCGTGCTGGTCGTACCGGGTGAAGGTGTGGTCTAGGTGGACCACGTCGGTCAGGCCGGTCAGCAGCACCTGGCGCAGTGTCATCCGCGCCACGGACCGTTCGGTGTCGCTCGTAGACGGCGACGCTGATGCCGGCCCGGCGCAGCCCGTGGGCCAGGCAGCGGCCGCCCGTGCCGCCGCCGACGGTGGCGTCCCGCTCAGCCGACCGCGCGCCGGGCGGGGACCTCGGTGGCGTCCCAGCGGTAGAAACAGTGGGCGAGCGCGTCGCGCGGCGAACTCCAGGTGGGCAGGTACGGCGAGGTGTGCGCGGAGAGCCGCTCGTTGACCTGGAGATAGAGCGGATGGTTGCGGGCCGCGGCGAGGGTGTCCGAGCCGACCTCATCGGTCTCCATCAGGTGTACGCACAGGTCGTGCAGGCAGTACAGCGAGCGGTGGCGTACCCCGGTCAGGCCGGGCAGTTCGGTGGCGTCGGACTCGGCGAAGATCTGGCCGACTCGACCCTCCGCGCCCGGGATGATCCTGCTGACGATCACTAGACGGCTCATCGATCCCCTCTCACCGGTGGTCGTGTCCGGACGCTCGCCGGCCACGGCCCGCTCACTCTGCATCGAGGACTGTCACCTGACCGTCAACGGGTCGGGTCGGTGCGGTGACGCCGGTCAGCGGGCCTGGTGCGTCGGTCGGGTGGCGGGTTGCCGTGGCGGTCGGGGTGCCTGCGGTGACCCGCCGGCCGACGCGGTCCGGCTGGCTCGCCGGATCGGCTCGAGCGTCTCGTCGAGCAGTGCGGTCATCGCCGGGGACGGCTCCAGCCGCAGTTCCCGCAGCAACAGATCGCGGTAGACGTAGAAGGCGTGCACCGCCTCGAACGCGTTGCCCTCGGCGAGGTGGATCCGCACGACCAGCCGGTGCGGGGTCTCCCGCAGCGGTTCGGCCGCCATCGCCTCCAGCGCCGCCTCCAGCGCCTCACCGTGCCGTCCGGCGGCCAGGTGCTGGCCGGCGACCTGTTCGAGCATGTGCAGCCGGAGCTGGCGTAGCCGTTCGCGGTTGGTCAGCACCCAGTCGTCGTACCAGCCGGGAAGCAGGTCGTGCCGGGCGGCGGTGAGCGCCCGCGTGGCGTCCTCGGGCACTTGGCCGTCGCGTACCAGGGCGGCGGTGGCGACCAGTTCGTCGACGTCGACCCGGACCGTCGGGTCGAGCCGGACGGTGTCCGAGGTGGTGGTCAGCGGACAGTAGGGGTCCTGGCGCAGCCGCCACAGCGCCGTCCGCAGCGACGACAGCGCCCGCTCCTCGGTGGCGTCCGGCCAGAGCAGCCCGGCGAGATGGGCCCGCGTCGCGCCGGGGCGCAGCCCGATCAGCGCGATGACCCGTTGCAGGCCGCGGGGCACCACCACCGGGGTGCCGCCGGAGGTCAGGCGGAAGCCACCGAGCAGGTGCAGCGCGACCTCGACGCCCCGGGGCTCTCCGGCGGTCGGGGCGGGCGGATCGGCGGCCACGGCGGCACCCCCTGCGAAACGGGTCGTCTGCGGGTCTCGGCCAGGTCCGGCGTGGTCGCCGGGACGCCACTGTCGACTTGCTGGGCCGCGCTCAGGTGCCTGCGCCAGCCGGGTCCAACCGTCGCGGAGATTACCAACACCGATTACTCTGAGTCAACGTCGAGTCGGCAAAGTGACCGGCTTGCCATCCGTGAAATCGCCTCTGAACTGGGAAATCTCGTCGATCGTGGCGCTCGGAGCGGCACAGCCCATCCACAGCTTACGTCAACATAGCGTCACTATGGATGATCGCGTCGCGCTGCGCCGGTGACGCTCGGGTGACGCCCCGCTCCGCATCGTGTCGGAAGTTGCCGGAGTCGTAGCGCAGGTGCCGGAGCCGCCGGCAGGCACCCGGGGATGCCGGGTGGCGGCGCGCCAGCGGTGGAGGAGGGCCCGCATGAATCGCACGCTCATCGTCGCGAAAGTGGTCCCGGACGCCGAAGACGCGGTCGCCGAGATCTTCGCCGAGTCCGACACGACCGAACTGCCGGCGCTGGCGGGCGCCCCGCGACGCCATGGCCCGCTGTTTCTACCGCTTCGACGGACGGTGGTCGTGACCGCCACAACCGAGGAGGAGACGATGACCGTCACCGACGGACGCTCGCTCACCGGCGAGATAACCGACATCCTGGTGGCCAACTGCGGCCTCGACCCGGACGTCGCCGCTCGCGCGCCGACCGCCTCGCTCGAGGAACTGGGGATGGACTCCCTCGCGCTGCTCGAACTCGCCGCCGTCGTCGCCGACAGGTGGCGGGTCACGATCCCCGAGCAGGCCGCCGAGTTGAGCATTCCGGCGGTGGCCGAGTTGGTCGCCCAGGGCACCCCCGACCCGCCCGGCCACACCGAGAACAGCATCCTCATCGCCGCGCCGCTGGAGCTGGTCTGGTCGGTCACCAACGACGTCGCCGGCTGGCCCGAGCTGTTCACCGAGTACGCCAAGGCCGAGATCCTCGACCGTGACGGTGACACCGTCCGGTTCCGGCTGACCATGCACCCCGACGAGAACGGGGTGGCGTGGAGCTGGGTGAGCGAACGCACCCCCGACCCCGCCACCTGGCAGGTGCGTGCCCGCCGGGTGGAGACCGGACCGTTCGCGTACATGAACATCCACTGGACCTACCGGCAGGAACCGGAAGGCGTCCGGATGACCTGGACCCAGGACTTCGCCATGAAACCCACCGCGCCCGTGGACAACGCCGCGATGACCGAGCGGATCAACACCAACAGCGTGATCCAGCTCGCCGTGATCAAGGAACGCATCGAGCGGCTGGCTCGCGAGCGGAACGAGACCACCAGCCACAGGGGAGACGGGCATGAGTGACCTGGCCCTGGTCGCCGCCCGGGACGTGCCCGCCGACCGGCGGCGCGGCGGCGAACTGCGCGTCCTGCTCGGCCCCCGGACCGTCGGCAGCACCTCCGGTTTCATGGGTGTGGCCGCCATGGCGCCGGGAGAGCGCATCGCCGAGCACTACCACCCGTACAGCGAGGAGTTCCTCTACGTCGTCTGCGGCACGATCACCGTCGACCTGGACGACGAACCGGTGCCGCTGGCCGCAGGCGAGGCGCTCTTCGTGGCCCGCAACGTCCGGCACCGGCTGCGCAACACCGGCGACCTCCCCGCCGAGGTGGTCTTCCACCTCGGCCCGCTGGCGCCCCGACCGGAACTCGGCCATGTCGACACCGAACTCGTCGAGCAGCGGGACGGGTCATGACCGGCCGCCGCACCATGGTCACCGGCATCGGGGTGGTCGCCCCCGGTGGCGTCACCCGGGACCGGTTCTGGAAGAACATCACCGAGGGGCGTACGGCGACCCGGCGGATCACCTTCTTCGACCCGTCGCCGTTCCGCTCCCAGATCGCCGCCGAGTGCGACTTCGACCCGGACGCGGCCGGGCTGACCCCGCAGCAGCGGCGACGCGCCGACAGGTACGTGCAGTTCGCGCTGGCCTGCGCCGCCGAGGCGGTGGCCGACAGCGGCCTGGACCTGACCGACGCCGACCGCGACCGGGCCGGGGTGGTGCTCGGCACCGCCGTCGGCGGCACCATGGCCCTGGAGCAGGAGTACGTCACGGTCAGCGACAGCGGCCGGCACTGGCTCGTCAACGCCGCGCTGGGCGGCCCGTACCTCTATCCGGCGCTGGTGCCCAGCAGCCTGGCCGCCGACGTGGCCTGCCAGTTCGGGCTGCACGGCCCGGCACAGGTGATCTCCACCGGCTGCACCTCGGGCATCGACGCCATCGGGTACGCCCACCAGCTCATCGCCGACGGCGAGGCGGACCTCGTGCTCGCCGGCGCGGCAGACTCGCCGATCTCGCCGGTCACCGTCGCCTCCTTCGACGCCATCAAGGCCACCAGCCCCGACAACGCCGACCCGGCACACGCCTCCCGCCCCTTCGACGCCGACCGGCGCGGGTTCGTGCTGGCCGAGGGGGCGGCGGTGCTGGTGCTGGAGGAGGCCGGTCACGCCCGGCGGCGCGGCGCGCACGTCTACTGCGAGGTCGCCGGCTACGCCAGCCGCAGCAACGGCTACCACATGACCGGGTTGCGTCCGGACGGTCGGGAAATGGGGCTGGCCATCACCGACGCGCTGCGCCAGGCCCGAATCGCGCCCCAGGACGTCTCCTACATCAGCGCCCACGGCTCCGGCACCCGGCAGAACGACAGACACGAGACGGCCGCGTTCAAGCGGGCCCTCGGACCGGCCGCGTACCAGGTGCCGATCAGCTCGATCAAGTCGATGGTCGGGCACTCGTTGGGTGCCATCGGCTCGATCGAGATGGCCGCCTGCGCGCTCGCCATCGAGTACGGCGTGGTGCCGCCGACCGCCAACTGGGCCACCCGGGATCCGGAGTGCGACCTGGACTACGTGCCGCACACCGCGCGGGAGGTGCCCGTCGACGTGGCGCTCTCGGTCGGCAGCGGCTTCGGCGGCTTCCAGTCGGCGATGCTGTTCCGTCGGCCCGCCCGCCAGGTGCCGGCGTGACCGAGCGGCAGCGCCGGGCGGTGGTGACCGGCATCGGTGTGGTGGCGCCCAGCGGCGTGGGCGCGAACCAGCACTGGCGTACGGTGCTTGCCGGTCGACGCCGTACCGGTCCGATCACCCTCTTCGACGCCAGCGGCTACCCGACCCGCCTGGGCGGCGAGGTGACCGACTTCGACCCGACCCGCTACACCGACAACCGGGCGCTGGTGCAGACCGACCGCTGGACCCACCTCGGGTTCGCGGCCACCCAACTGGCGCTCGCCGACGCCGGCCTGCCCGAGCAGGCGCCCGAGCCGTACGACTGGGCGGTCACCCTGGCCAGTTCCTCCGGCGGCAACCTGTTCGGCCAGCGGGAACTGCAACGACTCTGGTCGTCTCCGGCGCGCACGGTCGGCGCGTACCAGTCGATCGCCTGGTTCTACGCGGCGAGTGTCGGGCAGATCTCCATCCGGCACCAGGCGAAGGGGCCGAGCGGGGTGCTGGTGGCCGAGTCGGCCGGCGGCCTGGACAGCCTCGCCCACGCCGTACGCACCATCCGGCGCGGCGCGTCAGTGGTGCTGGCCGGGGCGACCGAGTGCCCGCTGAGCCCGTACGCGTTGGCCTGCCAGGCCCGGTCCGGCCTGCTCAGCGAGGCGACCGACCCGGAGCGTGCCTACCGGCCGTTCGACGTGGACGCCTGCGGCTACCTGCCGGCCGAGGGCGGCGCGGTGTTCGTGGTCGAGGAGTACGCGCACGCGGCGGCCCGCGGTGCCCGCAGTTACGGCGAGGTGGCCGGGTGGGGCGCCACCCACGACGCGGCGCACACGTCGTCCACCTCGGCCGGTGACCCGCACCAGTACGCCCGCGCGATGCGCCTGGCCCTGAGCCGGGCCGACGTCGAACCGGCCGAGGTGGACCTGGTGGTGCCCGACGCCCTCGGGGTGCCCCGGTACGACCGCGCCGAGGCCACCGCGCTGCGGGCGGTCTTCGGCGCTGACGCGCCGCCGGTGAGCACCCACAAGGCGTTGACCGGGCGGGCACACCAGGGCGGGTCGGCGCTGGACGTGGCCACCGCCCTGCTCGCCTACCGGCACGACACGCTGCCCGCGTCGGCCGGTCCGCAGACCGTCGCCGAGGGCTGTGAGCTGGACTTCCTGCGCCAGCGCCGACGCCCGCGCAGCCGGGTGGCACTGGTCTGCGCCCGTGGTTTCGACGGATTCAACAGCGCGCTGGTGCTACGCGGCGTGGCACCGGCCGGAGAGGACCGACGATGACCCGAGGACGAGTGGTGTTCCTGGCAAGGGTGCGCCCGAGCATCGCGAGCTGGTCCGGCCGATGCGGGAGTGCTTCACCGACGCCTGCTCCCTGCGCTTCCACGTCCACGCCCAGACCCCGGTCCCGGCCTGACCGTCGACCCGCGCCCCGGCTCGCACCTGACGGCACCCGTGGTGGGCTCGCCTGACAGCGAGCGTGGCAGCGGGGCGGCGACCTGCCGAAACCCGGGAGCGATCCCATGAACCCGGGTGGGCGGGTGAGGTGATGTTACGCAATGGACAGAGCTGGTCGACCAATCGGCGGCCCGGCGTTGCCCGAAAGGGCATAACCCGAGCTTCTCGCCGATGAGGATCCCGCCCGAGGGTTGTGGGAGGTCAGGCAGGCCGCCATATTGCTGTGATCAATTCCCCTGATGCCACCACATCGGCCGGCGCGGTCCTGTGGTGATTGGAGACCGCGTGTCCACACAGGATTCCGGCCGAGGCAGCCGGCCTGCTGAACACTGTCCGGTCGGGGCACCGAGGAGACCGTGGTGACCGGGGGCGGAAGCATCCGCGGTCGTCTTGTCGCGATCATCGCCCTGCCGGTGGCGGCCGTGCTGCTGCTGCTCGGCTACGTGACGGTGGTCGAGGTGTCGTCGTACCAGGCGGTCCGCAAGGCCAGCGAAGCCGTGTCGCTTGTCCTCGTGGTGCAGGATCTGACCGAGGAGTTGCAGGTCGAGCGGGGTATCAGCGCCGCGTTGCTCGAGGGCAACGAGGGGTTCCGAAACGAGATCGCACCGGCCCGCGAGCGGGTGGACCAGCGGCGCCAGGCGGTCGAGGAGGCGATCAGCGCCGGCGGGCCGGTGGCCGACCGGGTCGGGGCTGCCCTGCGGGAGCTCGACGGTCTCGCCGTGGTCCGCGCCGCGACCGACAGTGGCAGCGCCGGACGGGCCGCGACCTTCGACTTCTTCACCGAGCGGATCGCCGCGCTGAACCGCCTCGACTACGAACTCGACCAGTCGGAAGACCACGAGCTGCATCGACTGGTGGCCGCCCTCGGCGCGCTGAACCGGATCAAGGAGAGCACCGCCCAGCAGCGGGCGTTCCTCAACGGTGTCTTCTCCGCCAGCGGCTTCGCCGAGGGGGAGTTCATCCAGTTCGCGGAGATCCGCGCAGCCCGGGACACCGCCCTCGCCGACTTCGACGAGCACGCCACCGCGAGCCAGAAGGCCGCCAACGCCTGGGTGCTGGACACCGGCGCGGCCCGGGTGGCCGCGTACTTCGAACAGGTCGCCCTGGACGCCTTCGACGGCCGGCGGATGCAGGTGAACCCGCAGTCATGGTGGTCGGCCCTGACCACCGTGCTGGACGGCATGCGCCAGATGCAGGAGTACGTCGGCGCGGAGATCGAGGCGCGTGCCGCGGAGCGGCAGGGTGAGTCCACCCGGCGGCTCTTCGTACTCGGTGCCTGTGTGGTGTTGTTCCTCGCCGGGGCCGTCGCCCTGCTGGTGGTCGCGGCCCGGTCGATCACCCGGCCGCTGGCGATGCTGGCCGCCGAGGCACACGACCTCGCCGCCAACCGGCTGCCGGTGGCCGTGCGTCAGGTGCAGGACGGCACCGAGGACGCCGACCCGCGTCCACCGGCCCCGATCGAGGTGTCGGCGCGCTCCAGCGCCGAGGTCCGCTCGGTGGCCGGCGCGCTCGACCAGGTGCAGGAGGTGGCCTTCCGGCTCGCCACCGAACAGGCGGTGCTGCGCCGCAGCACCGCCGAGTCGCTGGCCAACCTCGGCCGACGGAACCAGAATCTGCTGCGGCGGCAGCTCAGCTTCATCACCAAGCTCGAACGGGAGGAGACCGACCCGGCGGGTCTGGCCAACCTCTTCGAACTGGACCACCTCGCCACCCGCATGCGCCGTAACGCGGAGAGTCTGCTGGTCCTGGTGGGTGCCGGCGGGCCTCGCCAGTGGACCAGGCCGCTGGCGATCGCCGACGTGATCCGGGCCGCGATCTCCGAGGTCGAGGAGTACCGGCGGGTGCAGATCCGCCGCATCGACGACGCCTGGGTGGTCGGTGCCCACGTCAGCGCGGTGGCCCACATGCTCGCCGAACTCGTCGAGAACGGACTCACCTTCTCCCCGCCCGACGCCGACGTGGAGATCCAGGGCCGGCGTACCGGGGACGGCTACCTCATCGCCGTCACCGATCAGGGCCTCGGGATGTCGCCCGAGGACCTGGCCCAGGCCAACGCCCGGCTGCGCGGTGCGGTCGACTACGTGTCGGCCCCCACCCGCTACCTCGGCCACCACGTGGTCGGTCAACTCGCCCAGGAACTGGGCATCGAGGTGCAGCTGGCACCCTCACCGGTCACCGGGGTGACCGCCCGGGTGCTGCTGCCGTCCACCGTGCTCAGCAGCCCCGACGCGGTCGCGCCGGAGGACGGTGAGCCCGACGCCGGGCCGGTCGCCATCACCGCCGGTGCCGCCGAGCCACAGGCCATACCCGCCGGCGTCGTCCCGGGCCGGCCCGCCCGCCCGCTGCCGGCGGTCGGGGTGGCCGAGGTCGGCACGCGTACCGCAATCGCACCCCCGGAGCACGACCGCCGCACGCTGACGACGCCCGCCGGGCGGGCCCGGCCCGTGGCCGGTGGCCCACCGGTCATCGTCGGCGAGGTGGCCTCGCTCGCGCCCGTGGCGGAGCGGACCACGAACGGGTTGCGCAAGCGCCTGCCCCGGGACCGGCGGGAGAGCGCGCCCGCGCCCCCGGTCAGCCCGGCGGCAGCTACGCAACGCGCGGCGACCATGGACGACTCACCCACGGAGATCCGGAACCGGTTGACCGCGCTGCGGGCCGGAACGCTACGCGGCCAGCAGGAGCGGTCGGCACCGGTGACCAGGCCCGGCGACGACACCACGAGCGAGCCTTGGGGGGCACGTGAAGGTTGACATCCAGAGCGATCCGCACCAGCTGAACTGGCTGCTGGCGAACTTCGTCCGGCAGACCGACGGGGTCCGGGACGCGGTCGCCGTCTCCTCCGACGGGTTGCTGATCGCCGTCTCGGCCGGCCTGAACCGGGGTGCCGGAGACCAGCTCGCCGCCATCGTGTCCAGCATGGCCAGCCTGGCCCGGACCGCCTCCCGCAAGTACGACTTCGACGGCCTCAAGCTCATCATGATCGAGATGAGGCGGGGCTTCCTGCTGGTGTCGGCGATCAGCGACGGCAGTTGCCTGGGCGTGCTCGCCGACGGCGAATGCGACCTGGGTCTGGTCGGGTACGAGATCTCGCTGCTCGCCGACCGGTTCGGCACCATACTGACCCCGGCGCTGATCTCCGAGTCGAGACGGATCCTGCCGCGGTGAGCGGTGGACCCCGGCTGCCCGATCCACGGATGATCCCGTACTGGACCGCGAGCCCGGCACCGGCCGACCCCGTCCCGCAGTCGCCGCCGCGGTCCGCACCGGAGACACCGGACGAGGCGGCGGTACGTCCGTTCCTGCTCACCGGTGGGCGCACCCGGCCGGTCCAGGACGGGCTGCGGGTGGAGACCGTGCTCTCCGCCCAGCCGGCGGCGCTCTCCGCACCGCTGCGTTTCGAGGCCCGCCGGATCGTCGAGTTGTGCCAGCGACCCATCACCGTGGCCGACCTGGCGGTGGCGCTGCGGGTGCCACTCGGCGTCACCCGGGTGCTGGTGGCAGACCTGCTCAGCGAGGGCTATCTGCGCCGCGAGGAACAGGGCGAGCTTTCCGTCGCCATGATCGAGAGGATCCGGGACCGTGTCCGCGCTCTCTAGTCAGCCGCCCCCGCCCACCGCGGTGAAGATCGTGGTGAGCGGCGGGTTCGGCGTCGGCAAGACCACATTCGTCGGAGCGGTCTCGGAGATCGAGCCACTGGTCACCGAGGCCGACCTGACCGAGGTCTCGGTGGGGGTCGACGACACCTCGGTGGTCGCCGGGAAGACGACCACCACGGTGGCCCTGGACTTCGGTCGGATCAGCCTCGACGAGTCCCTGCTGCTGTACCTGTTCGGTACTCCCGGGCAGGACCGGTTCGCCTTTCTCTGGGACGACCTCGTGGACGGCGCACTGGGCGCCGTCGTCCTGATCGACACCCGGCGGATCGAGGACTGCTTCCCCGCCATCGACTACTTCGAGGACCACCACATCCCGTTTCTGCTGGCGGTCAACAACTTCGACGCGACCCAACGGTTCGCGCTGGCCGAGGTGCGCGAGGCCCTCGGCGTCGCCGACGAGGTGGTGCTTGTGGAGTGCGACGCGCGCCAGCGGGCATCGGTCAAGCAGGTGCTCCTCGCCCTGACCGAGGTGGTCCTGGCGCAACGCCTCGCCAAGGCCGGTGCCGGCCGGTGACCGCGAGCGGGCCGGCACGCTGCGGTGCCGTGACGCCGGTACGCAACGAGACAGAGGAGACGACAGCGATGCAGACGACAGGCTGGACCAGGGCGGCGGCGCTCGCCTGCACGGCCGTACTGGCGCTGGCCGGCTGCGCCACCGACGTCCGGTCCCGGGTCGCGGTGCCGGGGCCGCCGGAGCGTACCGAGTGCGGCACCCTGACCATCGCCAACCTGCCGTGGATCGGTTACGAGGCGAACGTCGCAGTGCTGGCCCACCTGGCCAAGACCCGACTCGACTGCACGGTGGTGGTGAAGGACCTCACCGCGGAGGAGGCATGGGCGGAGGTGGCGGCCGGCAGCACTGACGTCATCGTGGAGAACTGGGGCCGCGAGTCGCTGAAGAAGCGCTACATCGACGAGGAGCGGGCGGCCGTCGAGCACGGCATGACCGGCAACAAGGGGGTGGTCGGCTGGTACATCCCGCCGTGGCTGGCCGAGCAGTACCCGGACATCACCGACTGGAAGAACCTCAACGACTACGCGTACCTGTTCCAGACCCCCACCTCAGGTGGCAAGGGTGTGCTGCTCAACGGGGATCCCTCCTACGAGACCAACGACCGGGCGTTGATCCGCAACCTGAAGCTGAACTACACGGTCGACACCACCGGCAGCGAGGACAAGCTGATCGAGGCGTTCCGGGAGGGGGAGCGGAACCGGCGACCGGTGATCGGCTACTTCTACGCACCACAGTGGTTCCTGGCCGAGGTCGACCTGGTGCACATCGAACTACCGCCGTACACGCCCGGGTGTGACGCGAAGCCGGAGAAGGTGGCCTGCGACTACCAGCCGTACGACCTCGACAAGATCGCCAACCGGAAGTTTGCCGAGTCGGGCAGCCCGGCCGCCGAACTGATCAAGAACTTCCAGTGGACGAACGCCGATCAGAACGAGGTGGCCCGCTATCTCACCGTCGACAAGCTGTCGCACGACGAGGCGGCCAAGAAGTGGCTGGACGCCAACCCGGAGGTCTGGCAGAGCTGGCTGCCCGCCGACTGAGGATAGGGTCGGCGGTGTCGCCGGGAAGCGTCGCGGCCTGGGACCGGACCCTTCTTTCCGCCACCTTCAGTGTACGGGGCGCAGCGGCCTTTCGAATCGCCCCGAATGATGATTTTGTCCCCAGTGCCTGCTCATAGGCTCGCCCCGTAGCACGTCGAACGGTGCGGGGGGACAGCCATGTCTGACGTCAGAGCCCAGGAGATCGCTGCCGAGCAGCGAATCGTGGACCGGGTCTACGAGTTGCTGGAGGGGATGCGGGAACGGGCGAACGACCTCGCCGGTGAGGGCCACCAACGGGCCACGGGTGGGCCGTCCACCGGACTGGTGGAGCGGGACGCGATGGTGCACCGGGCAGCCGTGCGGCTGCGATCGCTGGACGCCGAGGCGGAGGGCATCGTCTTCGGCCGGCTCGACTTCGACGACGGCGAAACCTTCCACATCGGCCGGCTGGGCGTACGCGACGGCCGGGAACCGCTCCTGGTCGACTGGCGAGCACCCGCCGCCGCGGCGTTCTACCGCGCGACGCCGGGAGAACCCCTCGGTGTGGTCCGCCGCCGGATCATCCTCTGCCGAGGCCCGGCGGTCGTCGACCTCGACGACGACGTGCTCACCCCGGACCAGGCCGGTGAGCTGCGGGTGCTCGGCGAAGGGGCGCTGATGGCCGCGCTGCGGCGCTCCCGCGGACCGCACATGCGCGACATCGTCAGCACCATCCAACGGGAACAGGACGAGGCCATCCGGGCACCGGCCCGGGGCGTCACCCTGATCACCGGCGGGCCGGGGACCGGCAAGACGCAGGTGGCGCTGCACCGGGCGGCGTACCTGCTCTACACCAACCGGGGCCGGCTCACCGACGGCCGCATCCTGGTGGTCGGCCCCTCGACCGTCTTCACCCGCTACATCAGCCGGGTCCTGCCCTCCCTCGGCGAGGAGAGCGTGCACCTGCGCGCCCTCGGCGAGCTGGTGGAGGGGGTGACCGCCATCCGTCGCGACCGCGCCGACGTGGCGCGGATCAAGGGCGACGACCGGATGCGGGACGTGCTGGTCGAGCTGATGTGGCAGACACCGCCGACCGCGCCGCAACGGCTGCGCCTGGTGTACGCCGGGGAGGTGCTGACGCTCGACGCGCCGGAGTTGGCGGCGGCCCGCCGTCGGGTGCGCGCCCGATGTGAGGCCGACGGCACGAGACCCAACGCCGCCGGGCCGACCACCAGCGCCGTCCTGCTGGAGGCCCTGTGGCAGGAGGTGCACGGCAGGCACCTGGACCGGGAGCTGTTCGCCGAGGAGGTGGGCGACCGCGAGGAGTTCCGCCGGTTCCGCCGCGCCTGGTGGCCCCCGCTGATCCCGACCGAGGTGCTCTCCTGGCTCGGCGACCCGGCCCGGGTGGTCGGCCTGGACTCGCAGGCCGCGCAGACGCTTGCCGCTACCTACCGCAGCCGCGCCGACTGGTCAGTGGACGACGTGCCGCTCCTGGACGAACTGGCCGAACTGCTCGGCCGGCCGCCCGTCGCACCGAAGGCACCCGAACCCGAGTGGCGGCTGCGCGAGCTGACCTCCGAGACCCGGACGGTGGCGACCTTCGTGCTCAGCTGCGGTCTGCGGGAAGGCTGGGAGCTGTACGCACCCCACCTGGCTACCCCGTTCGCACTGGCCGGACCGACGATCGACAACGACGCGGTCGTCGCCGCGCAGCGCTGGGCCGAGGCGGTGATCCTCCGGGAGGGGCACCAGGTCGTCGGCTGGACCGACGGCTTCGACCCGCACGGCGAGGAGGGCTACGTGCCGCTGCTGGCCGAACCGCTGCCGGTCGAGGAACCCGACGACGACTCGGCGGTCGACGAGCCGTACCTGCACGTCATCCTCGACGAGGCGCAGGACCTGTCCCCGATGGAATGCCGGATGATCGCGCGCCGCGTGGAGTACGCCTCGATGACAGTGGTCGGCGATCTCGGCCAGGCGACCCATCCGCTGGCGGCCGACTCCTGGCCGCACCTGCTCGCCCGGATCGGCAAGCGGGAGATCCGGGCCCTGGAACTGCACACCGGATACCGAGTGCCGCAGCTCATCGCGGATTACGCTGCCCGCGCCCTGGCCCCCGGAATCGCCCCGACGCGCTCCTACCGGCCCGGCGGCACACTTGCCGTACGCCAGGTCGACGACCTGCCCGCCGCGCTGCGCGACGAACTCCGGCAGGTGCCGCGCGCCGCGACAGTCGCGGTCATCGCCGCCGACGACCGGACCGACACGCTCGCTCCGCTCGTCGCCGGGACCGACGTCACGGTCGTGCCGGCCAGCCTGGTCAAGGGCCTGGAGTACGACCACGTCATCGTGGTGGAGCCGGCCGAGATCGTGGCCGCCGAGCCGCGCGGCATGAACCGGCTCTATGTCGTGCTGACCCGGGCCGTCGCGGGCCTGGTGGTGCTGCACCACGCGCCGCTGCCGGACGCCCTGAACAGCGCACGTCCGGACTGACCGGCCCGCCGGTGGCTGTGCCATCGGTACCCCCACGATGAAGCCGCGCTGTGGAATGATGACGGTCGCGGTTTCGTCCACTCCGGACGTAATTGCTCCTGCCCTGTTCTTTCTGAGCGGAGCGGGAATGGGCACGGGGGAGGGGCAAAAGTGAGATTGTCTTCGTGGCGGGCCGTGATCGCCGGTGGTGGAGCTGTTCTGCTCGCCAGCGCGGCGGCAGTTGTCGTCGGACAGATCCCGTCGTCGGCGGAAGACACCCCGCCCAGCATCGTGGAAGACTTCAGTTATCCGGGGAATGCCGAGATCCTCTCCAGTTCGGGCATCAAGCTGATCAAGGGTGACGGTCGCATCATGCTGGCCGACTGCGGCAGCAACCCGAACAACCCCCCCGCTGAGCTGATCCTCGTCCAGAGCAACGATCTCACCCTCCCGGCCGGACGCAGCTTCTGCTTCCGCGCCAAGGGCACCTCGGGCTACCTGACCATGGAGATCCCGAAGGTCTACTTCGTTCGGGGGGACAACTCCAACACCATCGCAGCCAAGGTCGAGGTCAAGGACGATCCGACGGTGGTGGAGGTCGAGCAGGTCGACCCGGGTGAATGGCAGCCTGTCGGGGTGGGACAGTTGCGGGGCGACGCGCTTCTTCTCGAGCTTCGGTTCCCGATCGCATCCTGAGCTGGGTCGCCAGACACCGAACGAATCCTGGGCACCGGCGGCGCTGCCGCCGGTGCGGCTGCCGCATGAGCTAAGGCTCTGGGGTGCACCTTCCGCACGCGCAACTCCGCTTACGGGCAGCTCGGCCTGGTAGTCGAGCTGAGCCGTCATAGCCAGGGAAGGCTTATGAAGCTTCGACGGAGGACCCACGCTGTCATGCTCTGGGGCCGGCGGGTCGTCGCGCTGGGGCTGGCGACAGTTCTCACCGTGACGCTGACCGCGGTTCCGGCCATGGCGGCCGACGACAACAACCTGGAACCCAGGGACGACCGGGCTTCGGCGGTCATGTTGATGAAGACCGGAGGTCCCAACGTCGCCCGGGCGGCAGAAGAGGCCCTCGTCGGTTCCGAGCAGGCTGTCACGGAGTTCCTCGCGGACGGCTTCTTCGAAGCCCGGGAGCAGGACGATCTGGTCAGCGTCGAGGAGTACGCGGGCCTCGGCGGCGACACGATGAAGCAGGCGACGGCCGCCGCCCTCAATGGTTCCGCAGGTGACCGGCGCGACTTCGTGATGGGCGGCTGGGAGACCTCATTCGGCATCGACGAGCGGATCCGTTTGGCGCAGGTCATCAGCGTGGGTGGTCCGGAGGTCAAGCGGGCCGGCCAGGCGGCGCTGGCGGCGAATGACGAGGCGGTCACCGAGTTCCTCTCGACGGGCCAGTACGCCGCTCGCGAGTTGGACGACCGGATCCTGCTGGCCCAGATCCTCTTCTCCGGCGGCCCGTACGTGAAGGCCAGCGCGCAGGCTGCCCTGAACGGCAGCGCCGAGGACATCCGTGAGTTCCTGCTGTACGGCCAGCATGTCGCACGGGCGCGGGACGAGGAAACGCTCACCATCACGCAACTCGCGGATCTGGCGCGTGAGGCGGGCCAACTGGCCGCGCAGGAGACGCTCAACGCCGAGCATGCCGCGGATCGTGCCGTTGAATCGGCCCGCCGTGCCAAGGAAGCGGCGCAACGAGCTGCTGCCGAGACGGCCGCAGCGAAGGACTCGGCGTCGGATGCAGCGGCGGCGGCATCCCGGGCAGCAGCTGCGGCTGGGCGGGCCGCGAGCGCTGCGCAGCGCGCCATCGGTGCGGCGAACGCGGCGAGTTCCGCAGCTCGGGTCGCCTCGGCATCGGCAGCGCGTGCGGCGCAGGCCGCCGCAGCTGCCGGGACCGCGGCGGCCAAGGCCTACACGGCGGCGTCGAACGCCGCTGCGGACGCTACCAAAGCGCAGCAGGCTCGGGATGCTGCCAAGGTGTCCCGGGACGCGGCGAGGCAGGCGCGTCGGGCTGCCGACGCCTCGGAGGCATCGCAGCGGGCGGCGTCGGCGGCGGACAACGCCAGCGTCGCTGCCGCAGGTGCGGCGGCGAACTCGATCGCCGCCGCCAACGCCGCCGAGCAAGCCGCAGCCCAGTCCAATGTCTCTGCCGCCGAGGCCGCCAAAGCTCGGGAGGCGGCGGCTCGGGCCCGAGCCAAGGCCGAGGAATCCCAGCGGGCGGCGAACGCGGCTGCCACCGAGGCGCGCCGCGCAGCGGTCGCGGCCGGCCAGGCGACCACTGCCGCGAGAGCTGCGGCCACCCACGCCGACAACGCGGCGGCGGCGGCTGACGAGGCGGCGGCACATGCCGGCGAGGCCGCGTATGCCGCGCAGAAGGCGTCGCAGCACGCGACCAACGCGTTGAACGCGGCCGACGCCGCAGCAGACGCCGCCGCCCAGGCCGGTGAGGTGGAGTCGGCTGCCCGCAAGGCGGACACGGAGCGGCTCAAGGCGATGATGGCAGAGGCGGTGATGGCCGCCGAGGTGGATCGTAAGGAGGAGGAGGCGCGGCTCGCTCAGGCCGCCTGGGACGAGGCGCAGGAGACGCAGCGGGACGAGGAGACGCGGCGGTTGCTCGCCGAGGCCACCGCACCCGGCGCGTCAGCTGAGGTGGTGCTGTCCAACGGACGCCGGGCCGCTGCGCGCCTGCTGCGAAGCGGCGGGGTGTGGACGCGGATGGCAGCCGAGCGGGCGCTGGTCGGCGCCGAGTTGGATGTCCGAGCGTTCCTCTTCGACGAGTTGCCGGTCGCCATGGCGCAGGACGACCGCGCGGTGGTGGCGCACTTGGCCGACACCGCCGACAAGCCGGCGTTCAAGACCGCGGCTGAGGCCGCGCTCGCCGGTTCGGACGACCAGGTTCGCGAGTTTCTTCGTACGCACAGCTATCCCGGCAAGTCCGACGACGACCGAATTCTGATCGGCCAGCTCATCACCGCCGGCGGCCCGACCATGAAGACAACGGCTCAGGCCGCCCTCAACGGTGATGACCAGGATCGGCACGAGTTTCTCCGTGTCGGCCGGTACGAAGCGGCGGAGATCGACGACCGGATCAAGGTTGGCCAGGTGATGACGGCCGGCGGCCCCGAGGTGGAGGCGGCGGCGACGATCGCCTTGGCCGGCTCCCGGGCGGCGTTGCGCCATTTCCTCGACGTCGGCCAGTACAAAGCCCGGCAGCGGGACGAGGAGACGGCAGCGCACGTCGCCAAGATGCGCGAGATCGTGGCAGATGCGGAACGCAACGCCGCGTCGGCCCGGGTCGATGCCGCCCGGGCGGCGGAGGCTGCCGCGCGAGCCCGGAAGGCGGCTGCCGAGGCCGAGGCGTACGCCCGGCAGGCCGCGCAGTCCGCTCTGGACGCCCAGGGGTACGCGCAGCAGGCCCAGCAGTCCGCCTTGGAGGCCCGGCAGTCAGCGGCCCGGGCCGCCGCATCGGCCCAGACGGCGAAGGAGGCCGCAGCCCGGGCCCGGACCTCGGCCCGGGCGGCGGAGGCATCGGCGGCCGAAGCCACCACGTCGGCTTCCCGGGCAGCGAACTATGCGGCGGCGGCCCAGCGTTCGGCGGAGCGGGCCAGGGCTTCCGCAGAGGAGGCTGGCAAGAGTGCCGCAGAGGCCCGCCAGTTTGCCACCGAGGCGTTTGAGGCCTTGGTCGAACTGCAACGTCGAGAGGCCGAGGCCCGTCGTCAGGCCGGCCAGCCAGATCCTGGCAGCGCGGAATGCGATATCCGGCTGCACCTCTTCGGCGTCTGTCAAAACCCGATCCTCGGTGCTATTGAGCGCGGCGACAACTGGTGCACGCTGCAGTTCGGGCATGGACCGGTCTGTGACGGTGTGATCCAGTACTACGACCAGAAGAACTCTGCCGAAGGCAAGATTGTCATTCAGATCGTGCTGACGATCTGCGGGTTCGTTCCGGTGGTGGGCGAGCCGTGCGACGCCGTCGATGCGTTGATCAGCTATCTCGAAGGGGACACCGAGGGGGCGCTGACCTCGCTGGCCGCGATGATCCCCGTGCTCGGCTGGTTCGCTGGCGGTAAACGCGGTGCTGACCTGCTGCGCGAGCTGTACAAATTCGGCAACAAAGCGTGCAAGAAGGCCAGCAGTTTCCTGCCCGGCACGCCGGTTCTGCTGGCGGACGGGACGACCCGGCCGATCGAGCAACTCCGGATCGGCGATCAGGTGCTGGCCACTGATCCGCAGAGCGACACCACGGCCGCGCGCCCTGTCGTCCGTACGATCAACAGCGAGGGTGAGAAGAAGCTCGTCAAGGTCACCATCGACCCCGACCGCGCCCCGGGAAGGGGCACGGTGACCCTGACCGCGACCGCGAACCACCCGTTCTGGGTGCCGGAACTCGGCAGTTGGGTGCCGGCAGGCGAGTTGCGTGCGGGGCAATGGCTGCGTACCTCAGCCGGGACGACGGTCCAGGTGACGGCGCTCGCCCGCTACACGGCGGTCACCCGGGTGCACAACCTCACCGTGGCCGACCTGCACACCTACTACGTGGCGCCGCCCACCACCTCGGTACTGGTCCACAACGTCGACGCCTGCAAGGTGACCAACACCGAGCATATGGAGGAGAAGGAGATCGCCCAGGCACACGAGATCGGCAATCATCTCGGCGGCAAGGAGTTCGTCGGCCAACCGCAGCGCAACACTCCGGGAATTGACGGCTGGTTGGACGGCGTGCCCGTCAGCCTGAAGAACACGACCAGCAGGAGCCCGTCGGCTCCGCAGGAGTACGCCCAGCGGGCCGAGGATTCGCTGCAGAAGGCGGAATACCGGGATGCGATTGTCTATATCCGTGCAGAGAATGTCGAGGATGCCAGAATGCGGGACTTCATCGACAAGGGTGCCGAAAAGCTGAAGGCGGTCACGACGCGCGGGGTGGTCAAGGAGCTTTACATCAAGACCGACAAGAGTTGGATCCGTTGCGTCGCAGGGGCGTGCAGCTAAAGTTCAGCTGTGGCAGTCGAGTGGAGCAGCAGGGTGAATAGCGCGTTCACCCTCCGTGCAGCGCTCGCTCTGACGGGCATCCGGTTGGCCGAATTGCTGGCCAGGCCGGATGCCCGTGGGCGTGTGGAAGCACGTGCAGCGACGGTGGCTCGGCGTCGGGGTGGCGCGAGTGGGCCGGTCGAGGAGGCATTGCTCGATCTGCGGCTGGATCCCTACCGTGCTGATCCAGCACAACCCGACGTCTACTTCGAGGTTCTGGACTGGGAGGCCGCGGTCCTGGTGAGCCTTAGTCAGTACCAGTCGCGTTCGGACGACCCGGAGACGGGTTTGTTCGCCTGGGTGGCGGCCGAACGCTCGCCGGCGTCGAAGGTGCTGGCGATCGCTAGCACGCTCGCCCTGGCCGAGTGCGGCGACGGAGAAGTTATTGATGAGTATGGTTACTTATCCGATCTGCGGATGAACGCTCCGGTGGAGCTGTTCGGACGGCTGCGGTTGCCGATGGGGCAGAGGTCTCTCGAGGCGGCCATCGACGGAGTGTTGGCTCGGACGCGATTGCGTCGGACGCCGATGGTGAATGATGGTTGACAGATTCCTGTCCAGTCTGGAGTTCGGTGGCGGCACGCTCGTCGTACGTTAGGTGGCCGAGTTGCGGCTCGGAGGTTCGTCGTCGGCGGTCAGGAAGAGTTGCGTGATGGCGACGTCGTGCCAGGCGCCGTGCTTCCAGCCGATGCGCCGGTGCACTCCGACCGGCTGGAAACCGAGCGCCGCATGCAACCCCAGGCTCGCGTCGTTGGGCAGGGTCGTCTTCGCCACCGCCACCCGGTAGCCGCGCTCGACCAGCCGGCGCAGCAGTTTCTCGTACAAAGCACGGCCCGCGCCGGTGCGGCGGCGTCCCATCTCCAGGTAGACGCTCACCTCGCAGGACCAGCGGTACGCCGGGCGCGTGGCGAACGGCCCGGCGTACGCGTAACCGACGACGGATCCGTCGACCTCGGCCATCAGCCAGGCATGCGTGGTGATGGCCTCCGCGATGCGCCGGGTCATCTCGGTGACCGTCGGCGGCTCGATCTCGAACGTGATCGTGGTGTCCCGCACGTACGGCTGGTAGATGGCCGCGCAGGCGGTGGCGTCAGCCGGCCCGGCGTTACGGATCGTCAGCGTCATGCCACTATAGTAGTTCTAAGACCTACTATAGTGGCGTCATGTCGGACCGCCTGACCGCCGAACTCGCCGCCGCCCTCCGCGCCGCCCGCACCGGGCAGGGGTTGTCGGTGAGCGCCCTGGCTGAATGCTCCGGCGTCTCCCGAGCGATGATCGCGAAGGTCGAGAGCGGCACGGCGCAGCCGACCGCCGTCCTCCTCGGCCGGCTCAGCGCAGCACTCGGCCTCACCCTCTCCGAGTTGTTCGCCCGCACCGAGGGACAGACACCCCGACTGGCCCGCCGCGCCGACCAGACCGTCTGGGTCGACCCGAAGACCGGGTACGAACGCCGCTCTGTCTCGCCCGCTGGTGGCTCGGTGCAGCTGGTCGAGGTGGAGTTGCCGGCCGGCGCGGAGGTCGCCTACCCGGCCGACTCGTACGCGCTGGCGCACCACCAGATCTGGGTGCTGCGCGGGCGACTGCGCTTCCAGGAGGGTGACGTCGCGCACGACCTGCACCCCGGCGACTGCCTCGAACTCGGCGAACCCGCGCCGGGTGTCTACCGCAACATCACCGACCGCCCCTGCCGCTACCTCGTCGTCCTCAGCCGGCGGCGCGGTGGCAGGTGATCCTGATCGCCCCCGTGACAAACGGCGGTGATCACCATTGCCGGCTTTCAGGTCGAGGGCAGAAACGGGCGCATGAAGGTCCGCTCGTACCGCAGGACACAGCCTGAATCCTCGCGGATCTGGTCGGCCGCGACGAATTCCGGGTCGTTGCCGAACCGGGTGCGGTACCGCTCGTACGCCGCCAGGCTTTCGAAGCTGAACAGCGCCTCGGCCCGGTCGCTGGCCCCCTCGGCGGGCAGAAAGTAGCCGTGGTGCACGCCGCCGTGCTTGGCCACCAGTCGCATCCACTCGCGCGCGAAGCGTTCGAACGCCTCGATCTGTGCCGGATCGATGACGTAGTGCACGACACAGGTGATCACCACGCCACCATACGGGCCGGTCCGTCCAACCGCTGCCCCTGCCGCCGGCACCGCGGACTGATCGCCGTCACCGGCCCGCCGGTGCTCCGGAAGGGCCACCGTGCTCCGCGCCAGTGCCGCTGCGGGGTGTGCGCTCGGCAACCTTCGGGCTGCCCGGGGGCCGCGCGTCAGGTGGCGGGTGGTGCGGTCTCGGCTCGGTGGGCGGCGGCGAGTCGCTTCGGGGCGCGGGCGTACCACGCTTCCACGATCAGTTCGGTCAGCTCGTCGACGTCGATCCGGTCCAGCGGGACCAGCACGATGGGATGACCGTCGAGGTGCGGCGTGGCGAGATAGCGGGCGGGGTCGTCGGCGAGTAGCGCTTCTTTGACGCCGAGGTCGGCCACGCGTACGCCGAGGATCGGACCGTCCGGCGCAGCCGGCCCGAGGGCATCGAGGTCGCCGCGGCGCAGCGGACGCTCCCAGACGAAAGACTTGTTGCGCACCGTCCACGCGGGCAAGGCATCGTACGACGGTCGCTCGCCGGTCTCCGGCAGGCTCAGCGCGATCCGGCGTACGTCTTCCCAACTGGCCATCGTCCGACCATACGCGCCGGGATCCGCCGGCACGGACCGACCGGCGACACGGTACGGCCAGGCCGCTCCCACCTCGTCACGCCGGCGCCCCGACGCCACGCCGCGGCTTCCGCGAATCCTATTGTCGGATGTTAATAGGGGGCCCTTCCTATGCATGAGGCGTTAATAGGGGGCCCTTCCTTAAGGTGTGCCCATGGAGAGCAAGGTGCCGGTGTGTCTGGCTGATTTCGCGCAACGAGCCCGGGCGGTGTTGCCGCCGGAGGTGTGGGACTACCTGGACGGTGGCAGTGGCACCGAGGTCACGCTCGAGGCGAACCGGAGCGCGCTCGACCGGGTCGGGGTGCTGCCCCGGGTGCTGACCGGGGTGGCCACCGCCAGTCTGCGGACCCGGCTGCTGGGCCGGGAGTACGCGATGCCGGTCGGGGTGGCGCCGATGGCGTACCAGCGGCTGGTGCATCCCGATGGTGAGGTCGGGTTGGCCAACGCGGCCCGGTCCGCCGATCTGCCCTACCTGGCCAGCATCCTGGGCAGCACGCCGATCGAGCAGGTCACCGCGACCGGTGCCGAGGTGTGGTTCCAGCTCTACTGGCTGCGGGATCGGGGGTTGGTGACGGAGCTGCTGGCGCGGGTGCGCGAGGCCGGGTGCCGGGCGCTGGTGGTGACGGTGGACGTGCCGGTGCTGGGCCGGCGGTACCGGGATCTGCGCAACGCGTTCCGGCTGCCGCCGGAGCTGGTGGCGGCGAACCTGCCCGGTGGTCGGGACGACCTGGCGCACGGCGGTACGCCGGGCGTCACAGCGGTGTCGGTGACCAGCGGTGCGGCCTTCGCGCCGGCGTTGGGTTGGGCGGACCTGCGGTGGCTGGCGGAGCACTGCGAGTTGCCGCTGGTGGTGAAGGGAATTCTCGACCCGGCTGACGCGGCGCGGGCGGTCGACGCGGGCGCGCGTGCGGTGGTGGTGTCCAACCACGGCGGACGCCAGCTCGACGGGGTGCCGGCCAGTGCCACCATGCTGCCCGAGGTGGTGGCCGCCGTGGGTGAGCGGTGTGAGGTGCTGCTGGACAGCGGCGTCCGGGGCGGTCTGGACGTGCTGCGGGCGCTGGCGCTGGGGGCGCACGGCGTGCTTGTGGGCCGGCCGATGCTCTGGGCGCTGGCCGCCGGGGGAGCGGCCGGGGCGAGTGCCGGGCTGGCGTTGCTCGCCGACGAGCTGCGGGACGCGCTCGCCCTCGCCGGCTGTGCGGATCCGGCGGCCGCCCGCACGTTGCGGACCGTGCCGCTCGACTGAGGCGGCGACTTTGACTCGCCGTGTTCACCGCCTGGCAACGTGTGACAGCCACCCTGCCGTCGTCCTGGGTGGACGGTCATAATGGGCGGCATGATTGCCTGGGAGTACGCCCTGCTGGTTCGCCGTTACCAGGGACAGGGCCGGAATTTTCACGTCACCTTCGTCTGGTACGGACCGGACGGGTCCCGCAAGGACGTCACGGCGTACGGCGACACCGCGGTCGCCCATCTCAACCGGGTCGGCCGGGAGGGCTGGGAACTCGTGACCGCGGCCGAGGACGTGAACAACGTCCAGGGCAGCACCGAGGTGCACCGCTACCACCTCAAGCGTCCGCTCAACTGACCCACCCCTTCCCCTCGTTGATCATGAGGTTGACGGCACTTTGAAGATCAACCACTGCCGCTAAGCTCATGATCAACGGGGGGGCGGGGGGTCAGGTCAGGCCAGGTCGACGTTTGGGTAGAGGGGGTAGCTGGCGAGCAGTTCGGTGGCCTGGCGGCTGATCTTGTCGGCCAGGGCCGGGTCGAGGACGTACTTGGCCTTGCTGGGGGTGCCGTCGGGGCCGGTGCCGGCGGTGGTCTGGCTGAGCACGGTGTGGATCAACTCGGCGGTGCCGTCCATCTCCGCCGGGCCCAGCCCACGGGTGGTCAGCGCGGGCGTACCGATCCGGACGCCGGAGGTGTACCAGGCCCCGTTCGGGTCCTGCGGCACCGCGTTGCGGTTGGTGACGATGCCCGAGTCCAGCAGCGCCTGCTCGGCCTGGCGGCCGGTCAGCCCGTAACCGGTCACGTCGATCAGCACCAGGTGGTTGTCGGTGCCGCCGGTGACCAGCTTGGCGCCCCGGCGCAGCAGCCCCTCGGCGAGGGCCTGCGCGTTGTCGACGATGCGCTGGGCGTAGTCGGCGAAGTCGGGGCGGCGGGCCTCGGCCAGCGCCACCGCCTTGGCGGCCATCACGTGCGGCAGCGGGCCGCCGAGCACCATCGGACAGCCCCGGTCCACCTGGTCGGCCAGCTCCGGGCCGCAGAGCACCATGCCGCCGCGCGGGCCACGCAGCGACTTGTGGGTGGTGGTGGTGACGATGTGTGCGTGCGGCACCGGGTCGAAGTCGCCGGTGAAGACCTTGCCGGCGACCAGCCCGGCGAAGTGGGCCATGTCCACCATGAAGGTCGCGCCGACCGAGTCGGCGATCTCCCGCATGATCCGGAAGTTGACCTTCCGCGGATACGCCGAGTAGCCGGCGACCAGCACCAGCGGCCGGAACTCGCGGGCCGCCTCGGCGACCTTGTCGTAGTCGACCAGGCCGGTGGCCGGGTCGGTGCCGTAGCTGCGCTGGTCGAACATCTTGCCGGAGATGTTGGGCCGGAAACCGTGGGTGAGGTGACCACCGGCGTCCAGCGACATGCCGAGCATCCGCTGGTCGCCCAGCTCCCGGCGGAGCGCGAACCAGTCCGCCTCGGTCAGGTCGTTGACGTGCCGGGCCTGCGCCCGCTTCAGCGCGGGGGCCTCCACCCGGTCGGCCAGGATCGCCCAGAACGCCACCAGGTTGGCGTCGATGCCCGAGTGCGGCTGCACGTACGCGTGCGCCGCACCGAACAGCTCCCGGGCGTGTTCGGCGGCGAGTGCCTCGACCGTGTCGACGTTCTGGCAGCCGGCGTAGAAGCGGCGGCCGACGGTGCCCTCGGCGTACTTGTCGCTGAACCAGTTGCCCATCGCCAGCAGGGTGGCCGGCGAGGCGTAGTTCTCACTGGCGATCAGTTTCAGTGACTCACGTTGGTCGGCCAGCTCGGCCCGGATGGCGTCGGCGACGCGCGGCTCGACGCCGGCGATGACCTCGAGTGCGCTGCGGAATGCGGTGGACTCGACGTTGCGCGACATGCGACCTCCTGGTGACGTGCGGAAGGCCCAGGCGCTCGGCATGCGTCCTCGTGACGGGGCCGCTCCCCGATGGTTATCCATCTCCAATGCGCCAGTCACGGCCCGAGGTCATCCTACCGGGTACGGCGGCGTCGGGCCGTCGCGACCGTCTCCGGGCCGCCGTACCCGGCCCTACAGGACGGCGCGCAGGCCGGGCAGCCGCCGCAGCGGTACGGCGAGCGCGACGCTGCCCACCGTGGCGAGCGCGGCGACAAGGGCGAAGCTGGGCAGGGCGGGCAGATCGGCACGGGCGACGGCGAACTGGAGCGCCACCACGATCGGCAGGTGGATCAGGTAGATGGTGTACGAGCTGTCGGCCAGGGCGCGGCTGAGCCGGTGGCGGCCGGTGGCGACGTCCCGGAAGAGGGTGAGCAGTCCGACGCTCAGCCCGATACAGATGACCATCTCCACCAGGGTCCAGCAGGCCGACGCCGCAGACGCGCCGCCGGGGGCGAAGTAGGCGGTGTCGGTGCCGGTGACGAAGAGTCCGGCGGCGAGCGCCAGACCGGCGGCCAGCCAGGTGTATCCGGTACCTCGGGAGAGCTGGTCGAGCCAGTCGTACCGGTAGGCCAGGACGCCGGCGGTGAAGAACGCGGTGTACTGGGCGAGGCGGGCCGGTTCGGCCTGGATGAACTCGAAGAGCGGGACCCATTCGTCGAGCGGGTAGCGGATCCGGACACCGAACGCGACCACGGCCAGGGTGAGTGTGAAGCCGAGCAGGGCCCGGTGGCCGGGTGCCCGGGTCAGCCACCCGGGGGCGGGGCGGTGCCAGCGTCGGCGGATCTGCCGGGCCACGGCCCGGCCGGCGAGGTAGAGCAGGCTGAAGGCGAGCAGGTTCTGGATCCTCGGTCCCCTGTTGCTGGAACCGGTCATGCAACCCAATCTCGACCAGCCGATGTTCGACCCGGAGCCGCTGGCCCGCCGCAGCGCGGCGAACCAACGGCTGCTGCGGCACGGGCTGTTCGGCCCGCCACCAGCGTGTGTTGGTCCGAGTCGGGGGTACCCGACCGGGACCTGACGGAACTACCTGGAGGTGAACCGTGGCGACCATGGTGAGGGAACCAGCCAGCCCGGTGAAGGACAAGAACTACGACCTGCTGCACGCGGTGCAGATGTCGCTGGAACACATCTGGCAACTGGAGACGTACATCGCGGATGCCGACGCACGGGGCGACGAGGAACTCGCCACCTGGTTCCGGAAGATCCAGGAGAACAACCGCAAGGCGGGCGAGCAGGGTAAGCAGTTGCTCGTCTCCCGCCTTCAGCGGGAGAACGGCTGACCTCAGCCCGGACGAGGTGGACCGGGTGGCGACCGCGCCACCCGGTCCCGCCGCACGGACCGTCCGCGTCGGTGTGCCGTCGTACCCTGTCAGCGTGGCGGGCGCGGCCGAGGAGATGCAGGTGGGGCAGCGGGTGGTCCGCGTCTCCAGCCCGGACAAGCCGTATTTTCCCGAGCGTGGGCTGACCAAGCTCGACGTGGTGCGTTACTTCCTCGCCGTCGGTGACGGCATCCTGCGCGCGTTGCGTGACCGGCCGACCATGCTGGAGCGGTGGCCCCGAGGGGTGTTCGAGGGGGCGACCATCGCCACCCGGCAGACCAACCGGGGCGACGCGTTCTACCAGAAGCGGGTGCCGGCGGGCGCGCCCGACTGGGTGGGCACCGCACACATCACCTTCCCCAGTGGCCGGACCGCCGACGAGGTGGCGCCGGGGGAACTGGCCGTGGTGATCTGGGCGGTCAACCTGGGCACGCTGCGTTTCCACCCGTGGCCGGTGAGCAAGGGCGACGTGGAGCGGCCAGACCAGTTGCGCATCGACCTGGACCCGCTGCCGGGGGTGGGGTTCGACCAGGTGGTGCCGGTGGCCCACGAGGTACGCGCCTTCCTCGACGAAATCGGCCTGGTCGGCTACCCGAAGACCACCGGCGGGCGGGGCCTGCACGTCTACGTCTCGATCGAGCCGCGCTGGAGCTTCGGCGACTGCCGGCGGGCCGTGCTGGCGCTGGGCCGCGAGATGCAGCGCCGCCGACCCGACCTGGTCACCACCACCTGGTGGCGTGAGCAGCGCGACCGTCCGGTCTTCATCGACTACAACCAGATGGCCCGTGACCACACGATGACCTCGGCGTACTCGATCCGGCCCAGCCCGGCGGCGCTGGTCTCCGCGCCGCTGGACTGGGCCGAGTTGGACGACGCCCGGCCGGAGGACTTCGACGTCACCACCCTGCCGGGCCGTTTCGCCGAGCGCGGCGATCCACACGCCGGCCTGGACCAGCGGGCGTACTCCCTGGAACCGCTGCTGGAACTGGCCGACCGGGAAGGGCTCGCGGCCCCGCCGGAACGCTGAGCGGCACCGTGGCGTGGGCGGTGCGCCCAGGTCACCAGGTGTCCGGGCGGGCCGGGTCGCGCGCCCCCTGGAAACCGCCGAGCACGGTCAGACCCACCGACTCGGGATATCCCTTTCCCCAGCCCCGCAGGAACGCCTCGACCACATAGGGCTCGACGACCATCTCCAGTACCTCGCTGCCCTGCCGGCGGGCCCGGTAGGGGCCGGCGACGAGGTCGCCGGGCGGGGCCTCGTAACCCGGCGTGACATGGGTCCGGACGGTCAGCCAGCGACCGGAGTCGTCGCCGACGACGAGGGAGGCGGCGCCGACCGGGGTCGGCTCGACCCGGTGCAGCGTGACCGAGCATTCGAGCAGCCGTCCGCCGGTCGGTAGGGCCTCCAGGCGGAACGGCACGACGCAGCGCTGGGCCTGGTCGAACCGGACCAGGGTCGCCGTGGCGGTGGCCTCGTCCCGGTCGGCCGCGTAGCTGTCCAGCTGCGCCCAGAGGCCGTCGACAGGTTGCCACCGCACGAACCAGAGTTGCCGGTCATCGGACTTGTCGAACCAGGCGGTCCCCGGCCGGGCACCGACCCGGACGTCGACAGGTGGTTGGGGTTGTCCGGCCGAGGACAACGTCTGCTGAAGCTGGTCGAGGGTCTCGACGCTGCGGGCCAGGGCGAACCGGGCCGCACCGGAGGGCCCCTGGAACTCGACGCTCTCCACCCCGCGACCGGCCCGCCAGGTGGCCGTTTCGGCGGAGCTGACCAGGGCTTCGGTGGTGAAGTGGACGATGCCCGGGTCGGTGCCGACCGCCTCGGGTCGGGCACTGGCCCCCGGTGTTCCCGGTGCCTGCGGTAGCGCGAGCCGGCCAGCGGGCCCATCGGGTGCCGGGCCGGGCGGAAGCGCCACGACCGCCACGGCGAGGGCGGCGCAGGCCGCCAGCGCGCCCCCTGCGGCCAGCCCTCGGCGACGGCGTTGGCTGCGCCGGCCGAGAAGGCGGGCCTGCGCCACCAGCGGCGTCGGGTCGACGCTGCCGCCGGCGTGGCGCTGAAGGGTCGCGGTGAGCCGCTGATCGAGGTCGTCGGACATCAGTACCCTCCGGTCGGGGCGGGATCGGTTGCTTCCTGCCGCTGGCGCAGCGCGGCCAGGGCGCGCATCGCGTGGGTGCGGACGGTCCCCGGTGAACAGGACATGATCTCGGCGATGGTCGCGTCGTCGAGATCCTCGTAGTACCGCAGGACGATCACCGTGCGCTGCCGGGTGGGCAGGTCGCAGACGAGTCGCCACAACGCGTCCCGTTCGTCGACCCCGGCGGCCTCGTCGGCGCCGCCCACCCGGTCGGCCACCGCGACGACGCTGATCTCCCGGCTGCTGCGCCGACGCCACCAGGAATGGTGGGCGTTGACGAGCATCCGCCGCACGTACGCGTCGGGCCGCTCCGCCCGGGAGATGCTCGCCCACCGGACGTATGCCTTGACCAGCACGTCCTGCACCAGATCCTCGGCCCGATGCGCGTCGCCGGTAAGCAACCGGGCGAGCCGCACCAGCGCCGGTGCGCGGGCGAACGCGTACTCCTCGAACGTCACATCTGATGGACGTGGCCGGCCCGGCCGGCTGTTGACAGCAACTCCGAAAATCGTCACCGCCGCTCCGGGACCCATGCGCTCCGCCCGGGCGACTCGGTGATCAGGTTCCGGTCGTCGTCTGATCATTCCCAGGGGCCGCGTTCGCCGTCGAACTCGTCGAAGACCAGCCAGGTGCGGGTGGCGAGCACCCCGGCGATGCCCTGCACCCGGTCCAGCACCACGTCCCGCAGGGTGGCGTTGTCCGGCGCGCGGACCAGGGCGAGCACATCGTGCTCGCCGCTGAGCAGCGCCACGTGCTCGACGTAGCGCACCTGGGCCAGCTCCGCCGACACCTCGCGCCAGGTGTTCTGCTGGATGGTCAACGCGATGTACGCCGAGGTGCCCAACCCGGCCGCCTCCGGCGCGATCCGGGCCCCGAACCCGGTGAGCACGCCGTCGCGGAGCAGCCGCTCCACCCGGGCGTACGCGTTGGTGCGGGAGACGTGCACCCGTTCGGCGAGCGTGCGGATGGAGATTCGGCCGTCGCGGACCAGTTCGTCGAGGATGCGCCGGTCCACCTCGTCCAGCACAGCGGCCGATCGTCCCGTTCCACCCGCCGGGCCCGGTGTCGGGTTGGTCTCCTGACCCATCTCCGCCCCCTCGCTGTGCCATTCGTCCCGCCTTCAGCGGGCAGCTTGAGTCAATCATCCGACCGCTGGAGCATAGGGCCACCACACGTCCAGGAGGTTCCGCCGTGACGAGCACCCCCCAGGCGGTCCGCAGGGCAACCCCGCGGAAGCGCCGACCGGCCACCCCGGCAGCGCCCGATCCGTCCGCCGGCCTGCTGCCCGAAGCCGAGTCGGTCCGGTTGCTGAACCCGGACGGCAGCCCGCTGCCGGCCCGCGCCGACTACCCCGAGCCCCCCGTCGAGGCGCTACGCGAGATGTACCGGCGGATGGTCGTCGGTCGCCGCTTCGACGCCCAGGCCACCGCGTTGACCAAGCAGGGGCGGCTCGCCGTCTACCCGTCCTCGCGGGGCCAGGAGGCGTGCCAGGTCGGCGGCGTCCTGGCGCTGCGCGACGACGACTGGGTCTTCCCCACCTACCGGGAGTCGATGGCGCTCACCGCCCGCGGCATCGACCCGGTCGAGGTGCTGACCCTGCTGCGCGGCGACTGGCACTGCGGGTACGACCCGACGGTGGTGCGTACCGCCCCGCAGTGCACCCCGCTGGCCACCCAGTGCGTGCACGCCGCCGGTCTCGCCTACGGCGAGTCGTACCAGGGCCGCGACACCGTGGCGATGGTCTACATCGGTGACGGCGCCACCAGCGAGGGCGACTTCCACGAGGGGGTCAACTTCGCTGCCGTGTTCAAGGCGCCGGTGGTCTACTTCGTGCAGAACAACAGGTACGCCATCAGCGTCCCGCTGTCCCGGCAGACCGCCGCCCCCTCGCTGGCGTACAAGGGCGTCGGGTACGGCGTACCCAGCGAGCAGGTCGACGGCAACGACCCGGTCGCGGTGCTGGCCGTGCTGAACCGGGCGGTCGCGCACGCCCGCGCCGGCAAGGGGCCGTTCCTGGTGGAGGCGCACACCTACCGGATGGAGCCGCACACCAACGCCGACGACCAGACCCGCTACCGCGACGCCGACGAGGTCGCGGCGTGGCGCGACCGGGACCCGATCGCCCGGCTGGAGAGCTACCTGCGCGCCCGCGACGTGCTCGACGACGCGGCCGTCGCCGAGATCGCCGCGCAGGCCGAGGAGTACGCCGCTGGACTGCGCGAGCGGATGAACATCCAGCCCACGGTCGACCCGCTCAGCCTCTTCGACCACGTCTACGCCCAACCCACCCCGCAACTGGTGGAGCAGCGCGAACAGGTGCGCGCCGAGTTGGCCGCGACGCAGGAGGGGGACGCCTGATGGCCACCATGACCATGGCGAAGGCGCTGAACGCCGCGCTCGCCGACGCGATGCTCGACGATGAACGGGTGGTCGTCTTCGGCGAGGACGTCGGGCAGCTCGGCGGAGTCTTCCGGATCACCGACGGTCTGCAGGCCCGCTTCGGTGACAAGCGCTGCTTCGACACCCCGCTCGCCGAGGCCGGCATCGTCGGTTTCGCCGTCGGCCTGGCCATGTCCGGGCTGCGCCCGGTGGTCGAGATGCAGTTCGACGCGTTCGCGTACCCGGCGTTCGAGCAGATCGCCTCGCACGTGGCGAAGCTGCGCAACCGCACCCGGGGCGCGCTCAGCGTGCCGATGGTGATCCGGGTGCCGTACGCCGGCGGCATCGGTGGCGTCGAGCATCACTGTGACTCGTCCGAGGCGTACTACGCGCACACCCCGGGCCTGAAGGTGGTCACCCCGGCGACCGTCGCCGACGCGTACTCGCTGCTGCGTGAGGCGATCGACGACCCGGACCCGGTGGTCTTCATGGAGCCGAAGAAGCTCTACTTCGGCAGCGGCGAGGCGGAGCTTCCGGCCCGTACCGAGCCGTTCGGGCGGGCGGTCGTACGCCGCAGCGGACGCGACGCCACCCTGATCGCGTACGGGCCGGCGGTCCCGGTCGCGCTGGAGGCCGCCGAGGCCGCCTGCGAGGAGGGCTGGGACCTGGAGGTGGTCGACATCCGCACCATCGTGCCGTTCGACGACGTCACGATCACCGAATCGGTACGCCGCACCGGCCGCTGCGTGGTGGTGCAGGAGGCGCAGGGCTTCGCCGGTGTCGGCGCCGAGATCGCCGCCCGGGTGCAGGAACGCTGCTTCCACGCCCTGCACGCCCCGGTGCTGCGGGTCTCCGGACTGGACATCCCGTACCCCGCGCCGATGCTGGAACACACCCACCTGCCCTCGGTCGACCGGGTGCTCGACGCGGTGGCCCGGTTGCAGTGGGACGACCAGCCCGACCCGCGCTGGCTGACCGAAGGCAGCGCGGCATGAGCGAGCAGACTTTTCTTCTGCCCGACCTCGGCGAAGGACTGGCCGAGGCGGAGATCGTGCAGTGGCGGGTCGCGGTCGGCGACATCGTCACCGTCGACCAGAGCGTGGTCGAGGTGGAGACCGCCAAGGCGGTCGTGGACGTGCCCTGCCCGTACGCCGGCCGGGTCGTCGCCCTGCACGGCGCGGAGGGCGAGGTGCGCCCGGTCGGCCAGCCGCTGATCACCATCGCCGGGGCGAGCGAGCCCACCGGGCACGCCGTCTACCGCGAGGAGGAGCGGGCCGGCTCCGGCAACGTGCTGATCGGGTACGGCACCGGCCACGGCGACACCCGCCGACGCCGCCGGCCCCGGGTGACGCCGGCCGCGCACGCCGCCACGCCGGCTGACCGCGCCCCCGTGGCCACCCCTCCCGCCGCCGGACCAGCTCCGCACACCGCCGGACCGGCCGTCGGGGCAGCCGCACCGACCGCGCGTCCCGGCGCGGCGGCGGCGCTTGTCATCTCGCCGATCGTGCGGCGGCTGGCCCGCGAGCGCGGGGTGGACCTGACCACGCTGAGCGGCACCGGCCCCGGTGGCGTCATCAGGCGCGCCGACGTGGAGGCCGCGGCCGGAGCGAATCGGCTCACCGCCGTACCCGACCTGCCGGCGGAGCCGCCGGAACGGCCGGCGGCGGCCCACGTCGGGCTCGCCCCGGTCGGCGCGTCCGACGTGGTGATCCCGCTGACCGGCATCCGCCGGGTCATCGCCGACAAACTCTCCCGCAGCCGGCGTGAGATCCCCGAGGTGACGATCTGGGTCGACGCCGACGCCACCGCGCTGCTGGAGACCCGGGCCGCGATAAACGCCGCCCGCCCCGAACACCCGGTGAGCATCCTGGCCCTGCTCGCCCGGATCTGCCTGTCGGGGCTGCGCCGCTACCCTCAGCTCAACTCCCGCGTCGACACCGAGGGACAGCGGATCATCCAGTCCGCCGGGGTGCATCTCGGCATCGCCGCACAGACCGAGCGTGGCCTGGTCGTACCGGTGCTGCGTGACGCCGACCGGCTCACCACCGCGGAACTGGCCGCCGAACTCGCGGTGACCACCGCGGCGGCCCGCGCCGGCGACCTGCCGCCGGCCCGGCTCACCGGCGGCAGCTTCACCCTCAACAACTACGGGGTCTTCGGCGTCGACGGCTCCACACCGATCATCAACCACCCGGAGGCGGCGCTGCTCGGCGTCGGTCGCATCGTGGACAAGCCGTGGGTGGTCGACGGCCAACTGGCGGTGCGCAAGGTGACCCAGCTCAGCCTCACCTTCGACCACCGGGTCTGCGACGGCGGGGTGGCCGGCGGGTTCCTCCGGCACGTCGCCGACTGCGTGGAGCAACCGGCCCTGCTGATCGCCGCGGTCTGACCCGCAGGCCCCGGCATTCGATCCCGATCTGCGCCCGGCGTCCCGCAAGGGACACCGGGCGCAGCGGCGTACGGGCGTGACGTCGGCCCTGATCGGCGCAGTGGACAACAGTGTGCCGGATAACGCTCGGATGCGTATTGAATGGTCGGCCTCGGAGCTATCCGGAAAAATGTCCTTGACAATATTCGCGCCTGTTCCGCCGAATTGCTAAATCGGAACCGCCGGGCCAGTGAGAATGTGAGGACCGGAGCAGCAAACGGGGGGACGAAATCATGATGCTGAGGGGGCGATTGACGCTGCTGGCGGTGACCGTCGCAGCGGCACCGCTGGCGCTGGGCGCGTGCACCAGCGACCGCAGGCAGGGCAACGAGGCGCGGGCCGCAGCGCCGGAGCTGGTCGTCACGCCGGCCGAGGGCACGCGTGACGTGCCGATCAGCGGCGAGATCGGTACGCAGGTCAAACACGGTCGGGTCACTGCGGTGCGGATCACCGACGACAAGGGCGGCACGGTCGGGGCGGAGCCCCGCGAGGACGGCTCGGGCTGGGTGCCGAGCAAGACCCTCCAGCCGAAGCGGACCTACACCGCAGAGGTGACCGCGACCGCCGACTCCGGGAAGACAGTCACCCGGAAGACAACCTTCACGACCCAGCCGAATTCGTCGAAACCGCCCGTCACCAGTACCCTTTATTTCGCCGGAAATCGTACGTACGGCACGGCGATGCCGGTAACCGTCGCCTTTGACCCGCCGATTCCCAAAGAGGCCAGGGCGCAGGTGCAGCGCCGATTGTTCGTGAAGACCGACCCACCGCAGCCGGGCGCGTGGTCCTGGGTGTCCGACGGCAGCCAGGTCTATTACCGGGCGCCCGATTTCTGGCGGCCCGGCACGACGGTAAGCGTCCGGTCGGCGCTGGAGGGTCTGCCGATCGGCAAGGAGAACGTCGGCGACGCCGACCGGCGGGCGACCTCGAAGATCGGCCGGCAGGTCGAAGTGGAGATCGACAACGCCACCAAGCAGATGTCTGTGGTCCGGGACGGCAAGTTGCTGCGCAAGTTGCCGGTCAGCCTTGGCAAGCCGAGCACGCCGACCTCCAGCGGCAAGATGGTGATCATGGAAAAGCACGAGTTCACCACCTTCGACACCACCGGCTCGGCCGACCCGTACGTGGTGGACGTGGAGGACGCCCAGCGACTCACCTGGGGTGGCGAGTTCATCCACGGTGCGCCCTGGTCGGAGGGTGATCAGGGATACACCAACGTCTCGCACGGATGCACGAACCTCTCCGCCGCCAACGCCGACTGGCTGATGGGGGTCACCCAGGTCGGCGACCTGGTCACCGTCAAGGGCACCGAGGTGGAACTGAACGAGGGCAACGGCTGGACGGCGTGGAACGTCAGCTGGGACGAGTTCGCCAAGGGCAGCGCGCTGCCCGTGCCACCCGGGCTGCGGCCCACACCCACCCAGGCGGCGGACCCGGGAGCGGTGGCCGGTGGCTCGCCGCAGCCGACGCCGTCCGCCAGCGGCGGCTGACCGGAGCGTACGCGTCGGGCCGGTCCACCACGGACCGGCCCGACCGGGGATCGTCCCTAGGGTGGACACCGAGGTCCGCCAGATCATGCCCTGGGATTACCCCGGAACCACCGCTGGGCAGGGTGGAAGTGTCGGTGCCGGACGATAGGTTCGGGTCATGCGAGAGCGCGAGGAGCGGTTCCACGTCGAGACGACCGTCTCCGACGAGGCGGTGAGGGTGCGTGTCGTCGGCGTGATCGACGTCGCCACCGTCGCGGCGTTCCGCAGCGCCCTCTGGTCGGCACCGTCGCGGCCGCAGCTGCGGGTCGACTTCTCCGACTTGCTGATGCTCTCCGCCGCCGGGGTGCGCACGCTTGTCGCGGCCCGGCTGCGGGTGCGGGCGCAGGGCGGTGAACTGGTGCTGGTGAACCCGTCGCCGATGGTGGAGCGGGTGCTCCGCGCCACCGGCCTGCGCCGGGTCATCCCGGTCGTCGCCGCGGCACCGCAGCGGCTGCTCGTCGCGGTGTGAGCCGGGGCCCGCGCAGCCAGGGGGCATCCGGCGCCGGGCACGGGGGCCGGCGCCGGATGCCACAGATCAGCGCAGGTCGAGCAGGTCGACCACGAAGACCAGGGTCTCGTTGGGCTTGATCACTCCGCCGGCGCCCTGACTGCCGTAGCCGAGGTGCGGCGGGATGGTCAGCTTGCGCCGGCCACCGATCCGCATGCCCACCACGCCCCGGTCCCAGCCGTCGATGACCCGCCCACCGCCGAGCGGGAACTCGAACGCCTGACCGCGGTTCCAGGACGCGTCGAACTCGGCACCGGTGGAGTGCGAGACGCCGACGTAGTGGACGCGGGCCGTCTGGCCGGGCCGGGCCTCGGCTCCCTCGCCCACGGTGATGTCCTCGATCACGAGATCGGCCGGCGGGGCGCCCTCGATCGGACCGATCTCGGGCTTGCTCGCCTGGTTCATCTGGATTCTCCTGTACGTCGTACCTGAAAGCGCGATCCTGCCGGATGCTACGGCAGCGGCGGTCGCGCTCCGACCGTCACCTCGTGGCGGCGCTGTCCAACCCGGCCGGGGCGGCGACGGCAGCCGAGGCACGAACGGCGGTGATCAGGCCGGCGGCCCGCGGGTCCGGTTCCGCCGCGACGTGCAGCCGGTTCATCACATAGCCGAAGGCGATGCCGGTCTCCGGGTCGGCGTAGCCGAGCGACCCGCCGTGCCCGCCGTGTCCGAAGGCCGTCGGGCTCCACCAGGGCAGGCCGGCCAGGGGCAGGCCGAAGCCGAGTGCGGGACGGGTCGGCAGGTGCAGCACCCGGTCGATGCCGTCGGCCTGCTCGGCGGTGGCGACGGCGAGCGTCGACGGGTCAAGGATCCGGTGGCCGTCGACGGTGCCGATGAGCGCCGCGTAGAAACGAGCGAGGGCGTGCGCGGTGCAGATGCCGTTGACCGCGGGTATCTGGACGGTCTGGAGGTCGGCGCGGTTCAGGTCGATCGGCTCGGTGGCGGGGGAGAGGGCCCGTACGGTGAGCGACGCCGGGTCGTGGTAGCTGGCCAGCACGTCCCGGATCTGCTGCGGCATCGCGTCCAGTTCGGCGGGGGTGGGGGG
>NZ_POTX01000289.1 GCF_003236305.1 Micromonospora endophytica | reverse complement strand
GGCGAGCGGGGGCGGGACGGTCGCTCGGGGGTGTGGGGCCGGTAGGCTGATCGGGCTCTGCTTCCGATCCCGAGGGTTGCCATGAAGATCGCCGTGACCGGCTCGATCGCCACCGACCATCTGATGAGCTTCCCCGGCCGGTTCGCCGACCAGCTCATCGCCGACCAGCTGCACAAGGTGTCGCTCTCCTTCCTGGTGGACGACCTGGTGCTGCGCCGGGGCGGAGTGGCAGCGAACATCGCGTTCGGCATGGGACAGCTCGGACTGCGTCCGGTGCTGCTCGGCGCGGTCGGCGCCGACTTCGCCGACTACCGTTCCTGGCTGGAACGGCACGGGGTCGACTGCGACTCGGTGCACATCAGCGAGGTGGCGCACACCGCCCGCTTCGTCTGCACCACCGACACCGACATGTGTCAGATCGCCTCCTTCTACGCCGGGGCGATGAGCGAGGCCCGCAACATCGAGCTCCGCCCGGTCGCCGAGCGTCTCGGCGGGCTGGACCTGGTGCTGGTCGGCGCCAACGACCCGGAGGCGATGCTGCGGCACTCCGCCGAGTGCCGCGAGCGCGGCTACCCGTTCGCCGCCGACCCCTCCCAGCAACTCGCCCGGATGCCGGGCGAGGACGTGATGGCGCTCATCGAGGGCGCGGACTACCTGATGACCAACGACTACGAGAAGTCGCTGCTCCAGCAGAAGGCCGGGCTCAGCGACGACCAGCTGCTGGACCTGGTCCGGATCCGAGTCACCACGCTGGGCAAGGACGGGGTGGAGATCGCCGGCCGGGAGATCGACCCGATCCACGTACCGATCGCCCGCCAGACCCAGGCGGTCGACCCGACCGGCGTCGGCGACGGCTTCCGCGCCGGTTTCTTCACCGCACTCTCCTGGGGCGTCGGGCTGGAGCGCGCCGCCCAGGTCGGCTCCCTGCTCGCCACCCTGGTGCTGGAGACCGTCGGAACCCAGGAGTACGACGTACGCCCCGACCTCTTCGTCAAGCGCCTCGCCGAGTCCTACGGCGACGAGGCCGCCGACGAGGTCCGCCCCCGCCTCCTGCCCTGACAGTCGTTGTCGAACGTCCAGGTGCTTCACGGTTCGCCGATGGACGCTGACCTGCCGTACACGCGTACCGCGCTCGCCGACGACCTGGCGTCGCTCGGACTGCGACGTGGGTCGGTGCTGCTGGTGCACTCGTCACTCACAGCGCTCGGCTGGGTCTGCGGCGGCCCGGTCGCGGTGGTCCAGGCGCTGCTCGATGCCCTGGGCCCAGACGGCACGCTGGTGGTGCCGACGCACACACCGGACAACACCGATCCCGCCGGCTGGCAGCATCCGCCGGTGCCGGAGTCGTGGTGGCCGGTGATCCGCGCACACACGCCCGGATTCGACCCGGCGGTGACGCCGAGCCGGTGGATGGGCGTGATCGCGGAGACCGTCCGCACCTGGCCGGGCGCGCGGCGCAGCGACCACCCGCAGGTGTCGTTCGCGGCCGTCGGCCCGGCCGCCGAAGCGGTGGTGGGCGGGCATCAACTGGACGAGATGTTGGGCACGAATTCACCCGTGGGTGCGGTGTACCGTCTCGACGGTGACGTCCTGCTGCTGGGGGTGGGGCACCGCAGCAACACCTCGCTGCACCTGGCCGAGTACGGGTTGCCGGATCCGCCGCGCAGGCAGGAAGGCTCCGCTGTCCGCACCGCCACCGGTCGGGCCTGGATGCGCTGGCAGGACGTCGACACCGACGAGAGCGACTTCGACCGGTTGGGCGACGCCTTCGAAAGCACCGGCAGCGCGCGGATCGGGCAGGTGGGCGGGGCCGAGTGTCGACTGATGCGCCAGCGCCTGCTTGTCGACTTCGCGGTGGACTGGTTCGCGACCAGTCGGGCACCCCGCAAGCCATAGACCAGTCCGTAGCCCGCTCCGCTCGATGGTCAGGTCGGTGCGGATCGGAGGGTGTGCACGACCGGGTGCCGGGTGGCGACGATCGCGGGGATGGCGAGCAGGACTCTGAGTGCTGCCGCTTCGCGGTCGGCTTGTGTCGAGGGTCGCGCTGCCGGAGGCGGTCGGCGAGTCCCGGTGGCCATCGTTCGACAGGGACGCCGGATGTCAGTGGGTGGTCGGGGTGAGCGTGGTGATGAAGGCCGACCACTGGCGGCGGGAGAAGGTGAGCACGGGACCGGGGCGGTCCTTGCTGTCGCGCACCGCGACCAGGTCGGGCAGGATCGCGCACTCCACGCAGTCGCCGTTGTTGGCGCTGCGGCTGCTGGTGAACCAGGAGGGGCGGCGGAGCGGTCGGGGGTGGACACGCTGGCCGCCGAGGGCTAGGCCGCGCCGGCCAGCTCCCTGATCAACGCGCGCGACTCGGCGGGCGAGAGGGCGACCTGGCGCAGGTTGTCGGCCACCCTTCTATAGGTCCGTACGCCGTCCGGATCCTGCACGTACATCGCCCCGTCGAGCACCTCGGTGTAGGCGATCGGCCGGACGTGGGCGAAGTCCAGCAGGACGAACTTGCCCAACGGCGTCGCTGCGTGTGGGCCGTCCTCGGGCCGGAGCACCTGCACTGTCACGTTCGGCAACTCCGACATGGCGGCCAGGTGGGCGAGCTGGGCCCGCCGGGTCTCGTCGCCGTTGACCCGCAGCCGCAGCCGCAGCCGCAGCCGCAGCCGCAGCCGCAGCGCGGCCTCGCCGACGACCGCGTGCAGGGCCAGTGGCTCGTCGTCGGTCAGCCGCTGCGCCCGGGTCTGCCGGAACCCCACGAAACGCTCGGCGTGATCCGGACGGACGAAACCGGTGCCGAAGGTCAGCGCCTGCGCGTAGCTCTCGGTCTGGAGCAGGCCGGGGATCACCATCGACTCGAAAACGAACGCGCCGTCGGCGAGACCTTCCAGGCCGACGTACGTCTTGAACCAGTCCGGCATCACGTTGGCCCACGGCGCCCACCAGGTCTTCGCGTCGGACCTGGTGGCGAGCGCGGTGAGCCGGTCGATCGCCGGCTGATCGGCTCCGCAGGCCCCCAGTCCCGCCGCTCGGTTCGCCCGAGGAGTTCCAGCTGATGTTGGTCGACCTGGTCAACGAGTTCGCGCCACGACGGTTTGCGATCTGTGAGGAGTACGGCGATCGCGTCGACGCTGATGTCTTCGCCTGGGGCCTGGCATTTGCCGACGGCGCGTTGGTCTGCGGCGATGATCGTGCATTCACCGTGCAGTTCACGAACCCGGACAGCGCCGTACGCCTCTTCTCTCGCTCCGGCCGTCGGCTGCGACTGCTCTGGGTCGATGCGGCGCTGCCTTGTTGAGCCGCTTGTTAATAGGGGGCCCTTCCTATACACGAGGCGTTAATAGGGGGCCCCTCCTTTCACCGCCGGCGGCGGATGTGGTGGGCGGTGCCGGCGGTGCCGAGGAACTCCTGTTGGCGCATCCGGCACCAGGCGGGGATGTCGACGGCGGCGGCGGGGTCGTCGGCGAGCACCCGGATCACCGCGCCCACCGGCAGCTCGGGTAGTCGGCGGGCCAGCGCGATCACCGGCAGCGGGCAGCGCTGGCCGAGGCAGTCGAGGATCTCGTCAGGTTCGGGGGTGGTCACAGGCCCACCACCCCGGCCTGGGCGCGCAGGTCGGCCACGATGCCGGGCAGTTCGGCGAGGAAACGGTCGACGTCGGCCTCGGTGGTGTCGCGGTGCAGCGAGACGCGTACGTTGCCGTGCGAAAGCACCCCCATCGCCTCCAGCACGTGCGACGGGCGCAGTGTGGACGAGGTGCACGACGAGCCGGACGAGACGGCGAAGCCGCGCCGGTCCAGCGCGTGCAGCAGCGCCTCGCCGTCGACGTACAGGCAGGAAAAGGTGACCAGGTGCGGCAGCCGGTGTTCCGGGTCGCCGACCACCTCCACGTCCGGCACCTCGGCCGCCACCCGGGCGCGGATCCGGTCCACCAGCGGCGACAACCGGGCCGCCTCCGTAGCCGCGTCGGCCGCCGCCGCGCGCAGACTGGCCGCAGCGGCCACCACCGCCGGCAGGTTCACCGTGCCCGGCGCCCGGCCCGACTCGTGTTCGTCGGCCGGCCAGGGCGACTCCCAGCGGGTGCCCTTGCGGACCACCAGCAGACCGACGCCGGGCGGGCCGCCCCACTTGCGGGCGCTCGCGCTCAACACCGACCACCCGGCCGGCACCGGCATCCGGCCCACGACCTGGGCGGCGTCGACGTACAGCGGTACCCCGGCGGCGAAGCAGGTCGACACCGCAGCGTCGACCGGCTGCACGGTGCCCACCTCGTGGCTGGCCGCGATCAACGCGGCCAGCGCCACCCTGGGCCGGGTCACCGCGGCCGACCAGGCGTCGAGGTCCAACCGGCCGAGGCGGTCGACCGGCACCGAGGTGGCCGTGCCGCCGCCGGCCACGTGCCGTTCGGCCGCGTGCAACACGGCGGAGTGCTCAATCGCCGAGTGCACCAGCGCCGCACCGGTGCGCCGTCGCCCGGCCAGGCCGCCGAGCACTGCGGAGTGCGCCGCGGTGGTGCCGCTGGCGGTGAAGGAAAGCTCGTCGGGGCGTACCCCGAGGGTGTCCGCCGCGGCCTCGCGCGCGGCGTCGAGCAACTGGCGGGCGCGCCGGGCGGGCGCGTAGAGCCGGTCGGGGTCGGTCCAGCCGTCGTCGAGCGCGGCCAGCAACGCCTGTCGCGCGACCGGATGCAACGGCGCGGCGGTGGCGGCGTCCAGGTAGACGGGGGAGGGGATCACGTCTGCTGACGTTATCGTCTCGGCCGGCCCCGGATCCCCTCTCTCGGGTGTGGGAACTGACCCCAACCGGGTCCAGCCCGTCATGGTCGAGTAATCTGCGACCGTCGGTGACGCCTTTGCCGCTGGTGCGGTCGCTCCGCTCGGCGGGGCCGGCCAGATCGAGGAAGACACCGCGGCGCGCTAGGGAGGCAGGACCAGGTGGTCGCAAGGAGTTCGGAGGTACGGCCGACGGCCGTACGGCGCAGCGCATCCCCGGGAGCCGGCGGGCGGCGGGGTCGTCGCGCGGGGCGTCTCGCCGGGCTCGGATTCGGTGGGGCGGCGCTACTGATCCTGCTCACCGGCTGTGACGTCAACTCGGCGTTCGGCTTCGGCTGGCCGCAGGGCATCACCCCCGAATCCCGGCGGATGTACGACCTGTGGATCGCCTCGTGCATCGCGGCGCTCGTGGTCGGCGTCTTCGTCTGGGGCCTGATCTTCTGGTGCGTCGTGCGTTACCGCAAGCGTGGCAACGAACTGCCAGTGCAGACGCGGTACAACCTGCCGATGGAGTTCCTCTACACGATCGCGCCGGTGCTGATCGTCTCGGTGCTCTTCTACTACACCGCGGTCGTGCAGACCGACGTGGTGAAGACCACCAGCAACCCCGACGTGACCGTCGAGGTGGTCGCGTTCAAGTGGAACTGGCAGTTCAACTACCGCGACGGCCAGGGCGTCGACGCCAACACCACCGCCTCGGTGCTGGGCACCAGCGAGGTCATCCCGATCCTGGTGCTGCCGACCGACAGGTCCATCCGGTTCGAGGAGACCAGCAAGGACGTCATCCACTCGTTCTGGGTGCCGGAGATGCTGTTCAAGCGGGACGTCATGCCGGGCAACATCCGTAACGTCTTCGAGGTCTCCTCGCTGGAGTCCGAGGGCGCGTACGTGGGCCGCTGCGCCGAACTGTGCGGCAGCTACCACGCCTTCATGAACTTCGAGCTGCGGGTGGTCTCGCCGGAGAACTTCGACCGCTTCCTCGCCGCCAAGCAGGGTGGCGCCTCGACCCAGGACGCGTTGACCTCGATCGGCGAGGAGCCGTACGCGGTGACCACGCGGCCGTTCGAGACGCGGCGTACCGAGCACAACTTCAACCAGGCCGGCGCGGGAAGCTGAGGTAGCGGGCATGAAGACCGAGTGGCGCATCTTCCTGATCATCGCTGCGTTCCTGCTGTTCGCGACCTTCCTCTACGGCGGCTGGACCTGGGCCGACTCGGGTGGCCGCGTCGAGTGGATCGGCACCGTGGCCCTGCTGCTGTCGTTCCTGCTCTGCTCGATGTGCGGCGGCTTCTTCTGGTTCGTCTCCCGCCGGATCGACCTGCGCCCGGAGGACCGGCCGGACGCTGAGATCGCCGACGGCGCCGGCGAGATCGGCTTCTTCAGCCCGGGCAGCTACTGGCCGTTCGGCCTGGCGCTGGCTGCCGCGACCGCCGGTCTGGGCCTGGTGTTCTGGCAGTTCTGGCTGCTCGGCCTTGGCGCGGTGGCAGTGATCTTCGCCGCCTGTGGCCTGCTCTTCGAGTACTACTCCGGCACCCGCCGTACCGCCGAACACTGACCCTGCAAACGCCGGAAGCCCGCCTCCCCAGGGAGACGGGCTTCCCGCTTTTCCCCGTGTTGATCAAGAAGTTTGCGTCACCCAGCGCGCGAAATCCGACGCAAACTTCTTGATCAACACGAGCGGCCCGAGCGCGAGCGGCGTGAGGGGCGTGAGGGGCGCGGGGG
>NZ_POTX01000288.1 GCF_003236305.1 Micromonospora endophytica | reverse complement strand
GGGGATCGTGGGGGTGAGCAACCTCAGGTTGCCGGGCAGGTCGGTGACGGTGGCGTGCCCGGAGGCGTCGACGTCCACCGCGATCTCGCCATCGCCGACCCGCAGTCCGGTCACCGAGACGGCACCGAGTTGCGGACCGGCCAGCGGCGCGACGCGTACCGTGCCGGCGGGCACGTCGGGGTAGACGCCGGCGGCGACGTGCAGCAGCGACACCGCGGCCGCCGCCGACCAGGCCTGGGGACGGCAGGCGGCCGGGTAGGGCACGGGTCGACCGAGGGTGGATCTGTCGTCGCCGCCGTGCAGCTCCGGCAGCTGGTAGTCGAACGCCTCGGCGGCGGCGAGCAGTCCGTCGGTCAGGCGCAGGGCGGGTTCGGGGAAGCCGGCCCGGGCCAGGCCGGTGAGCACGATGGCGGTGTCGTGCGTCCAGACCGAGCCGCAGTGGTACGACAGCGGACTGAAGCCCGCATCAAGTGTGGACATGGTGCGCAGCCCGTACGCCCCGGACATGGTGTCGGTGCCGAGCAGCCGGGCGACCTGTGCCTGCTCGTCGTCGTCGAGCAGGCCGGTGCCGAGCAGGTGACCGATGTTGCTGGTCAGTGAGTCGACCGGCCGCTTGTCCCGGTCCAGGGCCAACGCCGGCTGCGGGCCGTACGGACCGTCGACCCAGTAGGCGGCCCGGAACCGGGCGGCGAGCCTGCCGGCCCACTCCCGCCACCGGTCGCCGTCGGGCCGGTCGAACGCGTCGAGCAGCGCGGCGGCGTTGACGGCGGCCTCGTACGCGTAGCCCTGCACCTCGGCCAGCGCGATCGGCCCGCCGGCCAGGCTTCCGTCGCGGAACCGGACGGCGTCGCCGGAGTCCTTCCAGCCCTGGTTGGACAGCCCGTGCCCGCTGGTGTCGAGGTATTCGACAAGACCGTCGCCGTCGGCGTCGGCGTGCTCACCCAGCCAGCCGAGCGCGGCTTCCAGGTGCGGCAGCAGCGGTTCGACCTGCTCGGCGTGCAGCCCCCAGCGCCAGGCGTCGTGCAGCAGGTTGACCCAGAGCATGGTGGCGTCCACCGTGCCGTAGTAGGCCGGCGGCAGGCGCAGTCCGTTGGCGGGCAGGCTGAACTCGCCGCGTCGCAGCTCGTGCAGGATCTTGCCGGGCTGCTCGCCGGTGGCCGGGTCGGTGTGTCGGCCCTGGCGGCGGGCCAGCACGCGCAGCGTGCCGGCGGCCAGGTCGGTGCCGAGTGGCAGCAGCATCCGGGCGGCCCAGAGGCTGTCGCGGCCGAAGAGGGTGAGGAACCAGGGCACGCCGGCGGCGAGGAAGACGTCGCCGGGGGCCTGGGGGTCGGCCAGCCGCAGCGCGTGCAGGTCGTCGAGGGCGCGGTGCAGCAGCCGGCCCAGCCGCCGGTCGTCGGCCTGCACCTGCGGCCGGGCCCAGGTCGGCTCCGCCGGCGGGTACGCCACCACGGCGCTGGTGTCGGTGACGGCCAGCCGCCAGCGCAGCGTCACGCTCTGCCGTGGGCCGAGGGTGACCGGCCAGGTCAGGCGGGGTGCGGTGGACCGGTCACCGGCGAGGTCGAGGGCCGCGTCGGCGGCGGTGACCGTGACCGTGGTGCCGCCGGCGGCCCAGCTCACCCGGCCGGGTTCCGGCGTCCGGGCCGGCAGCGGTGGGCTGGTGAAGCCGGTCTTGACCTGCTCGATCGGGGCGAGGTCGCAGCCGAGGTCGACGGTGACGGTGGCGGTCACCGGCTCGGCGGCGGTGGAGACGACCTGGATCTCCTCGGTGAGGCCGTGCCGGTCGAGCCGACGGGTCCGGTCCAGGCGGACGGTCGGGTCGGCACCGGGGTCACCGAGCCACCGGGCAAGACCGACGAACCGGGCGGCGTGGGCGTCGACAGGCGCATGGCCGATGGTCTCGGGCTCCTGGTCGTCGACGAGCAGCTCAGCACGGGACAGCACCCGGGTGTCGGCGTGGAAGACGCCCTGGACGCCGCGCGACCGGATCTGCCCGGCGGGGTCCCCGAGCGCACTTGTGGGCGCGAAGGCCACTCCCACCAGGTCGTGCAGCAGGGGTTGCAGGTGGCGTGCGGTCACGTACGGCTCCAGGTTCATCGGTGGCACCGCCTCTTGACAGACGGTTCCGGGGGGTGCAGAGTCCGAAACACTCAACCAACTTGAACGTTCCAATCCTGCCCCATCCAAATTGGATCGTTCAAGCCCCTCGAAAGGCATAATGTGGCTGAAAAGGTGACCATCGCCACGGTGGCCCAGCACGCCCGGGTCAGCCGGCAGACCGTTTCCAACGTCATCAACGCGCCGCACATCGTGCGGCCGGAGACACGGCAACGGGTGCAGGACGCGATAGTCACACTCGGTTACCGCGCCAACCAGGCCGCGCGGCAGATGCGTACCGGCCGGTCCCGGCTGATCGCGGTACGGATCGAACCGACCCGCGACGGCATAAACGGTTCGGTGCTCGACCGCTTCCTACACGGGCTCACCGAGACCGCGGAGGCGTCCGGCTACCGGGTGATGCTCTACACGGCCGCCGACGACGACCGCGAGATCGCCACCTACGGCGACCTGCTCAGCGCGTACGACCTGGACGGTTTCGTGATCACCGGGACCGACCACGGCGATCCGCGTACCGCGTGGCTGGCCGAACGCGAGATCCCGTTCGTCACGTTCGGCCGGCCGTGGGACCACCTCCAGTCGCACAGCTGGGTCGACGTCGACGGCGCGGCGGGCACCGCGGCGGCGACCGCCCACCTGATCGCGGCCGGGCACCGGCGTACCGGCTTCATCGGTTGGCCGGCCGGTTCCGGTGTCGGCGACGACCGGCGGGCCGGCTGGCGGCGCGCCCTCGTCGAGACCAGCGTCGACCCCACCGCGCTGGATGCCGAGACCGAGGACGGCATCGCCGAGGGCGCGCGGGCCGCCCGCGAGTTGCTCGACCGGCCCGCACCACCGACCGCCCTGGTCTGCGCCAGCGATTCGCTCGCCCTCGGCGCGATGCAGACGTTGCGCACCGCCGGCGCCGACCTACCGGTGATCGGCTTCGACGACACCCCGGTCGCCGCAGCGGTCGGCCTCAGCAGCGTCAGCCAGCCGCTCGGCGACGCCGCGGCCCGCTGCGTCGACCTGCTCACCGACCTGCTCGACGGGCCGCGCCACGGCCCACGGCAGGTGCTGCTCCGACCCGCGCTGGTCCTGCGGCACCCGGCCTGATTTCCCGTCCCTCACCACCACAGGAGAAACACGATGACACCCCGCGTCCTCACCCGCGTGGCCGTCGCCGGCCTCACCACAGCCGCGCTGCTCGGCTCGGCCGCCTGCGGCAGCGGCTTCGACGACTCCTCCGGCGAAACCGCCCAGTCCACCGGCCCGGCGAACCTCCAGATCATGATCGGCTCCTCCGGGGACGCCGAGACCAAGGCCGTGCAGGACGCCGCCGCGGCCTGGGCCAGCGCCTCCGGCAACCAGGCCACAGTGATCCCGGCCCAGGACCTCACCCAGCAGCTGGGCCAGGGGCTGGCCGGGGGCAACCCGCCGGACGTGTTCTACGTCGACGCCACCCGTTTCGCCGACTACGCCAGCGTGGGCGCCCTGGAGCCGTACGGCGACAAGATCAGCAACACCGACGACTTCTACGAGAGCCTGCGTACCACCTTCACTTACGACGGCAAGCTCTACTGCGCGCCCAAGGACTTCTCCACCCTCGCCCTCCAGATCAACACCGAGCTGTGGAGCAAGGCCGGTCTGACCGACGCCGACGTGCCGACCAGCTGGGACCAGCTGACCGCCGTCGCCCGCAAGATCAAGGCTGCCGGGCTGGTGCCGTTGGCGCTCGGCGACACCCGGGACCGGATCGGCGCGTTCCTGGTGCAGAACGGCGGCTGGCTGCTCAGCTCCGACGGCAAGACCGCCACCGGCGACACCGCCGAGAACACCGCCGCGCTGACGTACGTCAAGCAGCTGCTCACCGACGGCCTGGCCCGCTTCCCCAAGCAGCTCGACGCGGGCTGGTCCGGTGAGGCGTTCGGCAAGGGCGCCGCGGTGATGACCATCGAGGGCAACTGGATCAAGGGTGCCCTGCAGAACGACTTCCCGGACGTGAAGTACCAGGTCGTCGAGCTGCCGGCCGGGCCCGCCGGCAAGGGCACGCTCTCCTTCACCCAGTGCTGGGGGATCGCCGCGAAGTCGCAGTACAAGGAGCAGGCGATCAAGTTCGTCGAGGCGATGACGAGCGGCGAGCAGCAGATGGCGTTCGCCAAGGCGTTCGGCGTGATGCCGTCGCGGCAGTCGGTCCGTGACCAGTACACCGCCGAGTTCCCGGCCGACAAGCCGTTCATCGACGGTGCCGAGTACGCCCAGGGCCCGGTGAACGCGCCGAAGATGGACAGCGTTCTGCAGGACCTCGAGGCCGGACTCCAGGGCCTGGCCGGCGGTGACCCGAAGAAGATCCTCGCCACCTTCGACAAGAACGCCCAGGCCGCGCTCGGCGGCAGCTGAGCTTGTTAGCAGGGGCCCCCTCCTATACACCAGGCGTTAGCAGGGGGCCCCTCCTTTCACCTTCCACCCGACCGAAGGGAGGGCGATGTGCGCGGCGGCGTACGCGGTAACGAGAACATCGCCGGCTGGCTGTTCGTCGCGCCGGTGATCGCCATCCTCGGGCTGTTCCTGTTGCTGCCGATCCTGATGGCGCTCTGGGTCAGCCTGACCGACTGGACCGGCCAGGGCAGCCCGTTCACCAGCGAGGTGCCGTTCGTCGGCGTCAAGAACTACACCGAGCTGTTCACCACCGACGGCCTGGCCCGCCGGGACTTCATGACCAGCATCCGCAACAACATCTACTACGTGGCGCTCGTCGTACCCACCCAGACGGTGCTGGCCCTCGGCTTGGCGCTGGTGGTGAACAACCGGCTACTCAAGGGCAAGAGCTTCTTCCGGACCGCGTTCTACTTCCCGTCGGTCACCAGTTCGGTGGCGATCAGCGTGGTGTTCCTCTTCCTGTTCGCCAACTCCGGCGCGGTCAACAACCTGCTCGCGCTCTTCGGCATCAGCGGGCCGCAGTGGTTCGCCGACTCCCGGGGGGTGCTGCATCTGTTGCTCGGTGTGGTCGGGCTGGACGATCCGCCCGCCGCGTTGACCGACGGCGGACCGTTCGGCCTGAGCTGGTGGGACTGGCTGTCCGGACCGAGCGTCGCGATGATGTCCATCATCACGCTCGTGGTCTGGACCACCTCCGGCACCTTCATGCTGATGTTCCTCGCCGCTCTCCAGAACGTGCCGGTCACGCTGGAGGAGGCGGGTGCCCTCGACGGTGCGAGCCGGTGGCAGCGGTTCCGGCACGTCACCCTGCCGCTGATCAAGCCGACCACGTTCCTGGTGCTCACCCTCGGCCTGATCGGTTCCTGGCAGGTCTTCGACCAGGTGTACGTGATGAGTCAGGGCGATCCCGCCAAGACCACCCTCACCCCGGCCTACCTGTCGTACCGCACCGCGTTCCGCGACTTCGACTACGGCTCCGGCGCGGCCATCTCGTTCGTCCTGTTCCTGATCATCGTCGTGTTCACGCTGGTGCAGCGCCGGATCATGGCCGACCGGGACGCCGAGAAACCCCGCTGGTGGCGCCGACGCCGATCGGAGGAATCCGCCCGATGACCGCACTGGCCGACCGTTCCACCTCGTCCGCCCGGCGCGGTGCCCGCGGTCCACGCACCCTGGCCACCCGTTTCCTCGGGTACGCCGTCCTGGTCTTCTTCTCGCTGGTCTTCCTGTACCCGTTCGTGATCCAGATCGGCAACTCGCTCAAGACCGAACCGGACGCCGCCGCCAACCCGCTCTCGCCGATCCCCGACCCGGTGGTGCTCGACGGATTCGTGCGGATCTTCACCGGCACCAACTTCCCGCTCTGGCTCGGCAACTCCCTGCTGGTGACGGTGGTGGCCACCACCGGACGGGTCTTCTTCTGTTCGCTGGCCGGGTACGCGTTGGCCCGGCTGCGCTTCCGTGGCCGGTCCGGGTTGTTCGCGGCGGTCATCGCGGTGATGGCGGTGCCAGGTGTGGTGCTGCTGATCCCCAAGTTCCTGGTGCTCAACCAGCTCGGCATCTACAACAGCTACGCCGGGCTGATCGTGCCGCTGCTCGCCGACGCCGCAGGCGTGTTCATCATGAAGCAGTTCTTCGAGTCGATTCCGGTGAGCGTGGAGGAGGCGGCCCGCATCGACGGGGCGAGCATCTTCCGTACCTTCTGGTCGGTGGTGCTGCCGATGGCGAAACCGGCGTTGATCACCCTGACCATCCTGTCCTTCCAGGGCACCTGGAACGAGTTCCCGCACAGCCTGGTCTCGGTGCAGGACCCGAGCCTGTTCACCCTCCCCCGCGGCCTCGCCGACCTGGTCAGCGGCTCCCTAGGCAAGGGCACCCAGTATCCCCTCAAGCTGGGCGCCGCCCTCCTGGCCACCATCCCGGTAGCCATCATCTTCGTCATCTTCCAGCGCCACTTCGTCCGCGACCCCACCCAAGGCGCCGACAAATCCCTGTCTC